>NZ_ASPS01000021.1:0-253115 GCF_000517865.1 Paenibacillus sp. FSL R7-269
TCCACACCCTGCTGAACCACAGCAAAGCAGAGATGTCCCCCTCCGTTCTCTCTCAGGGTCCCGGCTACATAAGGGTTCTCGGGTTCCGCGAGAGCGGCCGGGAGCTGCTGAAGCAGATGAAGCAGACAGCGGCGCTTCCGGTGATTACAAGCCCTGCCCGCTACACCCATTCCATGCTGGAGCGGGACCTCCAGGCGGCCGCTGTGTTCGCCGGGGCTTATGCCGACCCGCGGCGCAGCGATCTGTACAGTGATTATCTCGAGCCGCCGGTCAGGATTTGATGACCGGCAGCTCCTCCATGTATTTCAAGGCATCGGATAGCGTTGAGACAGGAATCAGCTTCATATTCGTGCCGATTTGCTCCGCCTTTGCCTTGGCTTCATCATAGTTCTTGAGCGGAACGAAGAAGATCTCCGCGCCCTTGCGGTCGGCTGCTACAATCTTATGCTTCACGCCGCCGATTGGCCCCACGTTCCCCTCCGCATCTATCGTACCCGTACCTGCCACCTTCCGGCCCTTGGTGAGATCTCCCGGCGTAAGCCGGTTGTAGATTTCCATGGTGAACATCAGTCCGGCAGAGGGTCCGCCCACGTTAGTATCCACGAAACTGACGGCTTTGCCTTCTTCCTTAGGCTCCACCTTTTGAACCGCACCAATAACGACTCCGAATCCCGGCCGTGCAGCCGCAGCTTCTTTATCCTTGACCCCCACCAGCTTGACCTGCTCCTTGATCTCTTTGCCGTCGCGCAGGAGTAATACCTCCACAGTATCCCCAATTTGATGAACAGACAGCAATTTGGACAGAGCGGCCGGATCGGCTGCCTTTTGCCCGCCTACACTGATGATCTTGTCCCCGGGCTTGAACCGGTCCTGATTCGCAGCCTCAGGTACGGAGAACACATACAGATAATCCACGACATCCGCATAGGGTACACCTGCCGCATGATAAGCTGCCTGCACGGCGTAGGATTGTGAACTATTCATATAGAATACCTGCTCCGCCGCATATTCCTGCTCCGTCTTATCTTGCAAGCGGGTCTCTTTCGATACTACCTCGGCATTCGAGTTGAACACAGAAGCGATTAGTAGAGCCACATTCGCATAGCTTGCAGAGACCGTAGTCATCATGAAGGTCCCCTGCTCCTGCGGATCGGCATTCTCAACCTTGATCATCGGTGCCACCTCGGAGGCACTTCCCGGCTGGTATACAATATAAGGCGTGTTCATAAAGACCACAACATAGAGAATGACCACGAATGAAAATAAATAGGCTGAAGCGCGGAGGCCTACCCGGCGTTTATACTGCCTCAAGTCTCTTCCCCTTCTTTCCTGCGGAATGTGCCCCGGCACTTAGAATGTGGTACCATCCCCTGGAGCTTCACTCCGGCTGTGGCATGATGGTTGTCTCCCCTGCATAAATTGATAACAAGATCTGCCCATGTCCTAAGCTATGAAGAGGGGATAACTCTAATGATAAACTTTAGATTCAGACGCTTCCTGTCGGGTTCAGCTCCATTTATACCCGGGGCTGCAGCCATTCTGCTCGCTATAGCAATAGTCCTAGCACCCGAAGCCTCATTCAAGGCTTCACTTGCGGGACTTACGCTCTGGTGGACCCTGGTCTTTCCTGCGCTGCTGCCCTTCCTGATCCTCTCAGAGATGCTGAGCGCATCTGGCTTCGTGCACGGTATCGGCGTCCTGCTTGAGCCGCTGATGAAGCGGTGCTTCCGGCTTCCCGGGGCGGGCGGATGGACGCTGGTACTCGGCCTTACAGCCGGCTTCCCGGCCGGAGCCGGAGGAGTGATGCAGTTGCACAAGCAAGGGGACATTACGGACAAGGAGGCCGGACGCCTGGCGGCTATCGTACATTATGCCAGTCCAGTCACGCTGCTTATTGTGGTCGGAACAGCCTTCCTGCACAGTCCTGCCGCCGGGTATGCCCTGCTTGTCATCCACTGGCTGTCAGGGTTAGCCGCAGGTATTCTATCCGCCGGCTTCAATGGCTCCCGCAGGATAACCTCATCTATTCAGCAAGAAAGTGATCCCAGCCTTACCGGCGGCACCCCCCACACCAAAAAAGCATCTTTGCCCCGGCGTATCCATCAGGCAGCAGCGGATGCCCGTTCAAGGGACGGACGGGGCTTCGGCAAGGTGCTCGGTGAGTCCGTATCCTCCGCCGTACAGAACCTGATGATTGTAGGCGGCTATATGATCATGTTCGCAGTTGTCGTAAGTATTGTTACCCGGCTATTCCCTCAGCTGCCGGCTCTGGTTACAGCAAGCATGCTTGAGATTCATCTCGGAGCCCGGTCAATGACTTCAGCTACAGCAGGTCCCGAAGGCTTCGTTATAGGCGGTCTTCTTGGCCCGGCACTGCTGTCCGCCGGACTGGCCTGGAGCGGCATCTGCGCCCAGCTCCAGGCACTGACTGTGCTGAAGGCGGCTAATGTCCGCTTCCTCCCGTTCACCGCAGTCAGGCTGGTGCATGGACTAATTGCCTTTGTGTTAACAATCCTGCTGTGGACACCGCTGCTCCATATTCAGTCTGCGGTGCTGCCGGTTCTTGCGGGTTCTCCCCCAGCTGCCCTGCCGCAAGCGGGCCTTGCGCTGAATATATGGACTCTGTCCCCTCAGATCTTGGGACTTCAGACCCTGCTTGTTACGCTTCTGCTGTTGCTGTCTGCTGCCGTGAAGCTGTTCACTTCGAACCGCCGTCCATCCGGCTGAACTTCAGCTTCATAGCCTGCTCCACCTCAGGGGTTACAAAATCCGAGACCTTCCCGCCGAAGTGGGCAATCTCCTTCACCACACTGGAGCTAAGATAGGAGTATCTCGGATTGGTCATCATAAATATAGTTTCCGCTTCAGGATCAAGATTATGATTAATAGAAGCATTCTGCAGCTCATATTCAAAATCGGTAACGGTCCGGATTCCCCGGACAATAACCTGCGCATCCTTTTGCCTCACATAGTTAACCAGAAGATCACGGAAACTGTCCACTTCAACATTCGGTATATCGGCTGTCGCCTGACGCAGAAGCTCTGTCCGTTCCTCGACCGTGAACAACGGATTCTTGCTCAGGTTGTTCAGTACCGCTACAATCAGCCTGTCGAACTGCTTGGCGGCCCGTTGAATAATGTCCATATGTCCCAGCGTAACCGGATCGAAGGTTCCCGGATAGATGGCGACACGTTCTTTTCTAATTTGCAGACTCATCATTAACCTCCTTGCCTCTTGCGGCACCCTCTGGAAGAGCAGCCTCATACCGGAAGATAGAGATTGTAACCTCTCCATAGACGGATTGCTTTGTTCTCACGAACCCCGGTATGTCCTCCGGATAGCTATATCCCGACTCATGCTCCAGCACGATCACTGCATCCGGATTCAACAGCAGCTTGTCCGCCAGCGTAACCATCAGCTCGTCTCCATGCTTCATACGGTAAGGCGGGTCCAGAAAAACAAGATCAAATACTTTCCCCCGCTTCTGAAGTGCCCCAAGCGCTCTTCCCGCATCATTGCGGTAGACCTCAGCCTGTGCCTCCAGCCGGGCCGCCTTCAGATTTGCGCGCACCGTGTCAATCGCCTTCTGCTCCATGTCCACAAACACTGCGGCTTCCATCCCTCTGCTAAGGGCTTCGATCCCCAGGCCTCCAGTACCCGCATACAGATCAAGCACTGTACCCCCTTCAAAATAAGGCCCGATCATACTGAATAACGCTTCCTTCACTTTATCGGTAGTAGGCCGTGTGCCATTGCCTGGAACACTTTTAAGCGGCCTGCCTTTTGCACTTCCCGATATGACTCTCACCGATCATCCACCTGCTTTTTAGCTTTTATGTCTCTACATTACTATGCCATTTCAGGGCATAAGTCCAAGCCTATAGTACCACAATTATTCCATGAAATAAAAAGATTGTCCGAGTTTGTCACAATGCGGAGCTGAAGAATATTCGTAAGCAAATGTATAAAACTCCCGTAAACGGGTCATCCTGTAACTATCGACATCACAAAATGTCGTAGACAACCGCGGAGCAGGCTTACGTTTCCCCATAAGCTCTTCGTCCGGTTTCTCCTCTCCCATGAAAGAGGCTCCCGAAAGGGAGCCTCGATTTTTGTTCTATGCATAAAAGCCCCCGCCTTGAAATCAAGGTGCGGGGGCTTGCTGTGTATATACTTAGATAATCCGCTTCAGCTTGGCTTCCTGCTCAATGGAGCGCGCTGAGAGAAGTTCGATAATTCTGTGCTGATTCTCCAATAAAGACTCAACGTTGATGAGGCGCTCGTTTGTTTCCAGCACAGCACGTTTAATCTGCTCCTGATCTTGCTTCATGTTCTGCTGCTCTGTCTCTATTCGATCCAAACGCTCGTTGACAGTGACTAATTCTTCCTTAACTGAGGACATGTCATCCTTAACTGAGGACATATCATCCTTAACGGAGGACATATCATCCTTAACGGAAACTAACTCTTCCCGAATAACAGACCGCAATAATTGTACCAAATCACTATCCATGTGCTCCGCTCCTTCAAACTTAATATATAGATTGTACCAGAATCAAATGTATTATTCTACTTCATTTCAGCTTGTCATTTGACCTTATTGATCTTGAACACAAGCTTCCAGGAGGCTGAATTTCCGGAATACCGCCCGCAGTTTTCGGCTGCCTTGACGTCAGCGATTTTCCAGTTTCCGCTTCATTTTACATACATATTAATTCAATCTACCCGGACAAGGTTACATATATAGTATATGGATATCAGATAGATTCAGGAGGAACCGCTATGAAGAAGCCCTTGTATAAAAAGATATCGTCCCTCGCCCTAGTGATCGTATTCGGCGGTGTCATTGGACTGACCGCAGGCTGCAACGCTCCGGCTAATCAAGCCGCCCCAACTCCCACCGGGGCAGCGCAGCCGACAGCAGTCCAGTCAACCCCTGCGCCTGTAACTGAACCCTCCACCGGGAAGGGGTCAGTGAACTGGGAATCTGCGATCCAGCAAATCGCGACTACGGATACGGAGCCCACACAAAAAGCAGATGCTGCAGAAGTTTTGGCGAAATCGTACACTCCGTCGGCTGTGGAGCTTAAGGATTTCGAATCCCAGATCGTGGAGGAGTACACCGCCGGAAATTATCTCGCACATAGCGAGGATGCCGGATACATGCTGACCAATCTGTTCAAGGCTACTGTTGTCGAGCGCAATCACCCTGATGGTGAAGCTATTAAGAAGTTTGCCTTTGACTTTTATCAGAACACCAAGAATGTCTTCCGCGGAGTTGATGCTGTGGACAGCGAAGCCGTACAGTCGAATGAAACGCAGATGGACAAGGCGTTGTCAGAGATTACAACCAAGTAGCACTCCTTATGTCTCCGGCATGGGACCTCCCTTTATATATAATCAAGCGGGACCCTAGTCAAAAAAAATAGCCCGGCCTCTTTCAGTGCCGGGTAAATGACATCTACATTCCGATCAAATTCGGCCGGACTCCTTCAATAAAATAAAATCATGACCACGCCGGGTCAATTTAATATCAGTGGTTCTAACCGTCACAATCCCGCTGCCTGCTCTGGAGATCTTAACATTCTCCACCATCCGGCTGTCGATGAGCTCCTCCATAATATCGGCGAAGGCTTCGGCTTCCAGTTGCATTACCTCCTGATTAACCGGCTGTTCCGCTTCAATCCGCTTAAGGATGGCATATATCTTTTCCTTCTCTTCCATCGTACACCTCTTTCATGCCAGCACTGATTGCCCTGAAGACAATGACTTCTATTATCGCACATCCTGTCAGGGCAAGGCGAATTAATTTTACCGTCAGGCAGCAAGGCTTGTCCATCCAGCACCGCAAAAAGAGCAGCCCCGGATTACCGGGACCGCGCTGACTGATTGGATCTCCTAGTAGAAGCAGGCACTCAGAATAATAACGAGCAGGATATAAAGAACCAGAATCGCGCCTGTCGATGTCCAAGGACTTACTCCACAAGTATTCACGCCGCCTACATTGCCACCGTATCCGCAATCTGCACCCATGAGATTACCTCCTTCATAATGTTGACTACAGAATAGCATATGAGCAAGCGGCCTTATCAGATTGGGCGAAAAGGACATAATTTGGGGCGTATGTACAAGGGCATCCTGCCCGCCCGGACGTTAGAGCAGAGCAGGATGTCCCACAGCCCATTGATTAATCAGACACCAGAATGCCGTCGAAGCTCTCCGGACCCACACGAATTGTACCCAAAAGATTCGAGCTGATAAACGCAGTATAGGTTAACTGCGGAGTAATCGTCGGGAGGAAATCATCTGCAGAGAAGGTGATCACCTGCGGAGCCAGAACACTAAGGCTGAAAGTGGAAGTAGCGGAATACACGACAGGGTCCGTAGCCAGCGTTCCTCTAACGATGGTTACAGTGATGCCAACCAGTGCAAGAGGGAGCGAAACCGAAACTGTTCCTTTCAGAAGTACACGTGGATTCGTGCCTACTCCAGCCGTAATCAGGCCAATTTGTCCGAACAGCTGCGGAGTATTAATTACTAGAATTGGAATTGCAATAGAGTTGGCAGTACTGGCATTCTGTGAGGTTCTTCCATCAACATAAGTTCCCATATCAAGCACCTCCTTTCTTCTTTATTAGTATATTTGCGTTCCTACCAAGTTGATTGGATGTAATTACCATTCCTTGCACCCTATTTTATTATCTCTCAGTTTATGTTCTCTCACGTAGCCGGTACTGTCCTACTCTCCTTTGGTAGTTCCACTCCGCTTATTGAACGCCAGTTCAAATAGTCCCGTTGCCGATAATCCGGCCAAGCCTCCTGCCCATAGACGAAGAATGAGATTCATATCTGTAAAAGGGTACGCAGCCGCTCCTACCAGCAGGCCGATGACCAGCCCCACCGCAGGAACCACATTGCGCGGAAGGTTCACGCTGTTCTTAACGAGCTGCACCAGCGCCATGACGAATACCGCCAATACGGATGCAAAAGCTAGTACACTATTAAGTGCATCATTGTACATAACGGCTACGCCCCCTTGCTGGTAACCAGCAGACCGGCGCGGTTCAATACGGTCAGCATCCGGTAAAAGTCATAGCTGCCGCCGGATGGCGTATCCAGCAGACCGGCTGCTGACGCTGCCTGTACTGCGGGCTCAGCCCAGGCTGGCACATTCATCACTGTACGACCCTCAATGACAGCCAGCCGCTCCGCTACACCTTTAATGGACTGGCCTTGCTCTTGAACGCCGGTCTTCAGTGTATCTCTGCTGACAGACAGTCCTGCCAGCAGCTCCTTCAGCTCCCGCAGCTCGGTTTCCAGCGCCGCAATTTTTTGTTTATCTTCAGCGGACATCTCTTCATCCTCCTTCAGCTCGTCATATTGATACAGGTTATATGAATTCATAATCTGTATCAGCTTGGCTGCATAATCCGGGTCCGTTGCATAGCCTGCAGCAGCAATCTCGCGGGCAGCTGTTTGGCCGTCTACTCCAATGGCCTTGCTGTACAGTTTGGGGTTCCAGGAGACTCCCCCGGTAATCAGCGCGGAATGATCCGCTATAGATTCTCCCCAGTTATTATACGAACGGAATGGAGCAGTTACCTGTACAGCTTGGCCGTTCCTGTATTCCGTTGTCAGGAACGGCAGGGTGCCCGCAGGCCCGCTGCCCTTGATGCCGAACAGATTATTGGCCTTCTGCGTCAAGCCGCTCGTTCCCCAGCCGGATTCCAGCGCCGCCTGGGCAATCGTCAGCGAAGCTGCGATATGGCTGCTCTGCATATCGGCTATAGCGAAGGAAGCGATCCGGGTGATAAATTCGGAGCTTGTCATTGCATCACTTCCTTTCCTACTATATTAAATGCGCCGCCCTGCCAAACTGCCTGTGCTTATCCCTGTTATGATGTATATGGAAGCGAGCTGCGGCTTATACGTATGCAAACAGTGCCGGAGCGGATGCCCCGGCACTGTTTCAATAACCCCCTAGATCCCCTTCCGCTAAAATACGCTAAGGATAATAATCAGCAAAATAAACAATACCAGTATGGTAGCCGTTGACGTTCTCAGACCTCCATTCATCAATAGCCCTCCTTTCTTACGCACATGCCCAGCTTCAATTCCTCTTCATCATATGCCTGTAGTCCCAAAAAAACTGAGCGAACGCAGAATATGGGATTAATATGTAATAAAATGTATTGTTAAATCTTCTATCCTGGCTTAAACTAGTAATAATTAACTATATCGGAGGGACTAATTTACTATGCCTTCATATTATTTCAAGGAAATTTGGACACCACTGAGCTGGATAGGCATTAAGTTTTTCCGGGATGACGAAGGATTCCTGTGGATAAAAAGATGGTCCAATCCACGTAAGCGGTTACGCTGACAGTAGCGAGATAACGTCAAACAACCTTTTATCCGGCACAAGAGGAGCCCCCTGTCCTGCTGATAAAAGGTTGTTAGTTGTTACTGTCTGCTTGTGATTGCTGATCCTAAGATGCCGCCTCGAAGGTGATCCGGTTCTTCCCGCTCCGCTTGGAGATATATAGCGCTTCATCTGCGAGCCGCAGGGTCAGGGTGGTATCTCCGCCGTCCGGAGTCCATACAGCAGCACCTACGCTGCAGCCTACATGAAGCTCCTCGCCTTTGATCACAATCGGCTGGTTGATCTTGCTGATAATCCGCGAAGCCACCACCTCCGCTTCCTTCATCGGTTTGGCCGCTGAGGTATTCAGAATAATCACGAATTCATCCCCGCCCAACCGGGCAACGATCTCATTGTCCCGCGTACAATCCATCAGCCGGAAGGCAACCTCCTGCAGCAGAGCATCTCCAACCGCATGGCCAAAGCTGTCGTTCACTTTTTTGAAGCCGTCCAGATCCATGTACAAAAAGCTTAGTGTCGTCCGTTTCTGCTTGGCCTTACTGACCGCATGGGTGAGAAACTCATCCAGCGCTGCCCGGTTGGGCAAGCCGGTAAGCTTATCATGCAGCGCCATGTCCGACATATAGCTCAGCTTGGTCTCTGTCTTGGTCAGGTTGTTCACCAGGCTCCGCAGCGAGGCCGACAGAATCGCCACATCCTTGAAACGGGTAGAGGCCGGGATCTCCACATCGGCGCCGGAGCTGAGCAGGTCGGCTGTACGGGTGATATCCCTCAGCGGACGGCTGATCCATCCGGCCAGCAGCCAGCCGATTAGTGCGAAGACTGCTGCGGTAAGCAGACCGCTGATCAATATGAAGCGTTCAAGCTGATGAACCGAGGCAAAAGCGATGTCTGCCGGCTGACGGATGATTACCGTCCAGCCAAGTCCCGGGTAGTTCATGTAACCATCACCGTAGGCGTATCCCGTTAAATAGGAGTCACGGCCCCGCTCCTGTTCAATTACGTAAGAGCTCTTGCCGCTGCGGGCCTGCTGCAGGACCGCATCCGTCATTCTTTTACCAGTGAAGGCTTCGGGTCCCAGCAGAATAGTGTCATCTTTCTTGCTGACCACGAACACCTCCACGCCCTTAAGCCGTTCCTTGAGCGGATTCACTATGGAGGCCTCGACCTCGCGTGACCACTCCCAGCTAAGATGTGCCGCCAGCACGCCGCTTGTTTGTCCTTGCTTATCCATCACCGGAACGCTCACATCAACAAACTGCAGGGCTTCCCCCGTAGGGTTAGGCAGCAGCTTAGAGAGCAGCACCGCATCGTGGACATCCCCGATGAAGGTTCCTTTGAGCGCCTGCTGAAAGACCGGCCTCTGGCTGATATTCGTCCCTTGTAGAATCCGATCTGTGGAAGCTACCACATTCCCTGTCATATCCAGAAAGCCCACCCAGGTGAATACAGGCAGACTCTTCTTCAGCTGATTCAGCAATCCGCCGGCTTCTGCCGGTTCCACGGGCTCTTGAAAAGCATTCAGCTTACTCAAAACTTCTATCTCACCGGAACGTGACCACATGAAATGATCAAGCTTCTCAGACATTTGATTGGCCTCTGCGGCCAGGGAGCTGCCGATACCGACTTCCACAGAAGTGGTGGAGCGGTTGCCGATCACATAGCTGAGCATAGCCGTGAGCAGTATGATAATAACCGCAAATGCTGTTGAAAATAAAGTGCGAAGACTTAATGACATGTATACTCTCCTCTTCCGATGACCTTGTTCATGATTCCGACCACTGAAGATATCTTGCAGCAACATGTCGAAAAGGGTCGATATTTCTTTATCGGAAGAGTCCGGCAGAAATATAATACGGCTTCCGGCACACGGCCGTTTTTTCTTCATTATGCTTATAAGCTCTAACCATTTAGCCCTTACGCGTTAACCTACCTTCGCTCCCATAGAGCGGGCCAGCAGCACAGCCTGCTCCACATCCAGCCGCACACCTTTGAGGTCAAGGCTCTTCAGGTCAATCCCTTCCAGCTTGGCGTCACGCAGATCTGCCCCTGCAAGCTTACACTGGGCAAGCTGAACCCGGCTTAAATCCGCCCCGCGCAGATCCGCCTTTTGCAAATCGCAGCCCTGCATGTCAGCCTCGGTGAACCGGATGCCCCGCAGATCCTGCTTGCTGAGATTCAGATGGCGCAGATTCGTATAGGCCCAGTCTCCTCCGGTCAATGTAATTCCGTCCATATAAGCATTGGCGAAATCCGATCCCACCATCTTGCAGTTCTCGAACTTCGCCACGAACAGATTCGCTCCGGTAAACTTGCAGTTGGTGAACGCACCCTCCCTGTGCAGCGAAGCATTCAGCAGGGCACCGGTGAAATCACAATCTACAAACCGGCAGCCGCTGGAGGTCATCTCTTCCATGGAAGCTCCCCGGAAGGTGCAGCGCTCAAAGGTACAGCCGTTTATTTCTCCATCCTGCAGAGCCGCGTAATCGAAATTATGCTCATTAAACGTTTCGTTATGATACTGATACATGGTCTAAGCACCTCTTTATCTGGGTATTGGAGCAAAGGTATGGTATAACAGATATTATATTAATCTTTACTATACTACTTTAGGAGATTGTTCAAGTGGAACCAATTCGATATAATAGCAAATAAAATCGCGGAGGTAAATAATGGATGACTCCAGCAGAAAAGAACCATTCCGATATGTAATGAACCAGCCCATCGATTGCTGGCTTGAAATTCCCGCCAGTAATTCGGGACCGGGAGCGGGAAAATTGACTGAAGGTATCCTGCTTGACCTTAGCCGCTCCGGCTGCAAGGTCCGCACCTCGCTGAACCTCCGCTTCACCGCAGGGGATACGAAGCTGATTATTCATTTTCAGCTGGCGGAAGAGAAGCTACAGTACGAAGGCAGTGTCCGCTGGGGCTGGATGTTCGGTCTGGGACAATACCAGTACGGGGTAAGGCTGGACCTGCAGGAAGACGAGGAAGAACAGCTGCTGCGGGAGCTGGAGCTCTGGACCAGCGGAAGAAGCGCACAAGGCTTGTAGCCAATCCTCCCCTTATCGATGCACACAAACGCAAGCAAGGCTGATTAGGAGCCTTGCTTGCGTGAAATACGAACAATGTTCTATCCCTCTGTTACCCTTCTCCTATACTTCTATTCTTCTCTTCACCAGTGCAACCATTCCATAGATCATCAGGCACACCATCGCCACTTCAAACAGCAGTGCCCCTTGATTTATCGGAAGATATTTTATTGTGAAATCACTGCCGGACTGGGGTCTTACAGGGTATATTTTGAAGTTAAAAGGACTATCTAAACCAATGAAATAAGTGTCAAAGAGCACCTTCTCCAGATAACCTATTCCGTTCTGCAGTAGGGTCACAAGGGCAATGCCAACCCAGACTCTCCCTTTCATGCGCAGACTGTAGGCAACGGTAAAGGAGAACATCACCATCAACATTAAAAAAAAGATAGACCAGACCGATTGAAGCAATACCCGGAAGCCAACCGTCACCAGATTGCCGGGCAGAAAATCCATCGTGTACAGCAGCTTATAAATCCCCAGATGGCCTAGACCCAAAAGGATGACCACCCCGATCAGCAGCAGCGCCAGCAGCATGGGAGACAGGACCGTTTGTTGCGCAGTAACCGGCAAAAGCCGCCGCTGATAGGATTTAAGATTACGGAAATATCCGGTGACCGCTATAATTATCATCGCGATGGCCAGTATACAGTAAACAGCCAGATTCAGGGTGACCAAGTCCACGTCCATTTTTGCACTGAAGATCCACAGCCCGGCCTGAGCGAGCAACGCAATGACAATGAAGACGAGAATGCGTTCTTTGCGGCGTTTAAGATCGTATTTTAATAGCTTCAGCATTCGGCAAACACCTCTCTGAACAGCTCATCTACACTTTTCCCTTGCTCTTGTCTAAGCTCCTCCACCGGACGATGCAGTACAATCTCCCCATCCTTCAGGAAAATCACCTCATCAAAGATCCGTTCAATATCCGTCACCAGATGCGTAGAGAGCAGAATACTGCTGTCCTCTTCATAGAACTCCATCAGCGCATTCAGAATTTTGGTCCGCGCCACCGGATCAACGCCGCCAATCGGCTCATCCAGCAGATATAATCTGGCCCGGCGGGAGAGCGCTAAGGTCAGCTGCAGGCGTTCGTTCATCCCTTTGGATAACGTCCGCACCTTATCCGCTGTACGCAGCTTCATGAAATCCAGCATCCGCAGCGCCTTGGCCTGATCGAAATCCGGGTAGAAATCCTGCTGGAATCTCAGCGCATCCCCAATATTCATCCATGACTCTGTGACCGGCACATCCGGCATGAAGGAGACAAGCTTCTTACTCTCTACGCCCACGGGTACGCCAAGGACCCTGATCCGGCCCGAGCCGGGCCAGGCGAGTCCTGAGATCAGCTTCATGAGTGTGCTTTTGCCGCTGCCGTTGCTTCCCAGAAGACCGGTGATAGTGCCGCTGCCCAGCTTGAAGGAAACCTGGTTCAGCGCCTGTCTGGGCCCGAACTGTTTGCTCACATTCTGAATGTCAAGTATATCCTCCACTCTTCTTACTCCCCCTGTTCTTGGTCCCGCTGATGAATGCTCTCTGCTACTGCAGTTAGAATATCTTCGCCCTGGAAGCCTAGCTCCTGCATGCCGCGGATAAAACGGTCCAGCACATCCTGTGCCATCTCCTTCTTAACGGTCATAATTGTCTCTTCGCTTCCGGTCACATATCTGCCCATGCCGCGGCGGGTCTCCACGATGGTCTCACGCTCCAGTTCCTGAAATGTTCTTTGTACGGTATTCGGATTAATCTGCAGTTCAGCGGCCAATTCACGGACAGAAGGAATCTTATCTCCAGGCTTCAGCTTGCCGGTGATAATCTCTCCCTTGATGTAATTCATGATCTGGAGATAAATCGGCTGGTTATTATCGAATTCGATCCCCATCAAGCAACATCCCTGCGTCTGAAGACGGCGAAGCCTGCAAGCAGGAACAGCGTCATGTAGATGCACAGCAGGATAACCGAGAAGCCCAGCGTCATTCCTTGCATCGGAGCACCGCCATCCTGGTAGGCTGCGAGATTAAGATTAGGGAACAGCACATATTTGTAGAACTCGCGGGAAATGACCAGCTTGTCGATGGTGGTGGCGAAGATGGTCGCCCCAATGGTTACGCCTGTCGACTTCGTCAGAATCCCCAGCATGAAGCCGATTGTGGCGTAGACGGTACAGTACACAGTTGAATACAGCAGCGAAGCAAGGATCGCACCTATTCCCGCGTCACCTCCGCTAAGTCCGAAGAAGACCGCGCCTGTGAGGAACAGCGCAACCGCTGCAACTACTTGCATGCTAAGTGTATACAGCAGTACAGTTACATATTTGGAAGCCAGGATTGCGGTGCGGCTGCGGGCACGGATCAGCAGAAATTTGATCGTTCCCTGGCTGTATTCTCTGGATACAATCCCCGCTGTTCCGACGATGACCAGAATGGCCAGAATCTGGCCAATGCCTCTGGGCTGAAGAGAATCCGCCGTAAAATCCGCCGCTGAAGCATAGATATCCGTAGCAAATGTACGTGTGATATAGCCCACTGCCAGCGACAGAACCAGCAGAATGACGTAAGGAATGATATTGCTGCGTTTCTTCGATATTTTGAGCCATTCATTCAGCACAAGCAGATTAAATTTACGCAATGCGGTTGCCCCCTGTCCATTTCAGGAAATCTTCTTCCAGACTTTGTCTGTTCTCAGTAATCCGGTAAATCCCTACCTTGGCTTCGCTAAGTGCCGCCACCAGCTCTGGTACGGCTCCATCCGGCAGCTGCACATGCAGCTCGGAGCGGGCCTCATCCGTTCCTGTGACCTTGACGCCCTGCAAGGCTGCAGCCACAGTCCGAGCAGCTTCAAGCTTATCTACCCGGATTGCAAGCGCTACCTCGCTCCGCGCCTCCGGCGCTTCCGTAAGCTGTGTCACCGTTACAAGCTTACCGTTCTGAATAACCACCGCCCGGTGGCAGATCTGTTCAATCTCAGCCAGCATATGACTGGAGATTAGAATGGCAATGCCCTCTACCTCTGCTATTTTCCGCATGTAGTCGCGCATCTCACGGATACCGGCGGGGTCCAGCCCGTTGGTCGGTTCATCCAGTATGAGCAGCTTCGGTGAGTGCAGCAAGGCCTGAGCGATCCCCAGACGCTGGCGCATCCCGAGCGAGTAAGCCCGAACCTTCTTATTCATTGCCTCCTGCAGCCCCACCAGCTCCACAACCTCCTTGATCCGCGAGACCCCGGCTCCATCACTCATGCGTAAATATTGCAGCAGGTTGTCGTACCCGGTCATATGCGGATAGAACTCAGGATTCTCAATGATCGCCCCGATCTGTGAGATCGCCTGCTTGAATTCCTTCCGGATGCTGTGTCCATGAATCAGAATATCCCCTCCGCTCATGCGGATCAGTCCGGTCATCATCCGGATGGTGGTCGTTTTGCCGGCACCGTTCGGTCCCAGCAGCCCGACAATCTCTCCCTTCTGAATCTTGAAGCTTAGATTATCTACAATCGCCTTACCTTTAATCACTTTACTGACGCCCTGCATTTCCAGTACGGTTTGTTCTTGCGCCGGGCCAGACGGCCCCTGAGCCTTAAGAGCGGTTGAATTCATGACAGCCTCCTTGTGCGGTTCGGTATAGGTGGAATATTCAATCCACGGGTTGGTGCTGAGCTGGAACATCTGTATTTTCCAACGTTGTGTCGGTGTGTTAGTTAAATAGTACACTAGGGATTTCGTTTTGTAAAGCAGGTTTGTGAAAAATTTCCTGAAGCTGTATTTAAACAGGCTATCCGTGCAGGGGTTCTAACCATACCAGTCTCTATCAGCATACATAGAATAGTATTGCAGATGGCAGTATCATGCTGCTTTTGCCAAAACCGCTTCAAGGAGGAGTTCACATGAATAAAGAGGTGCACATCTCGCAGACTTTCCCAAGACTGACCGTGTACAGTGAAGAAAACTTTCGGGGAAGAAGCAGAATCTACAGAGGCAATCTCGGTATCCGCAATACGGACAATATTCTGGATGGCATCGAAAGCCTCCGCTTCTTCTCGACCAGCAGCAATGCTACGCTCGTTCTGTTCAGCAGAACCCGCTTCAGAGGCAGCTTCCGCGTGCTTCGCGGCAACCACAGCCTCCGCGATCTGGATGACTTCATCTCCGGCAATGACGTAGAGTCGATCATCTCCACCAACCAGAGACTGACGCTGGATCAGATCCGCCGTATCCGCAGCAGCGGGGAGCTTCCTGCAGGCTACCGCTTAATCTAACAGAATACGCATACTGAACAGGGCACCCTCTGGTATCGCCCAGCCGGAGAGTGCCCTGCCTTGTTGTATCTATGGATTAGTGAACTTCCTGTGATAGGATATTACTGTAAAATAGTGATTAACACTTATTATGAAGGAGGATCAGCAGAGCATGAATCCACTGGATATCCATCCATCAGCGTTGTACGGGCGGGTACAGTCCGACATTGGCAGCTTTCAAGTCTTGGAGAATTACAGACAGAATAGTGCAAGGACCGGGGTCTGGAAGCTGCAAGCCGAGCAGGACTCTAAATGTTATTACATAAAAACATACAGCCGCAAACAGAGATGGCACCCGGAAGTCTATGCATACCGTCATTGGGTTGGTCACTTGAAGTCGTATGTGCCTGATTTAATGGCTGCTTACGAGGGGGAGGGTTGGCAGGCTATACTAATTACTGCAATCGATGGGTCCATTATGAGAGAGACGGCACTAAGCCCGAGTGCTGCTGAAGCCGCTTTTTATAAGGCAGGTGAATTAACGAAAAATCTGCACCTATCGCAGACAGGCCGCTGGTTCGGCCGCCCCGATCAATACGGAAACCCGATAGAGCTAAGTCACAACGCTGACCCGGTGAAGTATGTTGCTGCTGCCATTCAGGACTTAACTTCTCAGTGTGTTGATGAGGGGCTGCTGCAAGCCTATGAACGAAGGTTAACAGACTGGGCACTTCAGAATGTTCATATCCTCCGGCATAGCGCACCTGTGCCTATTAGCTGGGACTCTACGCCTGGCAACTGGCTGGTGAATGACCAGGGGATTTTGACGGGAATGATCGACTTCGAGAATATGTTGTGGGGGCTGGCTGTGGACAACTTCTCCATTCTGTTCGCCAGATATTTCATAGATCATCCGTCTGTCAGAGATGCCTATTTCGCAGGGTATGGACCTGAAGTGCTTAAGGACCAGTCTGCTGAAATACAAATATGCTGCATCAAAATGGCCCTCGGCGATATCTGCTGGGGTACTCACAATCATCAACCCGAAGTCGTCCGGTCTGGCAGAGAGCTTATGAAAAGAATACATAATCAGCAGCTTTTCCTGTAAGAAAGCTTGCTTGAGGAAGCTTGAAGGGAGCGCAAGCTTCCCTCCTACATCGCAGAGACCTCTGCCGCCAGCTCCCTCACCTGCTGCTGCAGGACATTCACCTCATCGGTCCCTTCCCAGTAACGGGTGACGAAATGCAGGAACACATCTATTTTACGGAGGAGCATAAGCACCGGAATAGCCGCCAGTTCTTCGGGAGTCAGCGAGACTATGCGATTATACCCCCTCCAGAAATCACGAATGACCTTCTCCGATTCCTCATGACTGAGCAAGGCCGACAGAATTACTGCAGCATCCATAACCCTTACATCCCTGGTGCAAAATTCAAAATCCAGCAGTGCCGTCACCCGGGTAGTATCCGCTCCATCCACCAGCAGGTTGGAAGCATTCAGATCGCCGTGCACCAGCTGATGCGGCAGGCTCTGAAGCTGTTCCAGCGAGTCAGCCACATTGTCGTAGGCCTCCACTAATACTGTCAGCTCTGGCAGCAGCTCCTTCAGAGATTCAGGCGGGTCCGTCACCAGACCATGTAGCGCTTCACGGGTGCACAGCGGATAGGAGGTCCGCAGCTCATAGTATGGACGGTATACTGGGGCTATCCCTGTCTCCACCTTAGTCAGGGCAACGGATAATGTGCCTGCCGCCTCTCCGAGCGAATCATAGAAGCCAAAATCCTGTTCGGTGGGAGATTCTCCTTCAATATACCTGAACAGGCAGGCAAATTTATCTGTGCCATCCTCCAATTGTACTAACGTCTCCCCCGTAACGGTAAGAATCGGAACAGGTATTGTAAAAGGAAGATTCAATGCGTTTAGCTTCTGCAGGATAGTATGCTCGAACTCTATTTTATTCCTGTCTCTATGTGTATCATAGACGCGCAGCACAGCTCGGCGTTCCCCGCTCTCCACAAAATACGTTGTATTATTCCAGCCTCCGCTCCGTTTGCACAGCGTACCCTTCCATTCAGGCCAGGCCTGACTCCATGTAGCTTCCGTAGGCTTATGCCCCCTCTCTTAAAATATAGAATTTATATGTTTCACGTTATAAATTATCCTTCTATTTCTCGCTGAAACGGTGCCGTCCCTAAAAGGACTGTAAAGCCGTTTCCACCTGTACGTTCAGAAGCAATTGTAGAATCCGGATACTGCGCTGTCAACTCTACTAGGATTGGGGCGGTTCGCTATCCTCTGATCCAGTCGCCTTTTTTAGTTAACGAAAGACAATTATACAAAACAATCTATCAAATTTACATACATTGCATTATCAAGAGAAAAGGAGGACTTGCAAATGCCAATTTATACTATCGGTGCAGTGCCCAAGCTTGAACCTACTGGAACAGTAATCTCACAGTTTGTCGAGCTTCGCATCACCAATACAACCGCTGCAAGGCTCGAACCAATTGTTGTCAATGCCTACAGTATCACAGATTCCGGCCCGGAGGGGATAGCTGAAACTCTGAATTTCACAACAACGTTCGCAATTGCTCAGGCGAGTCCTGAGCTTTTTTTGTTTCTGGTAAAACTGTATAGGATAGCAGCCCGCTCACTATCACGATCACTCCGGATCTGATAAGCCCATGCTTGCACCAGTTCGATAATATGCGGAGCGGCTGATTATCCGCTATAATATAATCCAAATGATACAAGCAAAGGATGGGATACATATGGACGCAACCGTTAACAAACGCTGGCTGCTCGCCAGACTCTATGAGCCGGAGCAGACCATCGTGGACTGCCGGTTCACCCTGGACAAGCCCGGGGCCGGCAGAGACAGCTATGAACAAGAGCATATTCCAGGCGCGGTCTATCTCGATTTGGAATTGGATCTGTCTGCTCCTGTAGGCGAACATGGCGGACGCCATCCCCTGCCAGACCCGCAGGTGCTGGCCGCCAGGCTCTCGAAGCTCGGCATCGGCAATGATACTCGCATTGTCGCCTACGACGATGAGAACGGCATGAACGCCGCCCGTCTGTGGTGGCTGCTGCGTTACCTGGGGCATGAGCAGGTATACATTCTGGAAGGCGGCTTCAGCCAGTGGAAAGAGGGGAAATATCCGGTGACGGATCACCAGCCGGTGCGGGTGCCTAGTACCTTTACAGCTAATGTTCAGCCTCAGATGCTGGCGGGAGTTGAGGAGGTGCGGGAGGTGTCGGAGAAGACAGTTAATAATGCTGGCGCTAAGTCTGGGAATGACGTCAACGTTACGGATACCGTACCTACTCTTCCCGTGCTGATCGATTCCCGGGCCAATGACCGCTATCACGGCCAGAATGAGACTCTTGATAAGAAGGCCGGCCATATCCCCGGCGCGCTCAACTACTTCTGGAAAGACACGCAGAACGCAGACGGCAGCTGGAGGAGCGCGGATGAGCTTCAGGAGCATTTCGCCGGACTGAGCAAGGATGCGGAGATCATCGTCTACTGCGGCTCCGGCGTAACCGCCTGCCCGAACATCCTGGCACTGGAGAAGGCTGGATTCAATAATGTGCGGCTGTATGCGGGGAGCTGGAGTGATTGGATATCCTTTTCGGCAAATCCTATTGCCACTGAGGAAGAGTAACGTTTAAGAGCCCGCGTCGGACGCGGGCTTTTTGTGCTGGAGTTATGCGATGTATGGTTCTTACAGAGTACCTGACTCTACTTTATAACATAATATAAAGTGCTAAATATAATTTAGCATCATGAATTTTGTCCCTTTAAATTGAAAGAAAGGATTAAACCTGCGGCGGCAATTACAGTCAAGCTCCAAAATGCCATGTGAAAGCCAAGCAGTATGTTCTCCATACCGACTAATGAAGTGTTATTCCTGGATAGAGTCATGATTGCAATCAGAAAAACGCCTCCGAGGGAACTGGCTAACGAGCGGATCGAAATGGTCATTGGAGAAGCATGGGTAATCATTTGTACAGGTACACTAGCCATCGTATACGCAGTAACGGGTGTCATGATACATCCAATTCCAACCATAAGAAAGGTATACGCTATAGCGAAAAGCGGGATGGAAGATTGAATAGATATCATAAGCGGCAAGAGCAAGGTAATCCCAGCTATGAGGATATAACCACCGCGGAGAATCAGCTGAATTCCATAGCGGTCATATAACCTGCCGGCAAATACACTAGTCAGTCCCATGAGCAGTGCTCCCGGCAGCAGCATCAGACCCGACTCTCTAGGCGTAAGTCCCCTGACATTCTGTACATACAACGGAAGCAGCAGCTCACTACCGACCATGACTATGAACATCAGCACTCCTATTATTGAAGCGCTTGTGAACCTCCGGTTGCGGAACAGGTTGAAATCAAGCAGCGGGATCGTCAACTGTATTTGCCGCCTAATGAATAGAGTTATGAACAAGATGCCAATTATCGTAACCATCCCTGCCATTATAAGGGAGGCTCCCTGCTCTCCAGCCAGATTCACACCATATAACAGACTAGCAAACCCTATTGTTGAGTACAGAATGGATCTCAGGTCCAGCTTTTCCTTATGGCTCTCCCCCACATTCTTTAAACAGAAAGCAGCTAACAGTAAATTGGCAATACCAATAGGCAGGATTCCATAAAAGAGGATACGCCACGAGTGCTCCTGAACAACTAAGCCCGACAGTGTCGGGCCTAGTGCCGGAGCGAGCCCCATAACGAGTCCTATTAAACCCATTGCTGAACCTATTTTTTCCTTAGGGTAGACTCTTAAAATCGTGGTCTGAAACAGCGGCATTAATAACCCAGCGCCGATCCCTTGAATCATTCGTCCTATCAGGATGAACGCGAAGTCAGAAGAGCCTCCAGCAAGAAGGGTTCCAGCGGCAAAGGCGCCTGCCGAAGTAAAGAATAACCCTCTCGTAGTGAATCTTCCGATCAAAAATCCGGCAATAGGCACGGTTATGCCTGCAATCAGATAATATATTGTAATCAGCCATTGTGCCTTCCCTTCATTAATCCCTAAATCCTGCATCATTCTCGGCAACGCCGTATTCAGCATGGTTTGCATCAACTGGCCAAGAAAATTCGCAATTACCAATGATGAAACGATGATACCGGGCTTACTCTTCATGGTTACTCCACCTGTCTCCCGTCTATTTAAATACATTGAAGATATTTCAAGTCTTTAATTAAAATATAAGAATCCAATCAAAGACTTAATATATCTACAATATATTTAAAAGAACAGATTGTCAATCTGTTCTTACAGGCTGGATCACATCCACAGGTTGCCGGAAGGCAGGCTGCTCACGGCCCTTTTTCGGCATTTTCGCACGCGCTGTTCCAGAGATAGGCAAGTTGGTAATTTGAGGATTGACAATATAGTCCGTTAAATTTAAAATAATCACAGCGGAAAAGTATGATTTAAATCATTATAAACTAAACCATAAAAGGAGATTTTAATAATGACCGCTCTCCAAACTTTTAAAGCATCTGCGCATTTGCAAGACGGAGTCCAGGTGAAAGTAGCATCCCGAAGCTTTGAGTTTATTATCGACGAGCCCAAAAGCTTGGGCGGAACTGATACCGGTATGAATCCGGTCGAAGCTTTGCTGGCCTCGCTGGGAGCATGTCAGTCTATCGTAGCCAGAGTGTATGCGCCTAAATTCGGCGTGAACCTCAAGGATTTCTTCGTGGATGTAGAAGGCGATCTTGATCTGGATGGCTTTTTCAACAAGTCGGAGGTGCGTCCGGGCTATTCAGAAATTCGGTATACCTTCCGTATTAAAACAGATTCACCCAAAGAACAGGTTGAAGAATTTGTACGATTCCTGGAAAGCAAATGCCCAGTTGGAGATACGCTCGCAAACCCGGTTAATCTCAAGCTGGACAGCATTATCATCGAAAGCTAAGCAACCGATAAGAACCGAGGAGCCGCGTCGGACGCGGGTTTGGGGGCTTTCCTGTTAACAACTTACAAACGATCCGGATTAGCAGCCCCCACTCCCCTTCGTCAGTTCTACCTAAGACCGGTCCGGCTACCTTCTACTACAGTTTGGTCAGCACATGCGCGCTCACAAAGTAATCCCTGTCTTCATATTCGTCATGGACGAACTCCCACAGCAACGAAAACCTTAATTCAACTTTATACAACTGCATAATTTGCGGATGAACGTGGACAAATGCTCCCGGCAGGCATAAGCCTTGTTTAGCCAGCTCCGGCAGATGCTCATAAATCATGTCCAAGTTATCCCGGATATTCCCTCCCGTCAGCTCCAGAGTCTTAAAAGTAGCCGGGCTGGTATAGCCGGTTGTTTTCATGTGCTGCAGCAGCAGAGTATCGGTTAAATGAACAATCACCCCGTCCGATGCCAAGAGGCCCCACAATGATTCAAAGATGTTGATATGAATCCGTTCAAGCAACTGATCCAGCTGAGCGCTGTATTCTGGCGTATGGACAACCCTATTTTTCTTCCTGTAAAAAAAGGCGGAGATGAGCTGCGTTGTGAAGCATAAATTCATGACCACGTCAAAAGGAGGGTGCAGCGGCGAGAAGTCCACCTTTGGCAGCAAATCGTCAACCTTTTCTTTCAAGTCATCCGGAGATGACACTTCTCTTCCTACGCCGGTCAGATCAATGATTGCTCGTTCGTATTTTTCCGGGTGCGCCGACTTGGCCAGAAAGCGGTCCAACGCTTTTTCATCGATATCGACGATCGTGATCCGTTCAAATATAGACTCGATGTACGAGATGGGCACATCGTTTCCGTTCCCTGCTCCGAGTAATAAAATATGCCCGCGCCCGCAGCGGTTATGCTCCAGAGTTTGCTCCAAAACTTGCCGGATCTGATCACG
This sequence comes from Paenibacillus sp. FSL R7-269, assembly GCF_000517865.1. Lineage (NCBI taxonomy): Bacteria > Bacillati > Bacillota > Bacilli > Caryophanales > Paenibacillaceae > Paenibacillus > Paenibacillus sp. FSL R7-269. The sequence continues at coordinate 22,595 of NZ_ASPS01000021.1, forward strand.
GTAGCCGCCCCAGTGCTGCCAGTCATGCTGGGTAGAGTCGTTTCGGAGGATGTTGGCTTTACGGAATTTGACGTAAGGAACATTGACTTTTCTATTAAATGGATTCATATCGAGATTCACCCTTCCTACTCCTGCAGCTTCGACACCTGCTCAATCAGTGCATCCACTCCCCGGTCCACCGTGTAAGGCCCATTGTTCCAGTTGGCGCGCGAGACGTTGATAATCCGGTTGTTCTTCACCGCAGGGATGCTCTGGTAGACCGGCTCCTTGAACAGCTCATGCATCGCGTCCAGCTCTTCATCCGTCATCTGTGTGAAAAAGTAATCCGCCGGCTTGTCCACCAGTCTCTCCATCGACAGCGCCGTTCCCCCGTCAGCATACTCCTTGAATTGCTCCGGCATGGTGAAGCCGAAATCCTGATAGATCAGCTTGCCCAGGGTGCCACCCTCGCCTCCAAGCAGCACCTCCCCGTTATGAATAATGAAGGAGATGGCAGTCGTGCCTTCATCAAGCTTCACGTTGATGCTGTCCCGGATACCTTGCAGCTTCTTATCGAACGATGCAATCCATTTCTCTGCCTCCTCCTGCTTGCCCATAATCTCGCCCATGGTCCGTAAGGTGTTCACCACATCCGGGTCACCGCCCCAGGCTACTGCTACGGTTGGAGCAATCTTCTCATAGGTCTCAATGACATCTTGGCCCAGATAATCCGGGATAATAATCAGATCAGGCATCAATGCGGAGATGGCTTCCACGTTGCCTGTTCCTGAGTCGACATTCTCCACATCCGCCATCTCTTCCTTATATTGTTCCAGTGTCTCCTGGTTAACACCTGCCGGCTTCAGGCCAAGCGGAAGCATATACCCGCCGTAAGTGAGGGCAACAACCTGACTCGGCTCTGCCGGAATCTCCACCTCTCTGCCGAAGCCGTCGGTGAACAACTTGGTGGTTTCGTCATCAGCAGTCTTCGTATTTCCGCCTCCGCAGCCAGCAACCATCACAGACAAGCTGATCAAGAGGGACATCATAAACATGGGCTTAAGGCTAGCTTTCAAATCATTCACACTCCGTCTTCTGTATTGATAATGATTATCATCGATATCAATATAACGTGCTTCCCTCCGGCGAGCAATGAACGATTCCGGCATTTCTTTGGTAGGATTTGAACCTTCCAGAAGCGGAGCGTGCATTTTGAACTGTGCGGGGGTCTCTCCATATACCTTTTTGAACAGTCTGCTAAAATAATAAAAATCCGTATACCCCACACGTTCAGCCACATCGCGGATCGGTGCATCCGTCCTGGCCAGCAGGCTTTTGGCGTGCTGCATCCGCGTACGGCTCACGTACTCCATCGGACTGCACTGATATTTGCGCTTGAATACCCTCACTAAGTGATGCGTGCTGTAATGAAACAACCTAGCCATAGCGCTCATGGACAGAGGCTGATGATAGAATTCCCCGATATAACGGGCGATCTGCTCTGCCAGATCTGTCTCCGGCTCCTGCTCGCCCGCCAGCTCAAGCTGACGGAATTGCTCGGCTACAAACTGGTAGAACAGTCCCAGCACCTGCACTCGTTCCAGCTCCCCTCCGCTCCTCCATAGCTGATGCATACGCTCCAGCAGGGACAGAATCACCCATGGGTCACTCCCGGGGAAGGCGTATCTCTGCTGAAAAGAACCCGGCTCGTCCCCGCGCGCTTCTGTGAAGGCACTGCCTGACCAAGGTTTGTATAGAATGAGGTAATAATCTAACGGTTGACCCAGACTGGCGACTTGAAGAATGGCGCCTTTGCCGCCATGCATAACCTGTGATTGTCCTGCAGTACCTCCGGTCCCGTCGAGCAGGAAGACAGCCTCCCCCTGATTAGTGAATACAAACACACTTGACGGAAAAACGTACCGCTCCTGCTCTCCCGGCCTCATGCTCATATGACGGATATCCATAATTCTAACCGGTACATGATTCCATGCCCGAATACTGTCTGATCTATTGAATCTCACAAGTATTTCCCCCTGGCTGCCGTCCACTGTAAATTTCTATTATTATAATTGATAACCATTATCAGTTACAACACTGTAGCTCTGTAAATAGGATCTGTCTGTCTAGTGAGCTATAATAAATTCCATGAAATTAAGCTGCATATAACAGAAAGGCGGTGCAACGAATGAACGATAAGAATAGCCTCCCCCCTTCGGAACCCTTTGGAATGCTTGATCAGATGTGGTTCAGGCTTCAGAGTATTATGCATGGCAGTAATCCTGGGGGAGAGTGGCCGCTGCGGCTGCAATTTCTGAAATCGTATCTGCTGCTGATACCCATTGCGGGGCAAGGCTCCATCACGGTGGACGGCAAATACTGCGAGCTGAGGGCGGGAAGTGCGTTCTTCTGTCAGCCGGGGCAATTAATCGAGGCCTCAATGGAGAACACAGGCGAACAAAGTGTATACATCCTGCGGTTCGATGTGTATAGCCAGCATAGTATACCGGAAGAACAGCAACCTACCCGACCGGCTGAGCTTCATCTCCCCGTCCCCCTGGAAGGAAACATAGCCATTCAGTCAACGATTACATACAGCAAACTTTGTGAGTCCATCACCGGTTACATGGGAAGCCAGAACCCCTTGCAGCGTCTGCTTGCCCAGAGCCGGTTCTATGAGCTGCTGCACAGTCTGCTGAGCAGTGCCGGACAGATGCAGCCAAGCGATACCGACACTGCCATGGAGCGGGCTAAGCTCTATATAGAGCAGCATTACCGTGAAGAGCTGTCCATCGGTCTGCTTGCTGCTGAAGCAGGCACCAGCGTCAGGCATTTCATCCGGCTGTTCAAGCAGACCTATGGTCTCAGCGCGATCGAGTACCTGACCGAATACCGGATCAGACAAGCACGGAGCCTGATGCTGCCGCAGACGAATTATGAGCTGAAGGATATTGCGGCTTATGTGGGTTACAAGGATGTTCCTTACTTCCGGCGCAAATTCAAGCAGATTACCGGGGTCGCGCCGGCCACCTTCATGCGCAATGCCAAGCTCAAAATCGCAGTTTGTCACGGCAGCCTCATCGGGTCGCTGCTTACCCTGAATATTATTCCCTGCGCAGCTCCTGCGGACCATCCCTGGGCTGAATATTACCGGCGAAAATATGAGACGGATGCGGCGCTGCCGCTTGCCAAGCAGAAGTCTCTCCGGCTAGCGCAGCTTAGCGTTCTCCGTCCTGATTACATTCTCGGGCTGGAGACGTCGGTAAGCCGGAGGATGGTTCCGCAGCTTCAGGCAATTGCACCCACGTTCCTTGTGTCTCCGCTCCAGACAGATTGGCGCTCGCAATTACACTTCATTGCAGAATGCGTGGGCCGGGCGCCGGAAGCAGTTGCTTGGCTGAATAACTATAAGCGCAAGGCCCAGAGCATCCGGGCAAAATTGGGTCAAGGACACGCCATGGGCAAGCTGCTCCTTGCCCGCATATCCAGGCAGTCCATCACCGTGCTATCTGCGCGAAGCTTAGCTGAGGTGTTCTATGATGATCTGCATTTTATCCCGGCGTCCGTTGTGGACCGTAAGCTAAGTAATCAGACCATAACCCCGGATGCGCTATGGTCGTCAGATGCGGACAAGCTGCTGTTTATTGTGGATGAGGATGCTGCTGCGCAGGCCGTTTGGTCTGCATTCCGGGACAGAGAGTCCTTGCTGCTCCCAGATCCCGCAGGGTTTTCACGTATCGGGCACCTCCCTCCCTACCCTTGGACAGAGTATAACTCGTTCACTCAAGAGCTGGCTCTCGACTCCGCACTGACACTCTGGCGTAATCGGACATGAAATATTGGCGTGATAGTCAATAGTCGAATCAGACGGATTGTTTTATACTCCTAACAGTGATATTGATTCTCACTCTCAGGTGAGAAGACAGGTATTGATACTCAGGAGGTTATTGAAGATATGCGACAGATGAGACAAAGAATGGTGTACTGCATGGCGATAGCATTGATATTGGTAATGACAGCTTGCTCTAACAACAGTGGACAGGCCAAAGTTGCCGCAGACGCCGAGACAGATTTCCGGGTAGTAGGCAGTGAGAAAGGCGAGATTAAAATCCCCGCCCACCCGGCCAGAGTGATTGGCTTGTCTGTGGTCTACCCGGAATTCCTGCAGGCCCTGGGGGTTACGCCTGTTGCTGTACAGAACTACCAGGAGGAGTTCCCGACCTATCTAGAGGAGCCGTTCAAGGATACGCTGAAGATGGGCATAGCCCAAACCCCGAATTTCGAAATGATTCTCTCAGCCAATCCTGATCTGATCCTCGCCCCTACGTGGTGGTCGGCTAAGGATTATGACCAGTTGTCCGGGATCGCTCCGACGGTTCTGCTGCCGCAGCGGGATGACTGGCGGGATGAGCTGAAGGATATCGCCGGGGTACTCGGCAAAACGGAGCTTGCAGAGAAGGTAATCAAGGATCTGGAGACTCAGGAGGCGGAAGCCAAACAGAAGCTGGATGATCTGGTGGGTAATGAAACGGTGATGTACATGATGGTGATGCCGGGCAGCTTCGTTCTTTACGGAGATCAGATTGACCGCGGAAAATTCCTTCATACTACGCTTGGGCTGGAGATGATCCCGAATTTTCCAACTAAGGACCCTTCCTTATCCATCTCGCTTGAGAAGCTGCCTGAGTATAATCCCGATCACATTTTCCTCCAGTTGAATAACGAGGACGATGCCGGGGTGAAGAAAACCTATGAGGATCTGCTGAAGAGTCCATTATGGAAGAACATGACGGCGGTCAAAAAAAACCAGGTCTATACCATGGCCGGCAAGGATTGGTTCAATCTGGGGATGTCTCCTATGGCTAACCGTTATGCGGTGGATGCAGTGCTTCAAGCCTTTGAAGGCAACTCCAAATAAAGGGGGACTTCAGATGGGCAACACTGGCGAGCTCCAGCGGGCTGAACGTTATTACATCTGCCCCGAAGCTATTGAGAACGCAGTGGTTACTTTACGACTGACCGAATTATGTATGCCCGCACATGCTGAGCATCTGCTTACCACTTATGCTTCCATGCTCGGGACTGAGGATAAACGGATAGCGGCAGCCATCTTCTGCACATGGATCGCCGGAATCTGCGGAGCCAAATACGTACTGCTCACAGCTGCAGACCCGCTGGCTCATGCCTTGCGACTGAATAACCTGTCTGTGCAGCTCATCCGCACAGAGGGGTATCCCGAATTCGCCTTTCCTATCCATAACTACCGGGAGGGTATCTATGACCGGAACGGGAATGGAAATGAGATCATAGACGAACTTGGGTGGTTCTACACGAACGAGGTCAGACCGATTATTGCGGCACTTGCTGAGGCTTCACAGACCAAAGCGGTAATGCTGTGGAAGCATGTCTATAATCAGTTGTATACTTTTATCGAAGAGGATGCTCTTGATGCTCCCAGTGAGTGCCATCGCAACCTGATCCACGGGCAATTCCAAGCTGTAATCTGGGAGTTGAAGCCGGAGGTATTCGGACTTCGCAGCAATCCGTTCCGTATCACCCCCAAGTTCAGGACGGACCCACACTCTCCGCACGATACGATATCTGTGAAAGCTACCTGCTGTCTGGCCTATAAGCTCAGAGCGGATCATGACTATTGCGGCGGATGTCCTATAATCTCTACAGCTGGGAATTCCCAGCTACCTGTCTCATGGAAAGATCAATGGTAATTACCGTTGATCTTTTTTCTATTTTATACCATTTAATGGGTTATTACCTTAGTCGGGCTGAAGCACAAACACATATGATAACAAGTAATAATATATGGGGAGGTAACCGAAATGAATAAGAAAAATAGAAAACATTCCTGTATTCCCACAGATCCAATTAGAAAATGTTTTGTGAAAAAAGAGATTGTTAAAACATTTGTCACCGTTAGATACGATCCATGTATTGAAAGCTGTTGTACAACAACAAAAAAAATCGGCTGTAAGCCCATCCCCTGTCACACCGTGCCTTGCAAACCCTATATACCCTGCAAGCCCTGGAAAAAGCCTAAGCACAGATGTTAGTAAAAGGCCGTTGCAATCACAGAGCAAACCTGAATTCACAGGTTTGCTCTGTATTTGTTCTTCCTGTCATATTCATTGATAGGATTGACTCGGCTTATCCAATAGAAATTTATTAAAGAAATTTAACATACTTCCCTCTACAAGAATATCCGCCATATTCCGACATATTATTTAAGAGCTTTCGCTCTAATACATATCCGGGAGATGACCTATGTCACAGTTAATTCAAAAACGGCCAGTCCGTTCAACCAGCATTGCCAACACATTGGCCATTGTACTGCTAGTCATTATTCTTGTCGTCTTCTCGATTCTGGGTACCTTCTTCTATTCCAGCACCCGAAGCATTCTGGTCAGCCAGCAAGAGTCGATGCTGATGACCAAGACGCAGGGAATTGTCAGCCAGTTCGATGCTTTGTTCAAGGAGAAGGGCGCACTGGTCAAACAAATGTCCACCAACTCGATTTTCCAAAAATATATTGAGAGCACTACACCAGATCAAATCACCACCTCCCCCCACGCCGCAGAAGCACTCGCAACACTGGCGGACATTGTAAAGTCAGAGCCCTCCTTCGCCGATGCCTGGGTTGCCGGGTTATCCGGGAAGGGATATTTCCTCCAAAATGACGGTCTGGCCTCTAACTCAGACTTCGATATCCGCGCCCGCCCATACTTCAAGCCCGTATCTGAATCCCAGGGTCTCTATTATTCTGAGCCTTACGCCGATGTCATTAGCGGCAAAATGCTGATGGGCATTTTCTATCCGATTCTGAATGACAGCAGCCAAATGATCGGCTTCATTGCCGCAGATATTGCCTTCGATGACATCCCGGAGATCATGCAGAGCTATTCCTTGGGAACTACCGGGTTCTCCGTTCTGGCTACCCGCTCAGGCGATATTCTCTACCATCCGGATAAAGCCAAAGTGTTGAAGGAGAAGATTACAGACAGTCCGGGCGATCTCGGGGCCATCGGCAAAAAAATGATTAACGGCGAATCCGGCGTATCACTCATTGATGATAATGGTGACCCCCGTTATATCGGTTATGCCACCAGCAAGGATACCGGATGGTCTGTAGGCTTAACCATTACCCGGCAGGAGGCGCTTAGCGAGCTGACGTCCTTCACCCGGACGACCATCACCGGTTTTGCTGTGGCCGCTTTGGTCCTGGTGTTCATCTGTTATCTCACACTGCGCTACCTGTTACGCTCCATTCCAAAACTGCTGGCCGCTATCAAACGGATTGCAGACGGAGACCTGACTGTTCAGCTCAATGATGCCTCCCGCAATGAAATCGGACAGATTGCTCATGGCATCGCGGGCATGGTCCAGAAGATTCAGGGCATGATTCAGGTGATCCATAATACGACTCAGGTGCTGGCCCAGTCTTCCCAGAACCTGCAAGCCATCTCTACCAAAACCGCTATTACCATGAACGAAACGGCTACGGCCATCAATGAAATAGCGAATGCCACCAACTACCAGTCTGCTGAATCCGAGAGCATTCTCCACAAAACCGGTGCATTATCGGATCAAATTGACGAAATCACCAGTGATGCCCAGACTGTAGGAACCATGGTACAGACCTCAGCAGAGCTCAGCAGTTCCGGTCTTGACTTGGTGGAGCAGCTCTCCAAGGCCGCAGAAGACAATCACCGATCTACACAGGCGATGTCATCGCTCATTGAGGATATTGATCTGAGCCGTCATGAGATTTCGGGTATTGTAGGCACAGTGAATCAAATAGCGACGCAGACCAATCTGCTGGCCCTTAATGCTTCCATTGAAGCGGCACGGGCAGGTGAACATGGCAGAGGTTTTGCCGTGGTGGCTGGTGAGGTGCGTAAGCTTGCCGAGCAAACAGCCCGCGCTACCGAGGAAATTTACAAGAAGGTCAGCGCCATTGAAGAAAAAACAAGTCTGTCCGTAGAACACACTACGCTTAACCTTACGATTGCGGAGGAGAATGCCAAATCTGTCGAGAATGCGAAGCAGGTCTTCTTCAGCTTGAACAGCGACCTGGAGGAGCTTAAGGTACGGATGCTGCAGATCAGCAATAACACTTCGATTGTCCACAAGCACAAGGATGAGATTCTGCAGGCGATTGAGGTCATCTCGTCCACCACAGAGGAGAATTCCGCCTCCACTGAAGAGGTTAGCGCCAACACGCAAGAACAGCTAGGCAGTATTGAGCAGGTCGCTGAACTGTCCAGAGAGCTGAGCCAAATCTCGCAGAAGCTGGAGGAAGAGCTGAGGCAGTTCAAGCTGGAATAACGGGGTATGCAAAAACACCGCCAAGTGAATCTATCACTTGGCGGTGTTTTTTAAATCGGGAGTTTTCAGTTCGGCCGGCCTACTTCAACATATATTTGGTAATCGTCTTAGGCGCGTAACTCCTCGTAATGTACAGCTCCCCGCCTCCAGCATAAATGTAATTATGCCCGGTTTCATAGTCGTGCCATAACGTGGAGAGATGATATTTGATCTGCAGGTTCGCCGGGTCCAGCACATAGAAATCCTCCTTGGCAATATCCCCCTCGAAGGTCTCAGGATCAACGACAGCCGGACGCTCCTGCCATTGGTACTGCTTCTCGACCGTAATCTCGCCCGATGGTGTTATCCGGCAGTACCATTCGCGGTCCCCGGCTTCACCGATCTGCTGCTTGCCGAGTAATTGGTTGTCTTTGCTGTACAATTTATAGACGTTGTCGCTCTGGATCAGATAGTTGTTGCCTGTCGTATCAATCCGATCCATCTTGTTCACAGGACGCACCCACTTCTTGGTGCCGTTAGCGTCATAGCCGAATAACAGCCAGGTATCGCTACTACTCATCTTAATCAGGAACGACCCGCCGCGAAGCGGATACACCTGGAAATCAGGATATTTAACTGCTTTGGGAGCGGTGTAGGTAACCAGTGGTTTCGTCAGAGTATCCAGACTCCGGTATACACTGACTTTGTTTGTATCCAGCTCCTTATGTACCACATAGCCGTTCGGCAGCACATCAATCACCCCTGAGGCCCATTTGCCGGTCAGCTTAAGCTTGCGTACCTGCTTCCCGTCCTGACTGTACTCGGTAATACCACGAGAAGCTACATTGCCGCTAACCAAGGCTTGAATCACTATATTTCCGTTATCCAGCACCACCGGCGAGTAGGACCCGGTTATGGTTTTGGTCCATTTCCGTTTGCCGTTCGAATCAACAACGGTAAGATCATAGGGTTTGCCGCCCCACATTTTATAGAAATAGCTGTAGCCGTTACTGGCCGTAAAGAAACGATTGGCAGTAAACGGCTTGTCGTTGGCCATGTCCGAATAGTCATATACCCAGTTGGCAGAACCGTTAATGCGGTCAATGGATGCGTACAACATGCCCGAAGACTTCGTCTTGGAAGGGGCTACGGTTACGGTCTTGACTAGCGGAATGAACATCCGATTCTTACTCTGTAAGGTGTCTATAGTGCCCCAGAAGCTAATGCCATCCGGCAGCGTATAGCTCCATTCCGGCTTGGGGAGCTGTTCAATGACTTTCCCCGCAGCCGATGAGCGCCCGGGAAGCAGTACCTGTGCAGCCAGTAATAATGCAAAACCTGCCGCGAAGAATTTCAATCGTTTTGAATTCATAACTCCTATCCCTCTTTTACTATGTATTAATGTTCCAACCTGAATTATTATATGACCACGCAGACAATAAGGACAGGTTATAAATGGATGCTATTTAACAGGTGTGTCCGGCAGCATTCCCGGCGGGTTTGCCAGTAACCCGGGCTGTCCATTACAATGACAGTAGACAGGCTGAAAGTGCCAATTCCCGGGAGGAGAAGATGACATGGAAGCATGGAACCGTGCCGCATGGGGGCAATTAACGGTTGATGAGAAAATGCACGCGATGCAGGAAGTACTTAAGCAGTTACCCGCTGGCTTCAAGTGGCTGCGGCTCGATAGGTTCGAACGTTACGGCCAGTCTCTGGAAACAGGGGTATTCATGTACGAGGGCAGTGAATATGTGTTCGTGCCGGGCGACTCGGTGACCCTGGGCCGTTCAGAAGTACATATGTATGCGAAGATGTCCCCCCTCCGAGAAGCTGTAATCGGGCCGTTGCTTGTTCAGCGCTCGCCGCAATCCGCAGGCTGGTATGAATGTCCGCTGGTCCGGCTCGACCCGGAAGAGGATGAAGATGTGCTCGAAGCCATCGAGGAGTTCCGTCAGGGGCCGCACACCAGCTATGAGTTCTCCCAGTATTTCCGGCTGGAGCGGGACGGCGAACAGATCGTGCTGTTCCTGTTCGACGACAGCGAATCTTTCGGGGACTGGTGCGAGGCGGAGCTGCCTGCGGGCTTCGCCCTGCCGACTGAGGATGAATGGGAGTATCTGTACGGCGCAGGCACCCGGACGCTGTTCCCGTGGGGCGACGAGATAGACGAATCCATGCAGCTCAGGCATGTGCCCGGTTCAAGTAAGGCTAATGCTGAAGACCCGTATCCGCTGGAGCTGCCGAATGCGTTCGGGCTATGTTTTCCCGGTGATCCTTACAAGAAGGAGCTGGTCCTCACACCGGAAGGCATCACCGGCAAAGGCGGCGACGGCGGCTGCAATCTGCACGGCGGGCAAGGCGTTGCTCTAGGGTATCTTCCAACTGCGACCGCTTTCCGCGATCCTTATGAGAGCGAGCTGGAATGGGAGGATCTGCTGGATTGCCTGGTGTACCGGCGGATTGTAAGACTGTAGCTTATCTAAATATGGTCAAAAGCCGCCCTTCCTTCGCATCTGCGAAGCCGGGCGGCTTATTAGATTCCATTATTAATGTTAATACAGCTTCATAGGCTATCGGTTTCACACACCCTGTGCTACAAGCTCTCTCTGGGCTGAAGCTGTTGAAGCTGCTCCTTCTGTGTCCGAATCCAGGCTCTTATCCAGTTCCTCCACACGTGCCACATTCAGTTCCTGCTCATTCTGATGAAGCTCCTTGACCATATTCCTGTAGATATGGGCTTCCTGACGGTCCAGCCCGTCACGATTCTCTTTCATGATCCAGGTTTCCACGGTTCGCTTGAGAATTTCGCCTTTTCGTTCTAACAGTTTCGTATAAGTCAACGTTTCTTCATTCCCTTCCTGATGCTTAGAGTTCATACGCCGGGGTACGCTCAAATGTAACTTCCGGCGTAACGTCTATTATTATACGGGAAAGACCCGGCTCACCCAATGCGGAGCATCCGGGCTCACACTGGGTGAGCCGTGCTGAGCGCAGAAGAGGCTAACTCAGCAGACAAGGTTCGTAAACATTCGGATGGATGCTCCCATATGCGGCAGGATACATAATGCCAGGACGATACGGGTTCAGCATACGTCTCAGTCGTTATAACTCCGCAGCTCCACACGGAACATGCTGCCCCCCGCATCTCCGGCACAATGACAAATAAGCTAAGCGTTTAGCATAAAAAATACAATACCAAAGAGCCTGTGTCTAACGATGCAGGCTCTTCGTTTGGAGAGGATATTCCAGCAGGTGCTAGAATAAAAAGTCGTTTCCACTCGAATTCTGTCAGGGAATTAGCTTATAATGATCACACTGCGGCTTGACCGAGGATGGAACAGGACCAAGCAATCCAGAATAACCCCAAGGAGGAAGTCCATTGTATAAGGTGCTGATTGTAGATGATGAAGTTTTTGTGCGGAAGGGCTTGATCCGGATTCTAAGTGAATGCTCGCCGCAATTCGAAATTTGTGGTGAAGCCGAGAACGGGGAGCAAGCGCTTACCCTGATTGAACAATTGAACCCGGAGCTGGTGATTGCCGATATCCGTATGCCTGTGCTGGACGGGCTGGGACTGATCAAGAAAGTGAAGACGGAGCTTGTGCAGGAGCCGATTTTTATTATTTTGAGCGGATATGCCGACTTCTCCTATGCCCAGCAAGCCTTCCGGTACAATGTGTCCGATTATATCCTCAAGCCGGTTGACGAACAGGAGCTTACGGTTGCGCTAGGCAAAATCGCCCATATGTTGAACAAGAAGCAGCTCCTCTCTATCACCCGTGAAAAGCCTCTGGTTGAGACGGTCATCGAAAGCCTGCTGCAGACAGAACCTGATGATCAGGTCATGGGGCGGATCGCCTACGCGCTGGAGCTTCCTCTCACCTCTTCCTATACGTATCTCATCGTAGAAATGCAGGATCAGCTCCCCGCCGGAGAAGTCGATTACCTGCCTGCACTGAAGGACTCGCTGCTGCGTTATTTCCGCCAAGAGGCTCAGACTCTGCTCCTTCATGTACGCACTAACAATCAATACGGGGTGATCGTGCCCGGCCATTGGGTCGATGATCCTAATCCATCCCCGTGGGGAGGCTACCGCACAATGCTGGATGCACTGGAGCGGGAGCTTGGAACAACCATCGCTTTGTTCGTTGGCCGGACGGTAAGCCATCTCAAGCAGATTGCAGACTCCGGGACCAGTGCCGAGAAATGCCTCCAGTACCGTTTTGCCGCCGGCTTCGAAGGCATTTATATGGCGGACGAGCTGCTGGAGCTGCCCTTATACTATTTCGACATCGATGAAGGATTGCACAGCAAGCTGATTTACGAGGTCGAAGCCAATGACAACAAGGGTTACAGCTCAACTGTGGACGCTATCTTCACCCTGTTCCAAGAGCGCCACTTCGCCCCCGGAGCGGTGACGAACACGATCCGGCGCAGCATGATTGCCATCATTAATATTATCCGGCAGCTCGAAGGTGACGAGAATACGCTGCAATGGATGAATGAGCTGCTCAACTGGCCGCTGAAGTACCGAAATCTGAATCAGCTGAAGCAGATATTCCAGCAGTTTATCGCCGAAGCCGCAGAATATATCGCAGAGAAGCGCGGCGGCAAGAGCGAGGGCAATATTGAAAAAATCAAAAAATACATCGACGGGCATTACCGTGAAAATATCTACCTCAAGGGTATTGCCGCCGATTTCGATATGAACCCTGTCTATCTTGGACAGTTATTCCGCAAAACCTACGGAGTGTATTTCAATGAATACCTGCTGACCCTGCGGATTGAGGAGGCCAAACGCCTGCTGCGGCAAACCAAGAAGCGGATGTACGAAATCGCGGAGCTGGTCGGCTTCCAGAATGCGGATTATTTTGCCACCCAGTTTGAAAAGCTTGAGAATATGACGCCAACCGATTATCGCAATATGATGATTGGGCAGTAAATAAGGAGGCTCCCTGCCGTGTTCAACTTCCGTCTGAATCATATGAAGCTTAGAAGCAAGCTGATTGTCATCTACATTGTATGCGTGTTCATTCCGATCATCCTGACCAATGTAATGTTCTATCAGGTGACCACCGCCAATATCAAGAATCAGAAGACCGCGGATGCCGAGCAGGCGATGAATCTGCTGCAGGCTGAGCTGAGGACCGTCATTGAAGATGCAGCAGGCATATCCTACCTCTACTCTATTGACCGGCAGCTGATCCAGCATCTGAATACCACCTATGCTTCAACAGACCGCTATGTGGAGTCGCTGAACGCCATATCGAATCTGTTCAACCGGACCGACAAAGAGAACAAGGTGCTGAGCTCCTCGGTGATTATGACCGACAATCCAACCGTTCTGGCCTCAGCCCATATCATTAAGCTGGAGGACAGTATGCGCCAGCAGGACTGGTATAAGCAGATCAGTAAGTTCAGCAACACCCACCCTCATCTCTATGTAACGCCCGACAGCATCAGCGTGATCCAGCGCCTTACCGACCGCAGGCTGGAGACCTACGAGCATGTGCTCAAAATCGACCTGAACATGAACCATATCCAGCAGATTCTGGATTTATCCAGCTTCAGCGGTGATTTCTATATTCTCGACCCGTCGGGCCAGGCCCGCTTCGGCCGTCTCTCCAGCGGTCAGCCCAGCGGGCTGATTACTGCGGCGCATACCCTGACCCCAACTGAGATTCCCAAGCCTAAGCAGGCCATTGTGATCGACAAGACCTACCAGAATAACCGTTATCTAAGCGGCTGGTCGATTTACGGCGTCCTGGATGAGACCCTTATTTTGTCTGACGTCAGACAATCCGGGCAATTTATCCTCTGGTTCGCCGGCATTAACTTCCTGGTTCCTACCATCGTAATTATGATCATGTCCCGTTCGATCCACACGCGTATCAAGAACATCTTGAAGCATATGAAGTCTGTAAAAGACAAAAACTTCGGACTGATCCCCTACCACCTGGAGCGGGATGAGATTGGCGAGCTTACCGTTGAGTTCAACCGAATGAGTAAACGCATAGAGAACTTGATTAATGATGTATATGTTGCAGAAATACAGAAGAAGGAGCTTGAGCTGAGGCAACGGCAGGCCCAGCTGCATGCGCTGCACAGCCAGATCAACCCTCACTTCCTGTTCAATGCGCTGGAGACGATCCGGATGCGGAGTATGATGAAGGGCGAGACGCAGACGGCCCGGACGATTCAGAACATGGCGAAGATTTTCCGTAAATCAATCATGTGGAAGAGCAGCTTCGTTACGATCCGCGAGGAGCTTGAATTAATCGAGAGCTTCCTGGAGATTCAGAAATACCGCTTCGACAACAAGCTTGAATATCACATCGAGGTGGACCAGTCACTGCTGAGCATTGAAATTCCGAAGATGGCCTTCCTTCCGTATGTTGAGAACGCCAGTATTCACGGGATTGAGAATATAGCGGGCATCGGATATATCAACATTCAGATCGCCCAGGAGAACGGACAGATTGTCTTCGTCATTGCAGATAACGGTGTGGGCATGGACCAGGCAAAAATCAGTGAGCTTATGCATTACCTGGAAGATGCGTCCGCCATGGGGGATTCGATCGGGATGAAGAATGTAATCACCCGGCTGAGAATCACCTACGGGGAATCGTTCACCTTCTCCATCACGAGCGAACCCGGAACGGGAACCCGCATTTTGCTGCGTCTGCCCCTGGAGAACAAACAAATAAATAAATAAATAAATATAGGGTATACCTTAATTATTCAAAGACCGATCTAAGGTTTGCCCTGTAACAAAGTTAAACGCTTTCTTTTATAATGAGGATGTTCAATAGCACAAAGTAAAGAAAGGGGATATGAAATGCGTACAAAGAAATGGTTGCAAACCGGACTGGCTGCTGTTATGGCTTCAGCCCTCCTCATTGCCGGCTGCTCGGGCGGCAACAACGGGAACAAGAACAGTGCCAGCGGCAACGACGGCGAGGTAAGCACTGAGCCGGTAACGTTCACTTACTTCGGCTTCGGAGCCAACAAGGATACCATGGCCAGTGATACCACCATCGGTAAGAAGCTTCAGGAACAGACAGGTGTAGACTGGAAAATGGAATACGTAGTTGGCGATGGAAGCACCAAGTCCGGGGTTATGATTGCCGGAGGCGATTATCCTGATGTCATCTCTCCAGTCGGCGAGCTCGCCAAGCTGCTCGATGCAGGTGCATACATTCCGCTCAATGATCTGATTGAGAAGTATGGCCCTAACATCAAGCGTGTCTACGGCGATTATATGAACAAGATCACCAATGAAGACGGCAACATCTATATCCTTCCCTTCACTGCAAATGTAAACGGATACTTATCGCCGCCAGATCCAAGCAGTACCTTCTGGATGCAGAGACGCGTCCTTAAGGAATTCGGTTACCCGGAAGTGAAAACGCTTGACCAGTACTTTGACCTGATTGAGAAATACCAAGCTAAGTACCCTAAGGTGGATGGTAAAGACACCATCGGCTTCGCTACTTTCGCCGGTACAGCCGGTGAATTCTTCACCATCACCAACCAGCCCATGCATCTGGCCGGTTATCCGAATGAAGGCGGCGTCCTAGTGGACATGGAGTCTCATGAAGCCAAGCTGTATCAGGGAACCGAAGATGAGAAGCGCTGGCTGGCTAAATTGAACGAAATGAACGGCAAGGGTCTGGTTGACCCTGAGACGTTCACAGCGAACAAAGACCAGTATCTGGCGAAGCTGACCTCCGGCCGTGTACTCGGATATGTCAACTATTCCTGGCAGATCAACGACGCCACGAACAATCTGAGATCCGCCGGTAATGACGATCTGCGTTACGTTGCCCTTCCTATCGTATTTGACGAAGGCATTAAAGATGCTTATGTTGATCCTCCGTCCTTCGTTAACAACCGCGGGCTGGGTATCTCTGTCAGCGCAAAAGATCCGGTCCGCATCATCAAGTATTTCGACAACCTGCTGACCGATGAGAACCAGAAGCTTGTCGAGTGGGGCATTGAAGGCGAAACTTACACTAAGAACGCTGAAGGCCGTATGGTGATGAGCGAAGAACAGCTGACAAACCGCAACGACAATGATTTCAAACGTAAATTCGGCTTCGCTTATTTCGATTATGAATGGCCGCGTTATGGCGACAATTCCGTGTATGATGACGGCAACGCCCACGTTCCGTTCAACCAGCCGGAAGTTGCAGCTATCAACTACACAGATGGCGACAAAACACTGCTGAAGGCATACAACCTGAAGACCTTCTCCGACTTCTATGCCGAGCCGGTAGAGCGTCCATGGTACCCTGCCTGGAGTATTGAGAAAGAACCGGGCTCCCCTGAGCAGCTCTTCAGCCAGAGAGCCGGCGATTTGCAGCAGAAGTACTATCCTCGTATGGTGCTTGCTGCCCCTGGCCAATTTGAAAAGGTCTGGAGTGAATACCTGGCCGAATACAACAAGCTCGATGCTAAGGGCTACGAAGAATTCATGACTAACAAGATCAAGGACCGCATCGACGGCAAATGGTAAGCGTCCGCTTCCCAGATGCAGCATGATGAACCGGGAAAAGTGAAGCCTGCCTTCACTTTTCCCTTCTACACTTGTTAGCAAAGAGAGAATATGGAGCTTGGAAAGGGGACGGTACAGGTGGGAAAAACCGCTGTGCAGTTGGCAAAATCGAATAATACCGGTACTTCGCGCTTCAAAACCTTTTTTAAAGAGCTATCTAAACAGAAAATGCTGATGCTGATGTCATTGCCCTTTCTGTTATGGGTGATTATATTCAAATACCTCCCGCTATGGGGATGGACAATTGCTTTTCAGAAATTCAAGCCAGCCAAGGATCTGTTCGACCAGAAGTGGGTCGGCTGGGACAATTTCAAATTCCTGTTCCAGGAACAGCAGTTCTATCGCGTCCTTCGTAATACTCTGGTTATGAGCTCCATTAACCTGGTTCTCGGATTTGTAACGGCCATCGTACTGGCCCTGCTGCTGAATGAGCTGCGCAATGTGTTCTTCAAACGCACCGTGCAGACGATCAGTTACCTGCCTTACTTCATTTCCTGGGTCGTAGCGGCCAATATTGTACAGATGGCACTGGCACCGGAAGGGATCATCAATGTGCTGCTGGTCAAAGCGCAGCTTATTGATCATCCAATTCTGTGGCTGGGCGAAGGCAAGTACTTCTGGGGAATACTCGGGGTTACGGAAGTCTGGAAGAATGTCGGCTGGAATACCATCATCTATCTGGCAGCCATCACCTCCATCGACCCTTCTCAATATGAAGCGGCTGAGATTGACGGGGCATCCCGTCTGCAAAGAATGTTCTATATTACCCTGCCGGGTATCAAGCCGGTTATCGTTCTGATTCTGATCATGAACCTGGGCCATATTCTGGAGTCCGGCTTCGAGGCACAGTACCTGTTAGGTAACGGGATGAACCTCGACTACTCGGAGAATCTGGATATCTTCGTACTGAAGTACGGGATGCAGATGAACAACTTCGGGCTTGCCACCGCAGCGGGTATGTTCAAGACGCTGGTCAGCTTCATCTTCTTGATCGCAGCCAATAATATCGCCAAGCGTATGGGCGAAAGCAGATTGTACTAGAAAGGAGGACACAAGTAATGGCTAAATCCAAAACCAATTCATACCGGAATTCATCGCTTGGTGACCGAATCTTCGATATATGCAATACGATCTTCATGATTCTCTTGGTCATTGTTACCCTCTATCCGTTCCTGAATATGTTTGCTCTATCGTTCAATGAAGCGAATGACTCTGTCCGCGGCGATATTTATATCTGGCCTCGTGAATGGACGCTGCGCAACTTCGAGTATGTATTCAGTGAATCCAACATCTTCTTTTCAACGTTTGTCTCTGCAGCACGGACGGTAATCGGCACTGTGGTCTCCGTATTCTGTACAGCGATGCTGGCCTATACGGTAAGCCGTCCGGAATATAAGCTGAAGAAGTTTGTGTCCGTCACGTTTATTTTCACCATGTACTTCAGCGGCGGTCTGATTCCAGGCTACCTGCTGATCAAAGAGCTGAACATGCTGAACAGCTTCTGGGTCTATATCATTCCGGGCATCATCGGCGTATTTAATATGATCGTCATCCGCTCCTTCATTGAGGCACTGCCTGAGGGACTGATGGAATCGGCCAAAATCGACGGCGCAGGCGACTTCATCACCTTCTCGCGCATTGTGCTTCCGCTGACCGTTCCGGCACTGGCTACCGTCTCCCTGTTCGTAGCGGTCTATCAGTGGAATTCCTGGTTTGACGTCTTCCTGTACAACTCCTCCACGCCAAGCCTGAGTACTCTGCAATACGAGCTGATGAAGATGCTGTCAACATCCAACACCGCGATGTCCAGTTCCTCGGCAGCCGATGCCTTTGCGAACGCGCAGGGCAACAAATCGACCGTTACACCGACCTCTATCCGTGCTACGATGACTATTGTGGCCAGTGTGCCGATTATCATCGTCTATCCGTTCCTGCAGAAGTATTTCGTCAAAGGGATGGTTGTCGGCGGGGTCAAAGGCTAAGTGTAGCCGAAAAAATACAGCAAGCCAAAACAAGCGATCCTCCGAGGGCTGTCCGCCTTCAGAAGGGTCGCTTGTTTGTGCTTGCCATCAAATTCTGCTCCAAACGGGCTTTCGTTGCCGTATCCGGCAAATATAGCATAATCCTCTGGTCCGGGTCATTGGGGAACTGGAGGTTAATTTGTTCAAACTCCAGCACTCCAAGTGCAGGGTGAAGCAGCTTCTTGTAGCCGTCAAGACTGCTCGGTGCCTCGTGCCCCTGCCACATCCTTGCGAAATCTGAGCTTACATTCTTAAGATCAGCAATGAATTGGCTAAATGAAACATCCTCCAAATAACGGGCTCGCGATGTCTGGAACTCAGCTACAATTCTCTGGGAGACCGTCTCCCAATCCTCTGAACCCTCTCTCCAGACAGGGTCAGTGAACTGGCGCCACATCAAATTGTAATCATGCGGCGGTGACGGCCGACTAATCATAAATACAGCTTCCGCCGCTGCATTCCAGGCCAGAAAATCATACCTCCTCCCGATTACATAAGCAGGATTCGGGCTGAATTCGTCCAGCATCTTCTGAACATACGGGCTGATCTTCTCTTCAGCTGCAGCCAGTTGAGGCGGTAGTGACTCTCCTGACAGCAGAAAAAGATGCCTGCGCTCATTGGGTGTTAGCTTAAGGGCCGAAGCCAGACTCTCCAGTACACCGACTGAAGGGCTGATATCACGCCCCTGCTCAAGCCGCGTATACCATGAAAGTCCTATATTCGCGAGTTGAGCAACTTCTTCTCGGCGTAAACCTTGTGTCCGGCGGCGGCCCCCGGCAGACAGTCCGGCATCATGCGGCGAGATCGAGGATCTTAACTTCCGCAGAAAATTCCCTAAGGCTAAACGGCGTTCATTATCATCCAACTAGGTAGCCCCCTTATCCTGTCACTCGTAAGCCTACCATAAAGAAGGCTCTCCTCCCAAAACAATAGCCAAAGTATACTCAAAGTGATCAAGGATATCAATATACCTGGCGAAAAGGAGAAATAACATGACAAAACATTCTGAACTATTATTGAAGGACAAGGTGGTAATGATTACGGGTGCCGGACGGGGGATCGGGGCTGCGGCAGCAAAGTGGTTTGCCGTGCAGGGCGCTTCGGTGATGCTCGTCTCACGGACAGAATCTGAGCTGCGTGCACTCAGAGATGAGATTACAGCAGCCGGAGGTCAGGCGGAATATTTCACAGCCGATCTGGCAGAAGCGGGCGGCGCTGGGGAAGCGGTCAATGCCACAGTAAGGCAGTATGGCCGGCTTAATGCCGCTTTCAACAACGCTGGTATCGGAGTCACCGTATCCTCTTTGGTCGATGAGAAAGAAGAGGATTTCGACCTGATTCAGTCTGTAAACTATAAAGGGGTCTGGCTGTGCATGAAAGCCCAGATTACAGCAATGTTGAAAACCTCCGGATCAGGCGCGATTGTCAATACCAGCAGTGTCGGCAGCTTAAAGGGCAATCCGGGCTTGGGTGCTTACGGTGCCTCCAAACGCGGAGTTAACAGCCTCACGCAAACAGCTGCCATCGAATACGGACCGGCAGGCATTCGGGTCAACGCCATCGCCCCCGGCACAACTATGACAGGTATGATTCAACAATGGGTCTCCATCAATCCTGAGATTATCGAGCAAATCAGTGCCAAGACGCCCCTCCGGCGTCCGGCTGAACCCATAGAAGTCGCACAGGCTGCGGCCTGGTTACTTAGTGATCAAGCCTCCTTCGTGACAGGGGTCATTCTGCCGGTAGACGGCGGACTGAGTGCCTAAAGGCTGCTGACCCTCCTCTTTTCTATCCGGCCAATACTTGTCTCGGGAGCTTATAATCCATACATTGGTAAATCGAAACAAGAATGAATTATAATGTACAGGTAAAGTAGCCCGATGACGTTCATATTAGAGCCGGGAGAACGGGGAGAGAACATGACTATGAATATAGCTGCTAGATTCGTGCAACGTTTCAGAGATTACGATAACCGGAATATACTTAGTGTCTACCGGGACAAAACAGAGCAAATCCGCAAACGTAATTTGCAGACCTGGGATGACATTAAGCTTCAGGAGGAGTCCCTCCGGCTCCAGCACGCCGCCCAATCCGGCATAGCTCTGGACGAGCTGCTTGTCGATGCCTATTCATTAGTCTGTGAGGCGGCCTCAAGAACACTTGGATTACAGCCTTATGATGTCCAGATCATGGCCGCTATCGCCCTGCACGAGCGAATGCTGATTGAGCAGCACACGGGTGAAGGCAAAACCCTCTCAGCCGTAATGCCGGCCTATCTGAATGCGCTGACCGGCAAAGGCGTGCATGTGCTGACCTTCAATGATTATCTGGCCCGGCGGGATGCACAGTGGATGGGTCCTATCTACCGCTTCCTGGGACTATCGGTGGATTCGGTTCAAGCGGGCATGAGCCTGAGCGAGAAACGGGCGGCCTACAGGAGCGATATCACCTATGTTACGGCAAAAGAAGCAGGGTTCGACTACTTGCGGGACACTATTGCACTCACGGAAACCGCTACGGTACACCGCCCTTTCCACTACGTCATCGTGGACGAAGCTGATTCCCTGCTGCTTGATGAAGCGCGGGTCCCGCTTGTCATCAGCGGAGAATCCGAGGTTAGCCATAGCGAAGATATGCGATACGCAGATCTGGCCCGGCAGCTTCTGCCTGGGGAGCATTATGATTATGATGAATTTCAGCGTAACGTGTATCTGAACGATGCAGGTGCTGCCCAAGTGGAGGAGCTGCTGGGTTGCGGTAATCTCTATGATAGCCGGAACAGTCAGCTGCTAACCTCACTGAATTGTGCGCTGCATGTGGAGACCTTATTAACGAAGGACATTGATTACATTGTCCGTGGCGGTGCTATCGAGCTGATCGAAGAATATACGGGACGCGTGGCCGAGAACCGGTATTTGCCGGACGGGCTGCAAGCCGCACTGACTGCCAAAGAAGGACTGAAATGGACCGCAGGCGGGAAAATTCTCGGTACAATCACTATTCAACACTTCATTAGCCTATATCCGGAAATCTGCGGAATGACCGCTACGGCCTGCGCCTCAGCTATGGAATTCAAGGATATCTATGCTCTGCAGGTGGTGGAGATTCCGCCGAATCAGCCGAACATCCGGGTAGACCACCCTCACCGGATTTACACTCACAAGGAAGCCAAGTACCTGGCGCTCGTACAAGAGATCACTTCTGTCCACCGGGAGGGACGGCCTATGCTAATCGGAACTGCAAGCGTGGAGGAGTCGGATATGCTGGCTGAAGCGCTTGCGGTTGCCGGTGTTCCCGCTCAGGTCCTCAATGCAAAGAACGACGTCGAGGAAGCCGCAATTATTGCCAAAGCGGGCGAACTCGGCGCCGTAACAGTCTCTACGAATATGGCGGGACGCGGGGTTGATATCCGCCTCGGCGGCGGCGATCCGGCACAGGCCGAGGCTGTCGCCAGGCTGGGCGGATTATATGTCATTGGCACCCATGTGAACGAAAGCGTGCGGATTGACAACCAGCTCCGCGGACGTTCTGGCCGCCAGGGCGATCCAGGGGCTTCTGTCTTCTATATCAGCCTGGAAGATGACCTGATGTGCAGCTTCAGCTCCCCTACCCCAGGCCATGCGCTCAGACAGGAGGAAGCTATTGAAGAACGGGAGCTCAGCCGCAAGATCGCAAGTATTCAGCAGATTGTAATGAGCCAGAACTTCGATATCCATAACGAGCTGAACCGTTATTCGGATATGATCGAGGACCAGAGGCGGATTCTCTACACGGAGCGGCTCAGCATCCTGCTGGGCGAGCAGCCGATGAGCCCTGCGCAGCAGCGGGTACGGCTGTTCTATATCGATGAATGCTGGGCTGACCATCTGGCCTTCGTCTCCTATCTCCGCGAAGGCATTCACCTGGAGAGCATCGCCAGCCGCAGCCCGATCGATGAATTTCATACGCAGATTACCGGAGCATTCGATCAGATTCCGGATAAGATCGAACGTGCGGCAGAGGCTATGCTGGTCAGGCTCGGCGGGTCCAATGATCCGGCTGAATGGGAACGATTGGGACTTAAGAGCCCTGCTTCGACCCGGACTTATATTATTAATGATCAATATCTCCAGAATAAGCGCAGCTCATGGACGGGAACGACCGTCGTAGCTTTTTGGCTTCGTCCAATTGCACAAAAGCTATTGTCCCCCTTCATTAAGGGGCCGAAATACTAACTGTAGAACTCCCAGAATACAAGCTGGGCCAGCAGAATCGACATCATCACCATGGGCACGATGGCCGGCCAATGGTTACGGGCCGGTGAGACAGACGGGGACCGGCGCTTCATCAAGGATAGCAATAGCGCAGCGATAAGCAATGCCGCCAGGCCGGTCAGTGCAATATTCACTATAATCTGCGGATAGACCTCTGCATAGGCACGTTCATTGTTGCTCAGCATCCGTAAGGCCAGCACCAGATTGTTCACGACCAGACCGGTACCGGTTAAAGTCAGTCCGGCCGTCAGCTTCCGGTTGGCGGAACGGGGGGCAGGATCTTTACTACGAGCTCTCCTTTTGCCCAGAAGCGCCTGTACCAACCACACAAACGGAGCGATTATGAAATAGACGATGGCCAGCGCAGCAAGTGCTGCACTGATCAGCAGTACAGGCATGGACCGGCCCGAAGACAGCGGCAGATAATCGGAGGTGTACACCGAGACAGACTCTACCTTTCCTTCCTTCATTGTGGCGTACAGCATCGGCCAGGCATCCAGCCCTGAACCCCCACCCGTCTTCTCATAGAGGTAAGGCTGAACCTGCTGATAGCTTCCGCTCATCCCGGCAAGAGACACCTGAAGCTGACCTGCGCCCTGAGGCTCAAGCTTCATCATCGTAAGATAAGGGAATAGCTTCATGAAGCCATGTCCGGGACGGCGTGCTGCCACGAATCGGCCTTCCACCTCTGATACATCCGGTAGAACCGCTGCCTCCGTCTTCGCTCTCTGCCCCACTACTGCCTTGGTCAGACCATGAACAATATGGGATTCGCCCGCCTGATTCGTCATAATCACGACTGCAAACCGGTCTGCAGGCACCAGCATCAGATTGGTAGCAAAAGCAATCGTGTTCCCGCCATGTCCCAGCGTCCGCTGTGCCCCGGGATACTCCCAGAATCCGTGGGCAATGCCGGGCATGGCTTCAGCAGCAGAATGACTCCGGGTCAGCATTGTATCCAGCGTACCTGACTTCTGGAACAGCGGGGATTGCTCTCCGGCTGCGGGCATGAAGGCCATGGCGAACTTGGCCAGATCCTCCGCCGTCCCGTTATTTCCGCCGTTCGGGTACATGGACATATAATTCCATGACCCTTGATTGAAGGAGCCTGGTCCGGCGAAGAAGTATCCCTTTGCCTTATGCTCCAGCAGCTCCGGGCGGTCCTCCACCACAGAATACGCCATGGAATGCTTCATGCCCAGTGGCTCAAAAATATGCTGCTGGACGTATTCATGATACGGCTGTCCGCTGATGCGCTCCACAATATAGGCAGCCAGTGAGTTTCCGTAATTGGAATACGCGACCACTTCCCCTGGTCTGTAGATCTGTGCGGGCTGAGCCAGCTTCAGCCCCTCTTCCAGTGATCTCACTTCCTCAGGAGACTGGTAGGCCATATCGAACATATACTCTTCGAATCCGGCGTTGTGGTTCATCAAATTCAGCATCGTGATCGGCTCTTCATACGTCAGCTTAGTCAGGAAATTCTCCGGCAGCAGCTTACGGACATCTTGATTCAGGTCCAGTTTGCCCTGCTCCGCCAGCTGCATTACGGATGCCCATACAGCAAGCTTGCTGATGGAGCCCCATTCCATGACCGTATCCGGGGTGACGGGGATCTGCTGCTCCACATCGGCGTAGCCGTACCCCTTGGACAGAACCACCTGTCCATCCTTCACCATCACAACGGAAGCGCCTACGGTCCGCGTTCCTATGTACTCTTTTACATAATCGTCTACAAAAGCTTCCAGCCCGGTCAGCGGAATGCCGGATGGGGTAGCTCCCCCTGCTCCTACGCTGCCTTGCTCTGCGGCAAATGCTGTAATGCTGCCCGATAGCAGCAATAGCACCATGAGCACTAGTGTGAATCCTCGTTTCAAAATAAAACCTCTCCTTTAGTCGAGTAAAATCCTGCAGCCTTCCTAATTCTAACAAAAAACTTCACCGGATACCGGAAAATTTCCTTAAGGCCGATTTCCCTGATAGTATCAGTAGTTGAAGCAGCATGATCATCTTCATGGAAGAAGGGCCAGCGCATGAATAAATTCCACACCATATTAGCTTATATTAATGATACATTGTACGCACCAGCCCGCTTAACTGTCGGTTCCATACGTGAAGAACCGCAGAATGCCGAATATGGAGCTGGTACATTCCAGCTGGGTGCCCTGTCAGTCCGGTTTCGGGTGGCCAAAATCACCCCTACGAAGACCGGTCAATTTGTCGCTATCTGGGAAAAAAATGCCGAGCGTAAAAACCAGGCCTTCACCTATGCCGATGCCCCTGATTTGCTGGTCATTAACACCTTCCATCCCGTTAGCGGGGAGCTTGGACAGTTTGTCTTTCCGAAGGGCCTGCTGAAAATGCATGGCGTGCTGGCAACCGATACTGCACCGGGAAAAATGGCGATACGCGTATATCCAGCCTGGGATACCGTGACCAATAAGCAGGCTATAGCTACTCAGACATGGCAGCTCCCTTATTTCGGAATAGTTGATCCGATGAACAATCACCATCTGCAGACGTTAACCCGGTTGTATCTGCCAGAACTACCGTTTACAATTTAAAAGATGACATCTGTATCTGAAAGGAACTACATCTATGATTCTATTCATACACCGCAAGGACCTGCGGACTTCAGATCTGCCGGCCTTCGACGCCGTAGCTTCAGCACAGGAAGATTCGCTGCATGTACTGATTCTGGAACCGTTTTTGCTCCGGAATAAGCGTTATCTGGAGCATAGCGGACAGAATTTCCTGCAGCATGTTGCCCGGCTTCAGCAGGAATATGCGAAAGAAGGCAAGCTGCTCCATCTCCTGTATGGAGAGCCGGAGGGGATTCTCCGGCGGCTGGCACAGCTCCACCCTGTTCAGGAGGTCAGCCTACATGCGGACTATACGCCTTATGCCCTTAAGCGCGACCGTTTGCTGCTGGATACCGCCCATGCGCTGAATCTCCGGTTCCACGCCCGGCATGACAGTATGCTCTGTGATCTGGAAGAATTCATGGACTGGTGCGGCCGGAGTGAGCCGTTCAAGGTGTTCACTCCCTTCTACCGCCGCTGGCGCGCTTTCCTCTCGCAGCGGTTCCAGCCGCCTTACTCTGCCGGGCTAAGCCGTGTGCGAACCGTTGATCTTCACCCCCAGCTCGCGGATGCCTTCCAGCTTCCCGAAGAGATTGCCACTCAGCTTACAGCGCTTGCTCCCGCTGCAGAGCAGATGAACCCGGGTCATGTGCTTGAGAGTTTCCTGCACGCGGATCTGCATGATTACAAGGTGGGCCGCGATCATTACGCGCAGGAACGGACGAGCCGGATCAGCAGGCATTTGAATACAGGAGCGATCTCGGCACGGACCCTATATAGCAGACTTACTGAAGAAGAGGATTTCGGGGAAGAATGGCTGAGACAGTTAGCCTGGAGGGATTTTTATCTATATCAGGCACGGCTGGACAAGGATTTCTTCAACTATGAGAATGTCTATGATCTGTCTGCGCTGGGGACACAGCACTTCGAGGCCTGGGCTCAGGGCAGGACCGGCATTCCGGTCATTGACGCGGCTATGCGCCAATTGAACGAGACCGGCTGGATGCCTAACCGGCTGCGAATGATTACGGCCATGTTCCTGACGAAGAATCTGGGCTGCCCCTTCATCTATGGCGAACGTTATTTCCGGCTGAAGCTAAGCGATTACGACAATGCCCAGAACCGTGGCGGCTGGCTGTGGAGCTCTTCGCTCGGCTTCGATGCTTCTCCCTATTTCCGGGTGATGAACCCGGTCACCCAGTCCAGGACGCATGATCCGGGCGGCAGCTATCTCCGCACCTGGCTGCCGGAACGCGCGGATTGGTCTGACCAGGCCATTCATTTGCCTGCCGATAATGCCATCGTTGACCTGAAGCGGTCCCGGGCGCTGGCTATTGAAGTCTATAAGGAGATTATGCGAAGCCGCAAAAGCTGAAGAAGCCGGATCTTAGACCGGCTTCTTCAGCATCAGAATTCCTTGTTCCGGTGAATCCGCACGGCCGTCACATAAGATATGGCGAACAAGAGAACCGCCAACAGCAGAGATGCATACCCAGTCTCTGGTCCATTGAAGTTAACACCGTCCATATACTGGCCCAGCAGCAGCCATACCAGAACCCGGAGGACTACGGCGATTCCTGCGGCTACCATCACCATCAGCTCGCTTTTGTCCACACCGAATTTAAGCACAACCGGATAATAGACCGCCAGCGTTGTGATGGCCAGCGATAAACCGAAGGTGAACCCGGTGGACAGGCTCCAGCCCGAGGTGTCCACGCCTTTGGCATAGATAACCCCTATAGTAATCAGGCTCGTAGCCGTCCCCATCAGAATCAGCAGCAGAAAGCTTAAGTACTTGGCATAGACCACCGTTCTCCTTCTGATCGGCAATGTGATCTCAAAACGGTTCCACTTCGATGCCTCATCCGCCTGCAGGGAGGCCCCGATGCTCACCACAAAGACCAGAATCTGCGCACCAATGATGGCATTCAGTATCGAGTTATTAATTACGGCCAATGGGACCAGCGCCAGCATCAGCGCAATGCCCAGGGATGTCTTGATCGTATTTTGCAGCGAGTAGTAGTTATTAAGCAGCAGTCCGCGCATCCTATTTCGCCCCCTTTACCAGCAGCAGCAGAATTTCTTCAATAGATACCTGATCGACGGTGATCCCGCTGTATTGCCCCTCAAAGATTCTTCTGTCCCTCACCAGCACATCGGTCTGATGCTCCCTCACCCGGTAAGCCAGCCTGTCTTCTTCTGCAATACTCTGGAACTGGCCGCTGGTGCAGCGGGCCACGCCGTAGTCGTAGATCAGCTCATCCTTCATCGCTGTCAGAATGATCTGCCCCTGATGGATGAAGGTGATATAATCAGCAATTTTCTCCAGATCGCTTGTGATATGGGAGGACATCAGTATAGCGTGACGCTCATCCTCTACGAATTCCAGGAACACCTCCAGAATCTCCTCTCTGGTCACCGGGTCCAGCCCTGAAGTGGCCTCATCTAGAATCAGCAGCTTGGGATGGTGCGACAAGGCGGCAGCAATCGCCAGCTTCATCGTCATGCCCCGTGAGAACCCGCTGATCTTCTGGTTCATGGGCAGGCTGAACTTCCCTGTAAGCTTGGCATACACCTCCTGGTCCCACTGCTTATAGACGCCGCGCATGACCTTAGCCAGCTTAGCCGGGGTCAGCACCGCCGGGAAATTGGCCGAATCCAGCACCACTCCGATGTCTTCACGCAAGACCGTGTCTGTATCCTTCATCTCCCGGCCCAGCAGCCGGATCGTTCCGCTGTCCATCTGAACCGTGTTCAGGATGGACTTGATCGTTGTCGTCTTCCCTGCCCCGTTCTCCCCCACGAACCCCATAATCGTTCCGCTAGGAACAGAAAATGATACATTGTCCAGCATAAAGCCGGAACCGGCATAGGACTTGGTCAGTCCGGTAATTTCCAAACTAAGATTCATGATTTCCCTCCTTGTAAAAGATAGTCAGCATATCCACCATCGTCTCCAGTTTGATTCCGCTTGCGCGGGCGATTTCGGCTGCCTTCATTAGATGCTCATCCACCTTCTTCAGCTGCTCTTCCTGAAAAACATCCTGGTTCACGGCCGAGACGAAGCTTCCGCGCCCGACCGTCGTTTCGATGAATCCGTCGCGCTGCAGGTCCTCATATGCCTTCTGAACGGTGATGACACTGACCTGAATAGATTTGGCCAAGGCACGCATCGAAGGGATCGGGTCTCCTGCCCGAAGCTCTCCGCTCATAATCTTGCCCTTAATCTGCGAGGTGATCTGCTCATAAATGGGCTTGTTCCGGTTACTGCTGATGATAATCTCCACACGCTTCCTCCTTGCGTGAACAGTGTACTTATTGTACCAGTACAATATAACTGATCTAATGGTTTTTGTAAATGTATCATCCAAAAAAGAGCCAACCCGAACACCGGGTCAGCCCTTCCAAATTACTTATTCACGTTGGAAAATTCCACCTGAATGGACACTACCTCCGAGCGTGAGCCGATACGGATCGGCGGGCCCCAGAAGCCATAGCCTGAAGAGACAACAGTATGAAGCTGCCCCTTCTTCAGATACCCCCAATCATTCTCGAACACCCGGGAAGTAATCAGGTTGGCTGGAGCAATCTGTCCGCGGTGGGTATGGCCGGAGACCATCAGATCGATGCCTTGCTCTTCAGCAATCCCAAACTCCACCGGCTGATGCTCCAGCATGAATACCGGCTTGGAACGGTCTACGTCCTTGGTCAGATCAGCCAGCTCGGCCCGTTCCTTATCACTGTAATCCTTCCGTCCAATCAGCGTCAGCCAGCCGCCTACCTCAACGTCCTCATCATAGAGCACCTGCATCCCGCTCTCCTCCAGCAGGCTGATGATCTCCTCTGTCCCGCCCTTGAACCGGTCGTGGTTCCCCAGGGAAGCATACACGCCGAGTGGAGCTTCAAGCTTGGCCAGTACTGCGCCGAGGCCTTTGTCCTTATAGGGCCTAACGTCATCATCCACAATGTCGCCCGGAAGCAGTATCAGATCGGGGTGCAAGGCGTTAATCTCCTGCACCATCCGCTCCGCATGGCGTTTGCCGGATAAATAACCGAAGTGCATATCCGAAGCCATCACGATGTGAAGCTTACCGCTGGCCGGACCCGGCTTGTCAATCTGTACCTCATAGGAACGCACAACCGGACTGTACGCATTATAGCTTCCATATCCTATCAGGGCGATCAGAATAACCAGCGTCAGGATACCGGACCACTTCTGAACCGCGCGGCGCGGCAGCTTGGCCAGCTTCGTTAGCCAGACCATAAGATGCACGAGCGGCAACAGCATGAGCAGCAGACTGAATATGGCCAGCCAGTAGCTGCCGATGACGCTTAAGACTGCTGACCCAGCCACCACTCTGGAGAGGATCAGCGAGCTGGCCAGGAAGATCAGCGCAATAATGTAGAACAGCCGGAACCGTCCGGAGACGACCGGCTTGATCCAGCTCCAGCCGCTCCAGCCAATGTAGAAGACAATCAGGGCATATATCGTAATAAATACCAGTCCAAGAATAATAAACATGCGCTCAGCTCCAATTTGTGTTAAATAAATATAGTGTAGACTATCGATAACATGGAGGATTTCATCATGGCAAAACCCTTTTTTCCGCGGCTGGAGGGAAACAGCCGGGGCTGCTTGACCTTTGAGCCTTTTTTTCTGATTCCCTTTAGCATGTTCTCTACCTATGCCACCCTGTACATGTATGAGCTTGGATTGACCGAGCTGAACATCGGCTGGATAACGACGATCGGACTCATCATACAGGTATTCTCCTCTTTGCTCAGCGGATATTTAACGGACCGGCTGGGACGCAAGCGGGCTATATTATATTTTGATCTGCTTAGCTGGAGTTTCGCCACCTTGTTATGGGCCTGCTCACAGAACCTGTGGTTTTTCGTGGCGGCTGCGGTGATTAACGGCTTCCAGCGTGTGCCGCATATTGCCTTTTACTGCCTGATTGTTGAAGATACCCGTCCCTCGGACCGGACCTATGTATTCACACTGCTGCAGATTATCGGGGTGATCGGAGGCCTGTTCGCACCGCTGGGCGGTCTGCTTGTCCACCAGTATGGCATGGTCACGGGCATGAGGATCATGTACGTGCTGGCCTTCCTCTTCATGACCTTCCAGTTCGTAGGCCGTCATCTGACTACCCGGGAGACCGAGGCCGGCATCCGCAAAAGACAGGAGACCCGTGAGCTCAGCCTTAGGGAAAGTATGATTGAATACGGCGGCGCCTTCCGTGACCTCGGGGCGGAGCGCAATCTGCTGCTGATCTTCGGCGTATACATTCTGTTCAACTTCCAGGCTACGCTGAAAAGCACCTACCTGTACCTGTATCTGGCAGATTATATCCATCTGGACAGCGGCATCCTCTCTCTATTCCCGGCCGTGTCCTCAGTCATCATGCTGCTAACGCTGTGGCTGCTGATGCCCAGAATCCCGGATCAGAGCGCTAACCGCGCTATGATGGCAGGCTTCGGCTTATCTGCTCTGTCGAATGCCATGCTGGTTCTCTACCCGACAGCGAGCTTCGTCTGGATCGGACTGAGCACCATTCTGGCAGCTGTAGGCCTGATGATCAGCTCTCCTTATCTGGAGGCAGCTGTGCAGAACGCCATTGATGATGATAAGCGGGCCAAGGTCTTCTCCATGCTGTCTGTCCTGATCCTGGTATTCACCGCGCCTGCGGGTATTATCGGAGGCTGGGCCTACAAGCTCGACCCGAGAATTCCATTGTGGCTGGTAACCGCAGCGTTCGCCGCCTCGTATCTGCTGCTGCACCTGTACCGCAGACGGACAGCTCCTCAGAGCGCATGACCAAGCCAATATTACAACAGGGATGTCCGTAGCAGCTCAAGCGCTGTGGACATCCCTGTTCTTTTATGGTGATGCGTCAGTCTTCACACGTTCCGTTGCCTCTTCCTCTGCCTGCTCCTTTTCCAGCGCCGCCTTAAGATCATCCTGGACGCGGCGGCTCCAGAGCGGAACACCGGAGCGGTAGGCCGCGCGGCCTGTCAGATGAGCGGAGAGCGGCGAAGTCATGAATACGAACACGATTCCCAGCAGCAGCTTCGCACTGATGAAATCGAGGAAGAAGGCGAAATACAGGAAGGCGCCGCTGAGTACACAGAGCACACCAAGCGTAGCACTTTTGGCAGCGGCATGTGATCTTAAGTAGACATCGGGCAAGCGGATCAGCCCTACAGAGCTGACTGCGCTAAGCAAGGCTCCGGTCAGAATCAGCAGGACAAACACATACTCAATGACCGTCTTGATCATGTCCATGTTCAAACACCACTCCCCTTTCGATATATCTGGCCAAGGCCATCGTCCCGATAAAAGAGAGGATTCCAATCAGAAGAATATATTCTATAAAGGCTTGCGTCTTGAACAGAACCGAGAGGACCGCCACCATCGCCAGCAGATTGATACCGATGGTATCGAGTGCGGCAACCCGGTCAGGCAGCGATGGCCCCTTAACCAGCCTCCAGGCACAGATCGCGATGGAGATGACCATAATTGACAACGCCAGCATAAGAATCGATTGAATCATGAACGGGTCACCTCCTGAATCGCGCGTTCAAAGGTATTACGGATATTCGCATCGAACTGCTCCACATCCTGGATGTCCATGGCATGAATGTATAGGGTCCGGTTGTCTTTGGACACCTCGAGCACGACGGAACCCGGCGTAAGGCAGAGCATTGTGATCAGCACGGCTACCTCCCAGTCCGACTTCAGCTCTGTATGGTACATCAGGATAGCTGGGCGGATATTGAGATTCGGTCTAAGCACCGCCTTCACCACTACATAGCTGGATACCACCAGCTCCCGCAGCAGCAAGGCCACCAGCTTCAGAACCGCCCAAATTTTACCCAGATACAGCCGTCCGCCGAAGAAGCGCCGCATGACCACCAGCACGGCCACCCCCAGCACATAACCGATGATGAAGCCGGAGGCCGTCCAGTCATTATTCAGGAACATCCACAGGAAGGCAATCATGAGATTCAACAATATTTGAAAGGCCATCTTCATCGACTCCTTATGACAGCATTAATGTACGCTGCCGGATCAGCGAGGACTGCGCCGGCCTGTATTACATAGCCGTTCACCAGCTCAGCGCCAATACCCATTAGGATGACTAGAACAAACAGCACAGCAGCCGGTACCATCATCGCTTTGTAGCGCAGAGGGCGGATTTCTTCATCGCTCTTCTCGCCCCCCCAGAATACCTGCTGGAACACTTTGATCAGCGAATACAAAACCACGAAGCTGGAAGCCAAGGCGATGAGCGCAAGCACAGTGTGCTGCTCTCCGAAGCCGCTGCGGACCATCATGACCTTCCCGGCAAAACCGCTAAGCGGAGGAACACCGACCAGCGCCAGCGTCAGGACGAAGAACATCCAGCCCGTCCACGGATACCGGCGGATCAGACCGCCCATCAGCCTGAGCTGCTCCGTCCCCGAAGCCGCGACAATCAGCCCGCCCAGGAAGAACAGTAGCGCCTTGGCAACCATATCGTGCATCAGATAGAATACAACCCCGCTAAGCGAATCCTGGGTAGCCACGGAAATGCCGAAGGCGATGAAGCCGACACTGATGACAATATTATAATTGAAGATCCGGCTTAGATCATTATAGGCGAGTGCCCCTATGGCTCCAAGAATCATAGTGGCCCCTGCCATCCAGCCGATCAGCGAATGGGTCAAGCCCATATCATGTACAAAAATCAGCGAGAACGTTCTGGTGATGGCATACAGCCCCACCTTGGTAAGCAGTGCGCCGAACAATGCCCTTACCGCCTGCGGAGGAGCACTGTACGAATCCGGCAGCCAGAAGAATAACAGCAGACCTGCTTTGAGCGAGAACACCAGCAGCAGAAGCACGGCAATCACATTCATCACTCCGCCCTGCCCGGCCTCTCCCACACGGATGGCCAGATGAGCCATATTAAGCGTGCCTGTCGCAGCGTACAAATAGGCAATCGCCGCTACGAACAAGGTGGAGGAAATTATGTTGACAAGGATATACTTGAGCGTCTCGCGCAGCTGTACCTTGGTTCCACCCAAGACAATCATGGCGTAGGAAGCAACCAGCAGCACCTCGAAGCAGACAAACAGGTTGAACAGGTCACCCGTCAGGAACGAGCCGAACACGCCGGTGAGCAGGAAATGGAAGAACGTATAATAGTAGAAACGTTCCCGCTCCTCACCGATGCTTGCGAAGGAGAAGAACAGACAAGCTGCCCCTACCACCGCAGCCGTCAAGACGAGTAGCGCTGCGAACATGTCAGCTACGAAGACGATGCCGTAAGGCGGTAGCCACCCTCCCATATACAGCGTTTGAATCCCGTCCGTACGGACCTGGTACACAATAATAAGCGCTACTGCGATGTTCACCAGCACACTGATGGCACTGAGGATACGCTGCAGCTTCACTTTCTCTTTCAGAAAAATCAGGATGACCGCCGTAAAGGCCGGAATCAGCAAAGGCATTACCAGCAGGTTGTTCATGGTCTCTCCCCCTTGCTTCCTTCCACATCATCCGTCCCCGCCGAGCGGTAAGCCCGGTAGGCCAGAACGATGAAGAACGCGGATACCCCAAAGCTGATTACAATGGAAGTCAGGATAAGCGCCTGCGGCAGCGGATCGACATAACTGTCCGCCTTCTCGCCAAGCAGAGGTGAAGCGCCCGTCTTCAGGCCGGACATCGTCAGCAGCAGCAGATGAACGCCATGAGTCAGCAGCGTCGTCCCAAGCAGGATGCGGAGCAGACTTTTGGACAGGACCAGATAGACACCTACGGTAAACAAGACACCGATCGCCAGGGCAATAAGGATCTCCATTAGTTATCCCTCCCGACCGTAAAGATAATATTCATCGTGACACCGATCACCGAGAGGTAAACTCCCAGATCGAACAGCATCGCCGTGGTTAGCTCCGTCTTGCCCATGACCGGCAGTTCGAAGTAGCCGAAGGCTTGGGTCAGGAACGGAGCATCGAAGACAAAGGAACCGATTCCGGTGAGAAAAGCGATCATAATCCCGACTGCGATTAACTTGCGGTAATCGACCGGCAGCACCTTCTCTACAAACTCCGTGCCGAAGGCAATCGCAATCAGTACAAGCGCCGCAGCAGCCATCAAGGCTCCGATAAAGCCGCCGCCAGGCTGATTATGACCTGCGAAGAACAGGTACAGGGAGAACGTGATGATGATCACGAAGGCTACTTTTGCCACCGATTGCAGCAATACATCATTGCTGCGGGTATAGCGGCGCGTGTAGGACTCCGGTTTGCTTCTGGTCAGAACAGGCGTATGATCCTGCTCCAGCTGTAGCTTGATCATCGAGTAGATGGCCAGCGATGCCAGCCCCAGCACCGTAATTTCGAACATGGTATCGAAGCCGCGGAAGTCCACCAGCAGGACATTGACGATGTTCTTGCCGCCGCCAAGCTTGTAACTATTCTCCACATAGTAGGTTGAGATAGACTCGAACGGACTGCTGCCGAGCGCCGCCAGCGCCACCAGCGTCATCGTGATCCCGAAGCCTAAGGCGATGATCAGCTTGGGTACCTTGACCCGCATCTTGACCTTCTCCCGCTTCAGCTTCGGCAGATGCCGGAAGCAGAGCAGGAACAGCGTAACGGAGACCACCTCCACAATCATCTGGGTGAGGGCCAGATCGGGTGCACGGAACAGGATGAACAGCAGCGTCACCATGTAACCGACCATTCCCGTCATCAGAATCGCCGAGACTCTGGACTTGGCAAACGGAATGGCAAGCGCCCCTGTCAGCAGGACCAGTACGGCAACAACTTCAAAGAATGTGACCGGAGCATATTGCCCCTGGCCGAACGTAATGCCTTCCGAGTACAGCATCGTGCCGCCGACAACAGCGATAATCAGGGTGAAAATGTACATCAGATAATGACGCATTGAACCTGTCATGTACAGGCCTGTCACTGCACGGGATACGCTCTCCACGAGACGGATACTGCCGTCATACACATGGGTCAGCGTAAGTCCGGTGCGCCATTCCTTCTCGACCAGACTGAACCGGCCGTATACGCGGTATACGATAATCCCCAGAAGGATCACACCCAGCGTCATCCAGACCTCGGCGGTGAACCCGTGCCAGAAATAGATATTCACATAAAAAGGCGAGCTGGCGGCAATCTGCGGATGAATCGCATTCATCCCCGGCACGATCAGTGACTTCGACAGTATATTGGGGAAGAAGCCGGTGACTACGGCCAGTAATGCCAGAATCACTGGCGGAAGCAGAAGGCCGAAGGGCGCTTCATGCGGTTTTTTGTCCAGCTTCTCCGGCTGATATTTGCCGAAGAAGGTTTGGAAGACCATAATCATGCTGTATGCAAAGGTAAATATGCTTGCAATCCACGCCAGCACCGGGAAAAGGGTGAAGAAGGCCCCCGGGCTGAAGATATCCAGCTGTCTGATATTCAGCACAGCCGTGAAGAACATTTCCTTGCTCAGGAATCCGGCAAACGGCGGAAGACCCGCCATCGAGAAGCTGCCGATCAACGCCAGCGTGAAGGTGACCGGCATCAGAGACACCAGACCGCCGAGCTTGCGCAGATCACGGGTATTCGTCTCATGGTCGACAATTCCGACCACCATGAAGAGCGAACCTTTGAATATGGCATGATTAATTAAATGAAATAGGGCTGCCGTTGTTGCGGCGGTATAGAATACAGCCTCTTCCCCTGTGTAGAAGGACGCGGCTGAACCCATACCAAGTAATCCCATAATCAGTCCAAGCTGACTGATTGTAGAATAGGCTAACAGAGCCTTCAGGTCCGTCTGCTTCATCGCCTGGATCGATCCATAGATCAAGGTGATCAGGCCGACACCCGACACAATCCAAAACCACTCATGTTGCCCCGCGAACACCGGGCTGAAACGTGCTACCAGATATAAACCGGCTTTGACCATGGTTGCCGAGTGCAGATACGCACTGACCGGAGTCGGCGCTTCCATCGCATCAGGCAGCCAGATATGGAAGGGGAACTGGGCCGATTTGGTGAAGGCACCCAGCAGAATAAGCAGCATCGCAGGAATGAACAGCGTCTCTCCGCTGATATCGCCCACCTGGCTCCAGATCTCGCGGATACTGAACGTACCCGTCATCACATACAGCATCAGGAAGCCTGCGAACATCGCCAGACCGCCGAAGACGGTAATCAGCATGGACTTTTGTGCGCCATAGCGTGATTTCTGTCTCCGGTGCCAGTAGGCGATCAGAAGGAACGAGGAGACACTCGTTAGCTCCCAGAATCCGTATAACACCATAAGATTATCGGACAGCACGACTCCAAGCATCGCCCCCATGAATAACAGCAGATATACATAGAACGGCGTCAGCTCTTCCTTGCGTTTATCGAGATAAAATATGGAATAGATAAAGACCAGAGTACCCATGCCCGTAATTAACAAGGCGAACAGCAAGCTTAATCCATCGAGATGGAAGACCAGATCAATCCCAAGGGAAGGAATCCAGGACAGGGTCTCGTATCCGAGCTCCCCTCCCTTGATGACTGGAATCCGGGTCAAGAAATATATGAATAACGCCAGCGGTGCGGCTAATACAAGCCATCCTCTATGGAGCTT
This sequence comes from Paenibacillus sp. FSL R7-269, assembly GCF_000517865.1. NCBI lineage: Bacteria > Bacillati > Bacillota > Bacilli > Caryophanales > Paenibacillaceae > Paenibacillus > Paenibacillus sp. FSL R7-269. Next base: position 59,944 of record NZ_ASPS01000021.1, read on the forward strand.
TCGCATCCTCCCGCGCAGAAGCGCTATCATCAGGGCCAGGAGAAACGGAACAAGAACGGTTATATGCAGCAAAGGCAAGCCTCCTTTTTCATTCTACAATTTGGGTTGTGAACGCTGGTACTTACTTCCTGAAGACAAGAGCCGGTTATAATGGCTCGGTCAGCGTTCCTTCACAGATATGCAAATATCTCGCTTTACCATCTTGCTCAATTTTGAACAAGCCATTCTCAAATTCTGTGTGCAATTCATGAAAAAATTTGCCTTTGATGTAATCGTCGCCTTCCGGCTCATCGCTGAGCTGGTATGCTCCCTCATTCTTCACCAGATAAGAGATTACGCCTTCTTCATGGGTCTCTTCGAGACCGGCGCGCATACGCTGAACTGCAACGACATGCAGATCCATCATATTCATCTTGCTGATCAGCTCATTGACAAAGTTGCGTTTGGTCAGCTCCTGCCACAAGGTCTGGGCGGATTGGCCAATAATGATCTGAGTGACCTCTTTCTCTTCTGCAGCTTCAACAATAACATCCGTTGTCTTGCGGCCCCGGCGTTTGCGGACCATAAATTCTGCCCCGGCTTCCTCTGCCAGGCGCTTCCAGACAGCCATATACATTTCTTTGCTATGATTATATTCATCGCTGTCCGAACTCTCCACATTAAGCACATAGAGCGGTGCCCCAAGCATCTCAGACAGCTCGACACCACGCCGGATTAGACGCTCCCCATGCGGCCCATAATGAACACATACCAAAATCTTTTCCTTGTGAATGACTTTCGCCCTCCTGTTAACATGGGTGAAAATACAAAAGGAGCCTAATGGCGTTAGGCCCCTCTTTGTTGTTTCCAACCCTGAAATATACTTAAATTATACCTATTCCGATTCTGTTTGTAAAGTTTACGGACAAGCGCACGTTTAGCTCAGGCTTGCGGCTGTGAATACCAGCACCCTTCCGTCTGTATTCAGAAGCTGGACACCGTTGTCCAGCTCTGCCAGCGGCTGGTCCCAGTGAACATGCCCGCTGCAGACCAGTACCTCCGGCCCGGCTTCCAGCCGCTCGCGAATGCCTGCATGTCCCGGTAGCTCTGCTCCAGGAAGGTCAGGGCTCTGGTGCAGCAGCAGCAGAGCGGGTCCGCGTTGCAGCAGCCACTCCAGTCTCTCCAGATACTCCTTCTCCGGCGTGCGGTTCGGCCGGCCTGCTCTTCCCGTGACGCCTCCAAGTCCAGCGATAAGCATATTCTCATGGTGCAGGACCGCCGGTTCGGTGAACAGATGCATTCCCGGTGTGGAGGCAAGCTCAGCTTCGCCTTCTGAAGTCAGAAGATCGTGGTTGCCGTTCACGCCGAATACCGTACCGAATCTGCGGCGGAAGGCCCGCCATACCGGCAGCGGATCACCGCTAGAACCTCTTACTGCAGTGTCTCCATATAGATCGCCGCATAAACAGACCAGCACCTGATCCGGGCGGACATCCGGCATATGGCGGAGAAGCAGACCTTCCAATGTGGCGGCAAGCTTCTCACCCACCAATAGATCGCTGTAATCTCCATTGTCAGACAAGGCAACTCCCTGAAGATCGGATGCGACGATCAGCACCTTCACCTCTTCCGGCAGTCCCTGCATTTCTCCCGGATATATCGGAAGCCCACCATATATTATTCCCTGGCTGCCGGGCGCCGCACTGACAAAGGGGACCACCTCCAGCGGTTCTTCCGCTACCCGTAAGACTCTAAGCTGCCCGCGTTCAGCCTTACGCCGCTTCATTCAGCACCTGCACTTCTTGCTGCCCGCCATGCCTCTAGAATAGAGACCGGTGCTTTGCTGCTGGCCGAGCCGCTACCCTTATCCGTCCAGAGCGGCGGGTAATACCCGAAGACCTGATCCGGCGCAAGCTTCTGCGTCTCCTCTTCCCATCCTTCCCAGCGGAACGTTTCATAGAACAGATCCAGGTCACCTTCCGCCAGCCAGCCGATGAAGCCCGAATAGGTTAATTCCGTCGTCTCCCATTCTAGCGCATCGGGGGCATAATAATAGATATGCCCGCTCTGTCCGAACCGCCCGGTATCCAGGCCGAAGAAGCCTCCGGCCGCATCATATGCTACAATTAGCACACCCGGCAGCGGGACTGTGTCATCTGCATCACCCAGACCGTTCCAGGAAGCAAGACTGCCGCAGACCCCTTCTGCTCCAGCGCCAAGCAAGGTAATCCAGCCATGCTCGAAGATAATACCTCCGGCTTCATAGGCAATGGCTCCCAGATAAGACCTCGTACTTACCTGCAGACGGACGAGCGTCAGCGCGGCTGCCTCCGGCTCTGCGGCCTCCAGCCGGTAGGTTCGCGGCCCTTGGCTCAGCAGCTCCCTGATCTCTTCCCAGGCATGATTCTCCACATCTACTAATTCTGCTACAGATAATAAGTGCATATGCTTCCGCCTCTCTCTCAATGCTTTATGCTGTTTCCAATATTTATATATACCCTATTTAAGGGGAACTGCAATCCTGAATTGACCAGAGGTTTATTAACACTCTGCCGCATTTAGCTTGCATAGTATGTAAGGTTCATAGAATTTCTTAATGACTCTGCCAAAAATAATTGATTGGCAAATTGATGTCAGGTTTTATAGAATTCTTTTAAATTCTAATTAATACGGGATAGCCCGAATTACAATCAGACAGGGAGTGCTTGCCAAAGTGTCCATCGTTCCTACACTAACGTCAGAAGTATCAAATGAGGCTGTGCAGTACGTGCAGCGGATCTATGCAGAGGTCCAGAAGCGCGATCCGCATGAGCCGGAATTTCACCAGGCTGTCCAGGAATTCCTGGAGAGCATCACCCCCGTTCTGACCCGCCACCCGCAGTATATGAAGCACGGGATTCTCGAGCGGCTGGTTGAGCCTGAGCGCAGCATCTCCTTCCGTGTCCCTTGGGTGGACGATGCCGGTAATACGCAGGTTAACCGCGGCTTCCGCATTCAATTCAACAGTGCCATCGGTCCCTACAAAGGAGGCCTGCGCTTCCATCCTTCTGTCTACCTCGGGATTATCAAGTTCCTGGGCTTCGAGCAGATCTTCAAAAACTCGCTGACCGGCCTGCCCATGGGCGGCGGCAAGGGCGGCAGCGACTTCGATCCCAAGGATAAATCGGATCAAGAGGTTATGCGCTTCACCCAGAGCTTCATGACGGAATTGTACCGCCACATTGGGCAGGATACAGATGTTCCTGCAGGAGATATCGGTGTAGGCGCGCGCGAGATCGGTTATATGTTCGGCCAATACAAACGGATTCACGGCGGGCATGCTGCCGGGGTTCTTACCGGAAAAGGGCTGCTCTACGGCGGCAGTCTGGCGCGCAAGGAAGCTACCGGCTATGGCTGTGTATACTTCGTGCAGGAGATGCTGTCATCGCGCGGAGCAAGCTTTAAGGACAGCAAGGTGGTCATCTCCGGTTCCGGGAATGTCTCCATCTATGCGATCGAGAAGGCTCAGCAGCTTGGCGCCCACGTAATTGCCTGCAGTGACTCGAACGGTTACATTCATGATCCTCAGGGCATCAATCTGGCTACCGTCAAAAGACTGAAGGAAACAGAACGCCTGCGCATCAGCGAATATGTGAAGGAGCACCCGCATGCCGAGTATGTTGAGGGCTGTAGCGGAATCTGGTCACTGCCTTGCGATATCGCCCTGCCGTGTGCTACGCAGAACGAGCTGGATTTGGAATCCGCCCGGACGCTGATTCTGAACGGTGTTCAGGCCATTGGCGAAGGCGCCAATATGCCGACCACCCTCCAAGCGGTGGAGCTGTTCCTGGAGAACCAGGTGCTGTTTGCTCCAGCCAAGGCAGCCAATGCCGGCGGCGTAGCCGTCTCAGGCCTAGAGATGAGCCAGAACAGCATGCGTCTGTCCTGGACCTTCGAAGAGGTGGACGAGAAGCTGCAACTCATTATGAAAAATATCTACAGCAGCACCGTTCAGGCGGCTGAGGATTATGGCGTCGCTGGTAACCTGGTTGCCGGTGCCAACATCGCCGGGTTCCTGAAGGTTGCCGATACCATGCTGGCGCAGGGTATCGTGTAACTGTTATAGACTTAATTGATACTAGAAGAGGTGTCCCTGAGCCATTTGGCTGGGGACACCTCTTTTTTAGGTTGAGGGAATAGATGGTTGGTTATACTGTGTGCTTGCTAGTCGTTAGTCTGAGCTCATGCGGTTGGACGAATGCGTACGATTGGCGACTCAGGTGCATTTGTGCTCCTAATTCGCTCAAATAGGTGACTTCCGGTGGATTCAGGAGCACTAATGCTCCTCATTTGCTCATATAGCTGACTTCTTGCGAATTCAGGTGCACTAATACTCCTCATTACTCTCCTTCAGTCACACGCGGCCTCACCAAAGGGATTTATCCCTCTCATGCTGCCCTCTAGCCAACTTCCAACCTCACCAAGGGGATTTATCCCTCTCATGCTGCCCTCCAGCCAACTTCCAGCCTCACCAAAGGGATTTATCCCTCTCAATCAGCTCTCCAGCCAACTTCCAGCAGTTCAGTTGTCAACACGCTTTCTGGTTCTGTCATTCAGCGTATAGCTAAAGCGTAGCCTTTTAAGGCAACACAGCTTTACGCATCTGCCGAACGCCCTCCCCCAAGTGGTGCCTCCATTTAACCGGAATGAGCGATTTTTTGTTTCTTTTTTTAAGGATGGACGGGTCGTTTCCCGCTTAAACAGCAGAGCGGGCAGAACGACCCGCGGAAATGCGGAGCGTCCACCCAAGCGCTCACATTGATTCTACTCCAAAATAAAGAGCTGCCCCTAGCCATTTCATGGCTTTGGGACAGCTCCATTCATTGTTGCCTACAGCAGCTCGCGCCGCAGTTCCTCAGCAGATCTTGGGGAGAGGTGGCCGAGCGGAATGTCGAATACCGTCTTGGCTCCTGTCTGGCCTTCCTGCTTCAGGCGCACAGCAGCGCGGGCATAGGCGGCCAGGACGCTGGCGGTGAATTCCGGGTTACTGTCCAGCTTCAGCCCGAATTCAGCAATCTGCTTACTTCCGCCACCGGTCACTCCGCTGCGGATGACGAAGCCGCCATGCGGCATCCCTGAATGCTTCTCGGCAAGCTCTTCAGCCGACACAAAGTTTACCGTTGTATCATAATCGGCGAAATAGTTCGGCATCTCTACAATGGTGCGGGTAATAGCATCGCGGTCAGCTCCTGCTTCAGCCACTACGTAGCATTCCCGGCGGTGCTTCTCGCGGGTGGACAGCTGCGGGGTTTCTCCTCCGCGAATGCTGTCAATAACCTCTTGGACAGGCACGGTATATTGCACGCCTGCCTTGACACCGGGAACCCGGCGGATCGCATCCGAATGCCCTTGGCTGACTCCCGTACCCCAGAACGTATAATCCTCGCCTACCGGCAGGATGGACTGCATCAGCAGCCGGTTCATGGAGAACATGCCCGGGTCCCAGCCGGTGGAGATCACACTTACGCTGCCGCCTTCGCGGGCGGACTTGTCCACCGCAGCGAAGAAGTCGGGGATTTTGGCATGCGTGTCAAAGCTGTCCACCGTATTGAACAACCGGGCCAGCTGCGGAGTCTGCTCCGGCAGATCTGTCGCGGAACCGCCGCACAGAATCATTACATCAATTTTGCCTATGTACTGCTCGGCGGCTGAGATGTGCTCGGTGAGTGTTCCTGTGATGTCTGCCAACTGCTGGGGGTCTCTACGGGTAAATATGGCTACCAGCTCCATATCAACATTCTGCGCAATGGCCTGCTGTACCCCTTTGCCCAAATTTCCGTATCCGACGATCCCTACTCTAATGGTTGATGTCATGTCTGTAATATCCTCCCTTGCCGGTTAACCCGGAGATATGAATCCTTCAAAAGTTAAGTATATATACATTACACGAAATGTAAACATCAAGTTGTACAGCCGCACCGACCAGATTATTGCCCCGTTCCCAGAAAGCTATCCACAATGAATTTCAGCTGTGCTTCCAGAGAGATCGGGTCATTGTAGTATGAGCCTTTCTCATCAATGAAATAGACACGATTATTCTTCACAGCCGGGAGTGACTTCCATACCTTGCTGCCGTACACAACATTGGCATCCCCGTCATCCCAGCCCCAGTTGCTGGTGAATATATAGTCTCCCGCATACTCCGGCAGCAGCTCCAGCGACAGATCACCTCCGAAACCTTCCCCGTCAATCAGCGTGGTCCGGATAATCTCCGGCGCCTTCAGGCCGAGGTCCCCATACAGAATCTCACCGCCTCTTCCTCCCTTGTTGCCCCAGGCATAAATGCCCTTCGCATAGGGCTGGAGAATCGATACCGTCTTGTCCCCGACAACTTCAGTAATCTTCGGCTTCACTTCAGCGATTCTATCGTTCCACCCGTCAATCCACTGCTGCGCCTCCGCTTCCTTGCCGGTAATCTTGCCGAATTCGAGCAACAGGTCCTGCGGAGTACCCCCGCCGTATTTCAGCCGGACCACCGGAGCGATCTGGACAAGCTGCTCATACTGGGATTCTTCGATATAGTCAAAAGTCAGAATCAGATCCGGGTCCAGCTTGAGAATAGCCTCAGCATTCGGCTCCGCCCCGATATTCACGATATCATCCAGCTGACCCGCATGGAACGGATTCTTCAAGGAGTCATCCGAAGCTGCGACCGGCTTCACACCGAGCACCAGCAGATTGCCGATTGCGCTGCCTGTCAGATCAATAATCCGCTGCGGGTTTACTGGAATGCTGACCTCTCCCTTGCCGTCAGTATATACCTTCGTTGCTGCAGCCGTATTGCCTGTAGTAGAGCCCGGAGCCGCCGCTTCGCTCCCCGGATTGGACGTACTCACGGATTGAGCAGCCTTATTTCCTGCCGCACCATTATTCGCCGATGTCCCTGCACCAGCCCCCGAACATGCGCTTAGCAGCAGGGTTACGCACAATAATAAAACCGCTGTAGCCATAGATGCCGTCTTCGTTCCCCGCATCACTGGTAATCCCCCTTTTCGATGTAAATGATAATAGTTCTCACTGCTTTGGATACTATAGCACCTGGAATTATGAGCTACAAGGGCAGTTATCGGATCAACAACAGGCGATTCTTGCACAAGCAGCTTGGCATCCATTCTCATTCTGAATTGTACCGGCGGGCTACCATAATACTTCTTGAAATTCCGGCTGAAGGTATGGGCATCGGGATAGCCTGTCCGTTCCGCGATCTCCTGCACGCTATATCCGCTATGCAGCAGATCATGCGCTGCCCTCTCCATGCGGATCTGTGTAAGTACACGGATAGGCCCTGCCTGCATCCGGCTCTTGAACAGCTTGCTCAGGTAGCTGACGCTGCAATCAAATTGATCAGCCAGAGTATCCAGTGTGATCTGCTCCCTGTAATGCTCCCGCATGAACCGCAGAGCCTGGGCCAGCAGGTCCGGCTGAACCGGAACAAGACCCTGCTGCTTCATCTGAGCCAGCACCTCATGCACAAACTGAAGAAACAGCGATCTCACATAGAGATGCTGCAGCGGATCTGCGGTTAACCACTCTATGTGCATCTGTCCTAGCCGGTCCAGCAGGGGATGCGCGTAAGTTGGACTGAAGCTGTATTGATGCCTGGCAGGATTCTCCTGCTCCAGCAGCTTTATCCCTCTGCCCGCTTGAGGCAGCATCAGCACTGCCTTGTACAGCACCAGGAAGTATTCGAAGGCCTCATCCGCATGCACCGCAAGAACCGCTCCCCGCCCGCCATGCACGAGCTGATTACGTCTCAAGGTAGTCTGTAGCTCATCCAGCTGTACTTGCGCCTGTCCCTGCACTGCATACAAGAATCCACTCGCAGGCAATTGGTAATACGGAAGTGCCGAGCCTGCCGGAAGTCTTCCTCTGCGGATATCCATAATCCTGACCGATGCTTGGTTCCACCACTGTATATGTTCGTTCAGCTTCATCTCTATTCCCCGCTTATCTTTATTCCGCTATATCCTTTGCCGGTTAATCACATTATAATTGATAACCATTCTCATTAATACCCCGTACTATAGCCCACGCCATAGACTAACGCCCTGCATACCATAACCTAGTCAAAGTCATATTCTTGCATGCCAATATTAGCTCAAAAGGAGCTGGAAACCAGTGAACTCAGCAACAAAGCTTACCGGACGCGTCGTCTACAAAGGTGATCCGGGTTATGAAGCAGCGCGTAAAAATTGGGACCCGCATACCGACAGATTCCCCAAAGTATTCGTGTTCGCCCAGAAGACACAGGATGTAGCCAATGCCATTAAATGGGCCAACGAGCACCGGATTCCCATCCGGCCCAGAGGCGGCAGACATGCGCTGGAGGTCAATCTGTCCCAAGTGAACGGCGGCATCGTCATTGATGTCAGTGAAATGAACAGCATTAAACTAAGCCGAAAAACCGGGACAGCCGTCGTTGGAGCCGGAAATACAGTCGGGAGAATCGCCCATACGCTGGCCCGGAAAGGGTATATGTCGCCCTTCGGGGATAGTCCAACCGTTGGAATCGGCGGCATTACACTGGGCGGCGGCATCGGCCCGCTCCAGCGTACCCTGGGGCTGGTCAGCGATAATCTGGTGGAGCTTGAAATGGTCGATGCCAAGGGTAGAATTATTATTGCGAATAAGAAAAGTAATGCCGATCTGCTCTGGGCTTCCCGCGGGGGCGGCGGAGGGAATTTCGGCGTATGCACCCGTTACAAATTCAAAGTACGCCCGGCTCCGGCCACAGCAACGGTATTCCGTATCACCTGGCCCTGGAGCCAGTTCGAGAAGGTACTGAAGACCTGGCAGCGCTGGGCGCCCGCAGTGAATACGAGACTGGGCAGCGAATTATCCATCGGTCCCAAAAAAGGCGGAAATGTCAGCATGCTGGGGCTCTTCCTTGGATCTAAGGCCGAGGCGGTCCGCCTCTTGAAGCCCATTACAAGCGTAGGAACGCCTACGATCCAAACGATCCGTTCTCTGCCTTATCCGCAGGTAGTCAGCTTCTTGCTTGCTCCCGATCCGGTACAGACCCAGCGGTTCAGCAACCAGTTCTCCAGCGGCTTCGGACGGAAACCGTTCCCGCAGCAGGCATTCAAGCCGATGCGTGAGTTCCTGGAGAAGGTGGAGGGGAAAGACGCCGGGTTCTTTTTCCTCAACTGGGGTGGGGCTGTAAGCCGTAAATCTCCTAAAGCTACCGCCTTCTACTGGCGCAAGGCCAAATTCTATGTGGAGTGGAACAGCTCCTGGATCAAGAAAGCAGATGCCGCCAAAAACATATTCTACGTCCGCAACACCCGCCGCAAGCTGCAGCCGTTCATCGTGGGAAGTTATATCAATGTGCCCGACCAGGGCATCAAGCATTCCGGCCCGGTCTATTATGGAACGAACTATCCCCGGTTGCGCAGGGTCAAAGCAAAGTATGACCCCGGCAATGTGTTCAACAATCCGCAGAGCATCCCGCCATCCCGCACCACAAGCTGATTTCCGCACAAAAAAGCAGGAGGGGGTTGCCGCCCCCGCCTGCCCGTTGATTCTAAATATACCGCTACCCTGGTATTGCCATTTACTTCTTAAGTGTAATCTGGAACTTCGCACCCGCCCCGCCTGCAAATACAATCTTACCCTGCTCTGGCAGCAGGACCTGATTCTTCCCGCTGACCACGGTGTGGTTCACACAGATTCCGGCTTGATCATATACCGCAAAAGAGCTGTTCGCAGGTAACTTTACGGTCATAAGCTTCCCTTGGGCTGACTTCGGCACACTGTACCACTTGGCATAGCCGCTTGCTGAGACCGTTGCGGATGACTTCGCGCCTGCATAGAGGTCTGTGACCGCTTGTTCACTAACGTACAGGCTGCCTGCTACCGCCATATACTCTATTCCATTGTCTGTATAGAAATCGATCTGCATATTGTCACGGCCTGCCATCCCGGGAATCTGCTGTTCATTTAATACCTGATTTGCGCTCAGAATCTTATGGCCGTTAATATATCCCGGTGTATTTTTGTCCAAGTTGACTGGTACAACCGGCAGCCCGTATTGATAGAGCATCGATGAATACTTCTCGGATATCGAATAATATCGGGTATTGTCCCGCTTCTCCCATGCGTCTGCAACCTCTGCAGATAAGGGATTGGGATCAAGCTTCTCAGCAGTGTATTCAGAGGTCGCCGCCTGTCCAAGCTCCGGTACACTTATATAAGAACGGGACCACATATAGGTACGCCCATTTTTCTCAACCACGAATTTTATTTTTTCCGTTCCTTCTTTATTTACAAAAGAGCCGTCGGCTGTGTACGTATACTTCTGCACAGCACTGTCCGGCACGCCGCTCGCTGCTACAGACAGTTCCCCTGCCGGAGTGATCTCTGCCTTTAACAACGCAGAGTTGCCATAGAGACCGGCATATTGAGAGACTTCCTTGGGCATAACGGCGGGTACTGGAGTCCCGAAGGATTGTTCCGGCTTCAACTGCTTAATGATTTGTTTGTCCTGAAGCACACGGAGCAGCAGTTCACTTGCCATCATTTGATCGATCAAGCTTGAACCGTCTGAAGAGATCACAGCCGCAGCCAGGTTCAATTCCGGGAGTACCACTAACGAGGAGTGATAGGACATGGTGTCTCCGCCTTTGACCAGCGCCTGGATTCCGTATTGGTTGAAGGGAAACAGTTCTACGCTGTCCCAGCCTAATCCATAAGCTAAGGAGCCGTCGCTTGACGGAGGCCACATGCCTTTTTTATACTCTGGCTGGGCCATGGCGGTTAAGGAATTCTTCGAGAGAATGCCCTTGTTCTGAGCCGTGAAAATCTGCGAGAATCGCACCAGATCTTCCGCTGTAGAGAAGATTCCGCCCGAACCGATAACCGCGTAATTCTCCTGGGGAAGCTGCCCCTCATACGTGGAAGAATAGATACCGGCCATTGCCTTCAGATCCATAGGGTCACGCGGGGTTCTGGTATGGTTCATCTCCAGAGGCTTAGTGATGTACTTGTGCAAAAATGTTGTGAAGCTCATGCCGCTGACCCGTTCGACCAGGATCTCAGCCAAGGTGAAGCCGTCGTTGCAGTAGACGGAGAAGGCTCCCGGATCTGCCTTCAGGTTCTGAGTGGCCAGTTGTTCCAGCAAATGATCGTGTGCGTACGAATCATTATCGTTATAGAGCGCCACATTCGGACCCGGTTTGCCGAGCAGGCCGGAGGAATGATTGAGCAGCATACGCGGGGTGATCTGCGTGTACCGGCTGTCCTTCATCTTGAATTCAGGAATGTAGTTCACTACGGGAGCATCCAGATCTACTTTTCCTTCATCTACAAGCTTCATCACAGCGGCGGTCAGCATCATTTTACTCGTTGAGCCTATCCCATATATAGTATTGGACGTAAGGGGACGCTTGCCGTTCAGATCGTTTTTGCCTGCCTGGCCTGAGACTACAATCTTGCCATGGTCGATTAACGCATACTGTACACTTGGAACACCATATGTCTCTGTCAGCAGTGCGGCCTTGTCCTCCGCCAGCTTCTGGGCGGCAGTGTATAGGGCAGGCTGGAGCGCCCCGGCAGCCGGTGCAGCCATAGCAGACATGGGAGCAAGCATAGTCACTACGAACGCTGCTGCCAAAGAAAATTTTGCGCTTGCTGTGCGTATGCTTGTCTTCGTGGTTCTTCTCTCTCTTAGCTTCATTGCTGCATCTACTCCTATCTTGATCTTAATGGTACAAGCCGCCTGATTCGGCGCTACAGACAGCTTAGCTTGCCATAATGTCCTCAGAGTGACGGCAAGATGAACAGAAGATGAACAGGCCAAAAAAAACATGAAACAGCGGTTCGCCCGTGAAGGGAGAACCGCTGCCATATTGTGCGTATCGGGTGTAACGGAGTTGTCAGGCTTATTGGGCTGAGTTCGCCAGGAATTCATCAATCTGACGCTGCACCTCTGCGATGATGGTATCGATACCGGCAGACTTAACCTGCTGCTGGAGCTTAGCCAGACCCGCATCTACATCCTTCACCGTTCCGTATTCCAGCGGAATGCCGTATTGCAGCATCACATTACCGACGTTGGCTACTTCTGTCTTCACCTTGCTGTTATCGAAGACGAAGGTCTCCAGCGGATAGTGATAGACTTCCTTCTCCCATTTGTCAGTCAGGGCGTTCGCTTCATCCGGGAAGGAAGCATTATCCCGGTTCAGCGGCGAGTTGAAGCCCCAGTTCGAGAAGCCGGTGTAGTTGGCATTCTTCTCGGCGTTCGTGAATTTATCTTCGCCGACCGGATTATAATGCACCGCCGTGATGCCGTTCATCATAAGATCATGCAGCTCCTTGTCGTTCTGGAGCAAATCGATCATCATCAGTGCACGTTCCGGCTGCTTGGAGGTGGAGTGAATCGCTACGCCGTTCTGCGTAGAAACAGCAACGGATTTTTTCTTATCCGGGTTAATATCGGCCAGAGCCAGCTCATACGGGGAGTTCTTCTCCCGCATATCGGTCATCAAGGCGCCAAGCGTACCCAGATTGTGGGTGATGGAGGCTGCCTTACCTGCCTTGAATTCCTGCTGATGATCCAGCTTGCTGTTCAGTGCGCTCTTTGACCAGGCGTTATTCTCGGCCAGATCTTTATAATAGTAGACAAGCTCCTTGAATTCAGGAGTCTCATATAAGTTGAACACTTTGCCAGCCGGATCATCCAGCTTGAAGCCCATCGGCAGATCGAGGTCGAACAGATTCCATTCATTCTGTTGCTTCAGCAGGATCCGGTCCAGATTATGCAGCTTCCAGTCTCCGGTCTCCGGTACGAATGGGGTCATCCCCTTCTCTTTACCGGATATAGTCTTGAGATAGTTGGCGTACGCCTCCGGGCTGTTGATCTCCGGCAGGTTATATTTTTTGCGCAGGTCTTCGCGGTACAGAATCAGCTTCTCTACGGTTTCGCCGCGGTTCTGAGGCACCATATACAGCTTGCCGTTCACCTTCGCCTGACCCCAGGCTACTTCAGGCATCGCCTTCCAGGTCATCGGTGCATATTTCTCCAGCATCTCGTTTGTCAGCTCCAGGAACCCGCCTTTGAGTGCCTGGTCGTTATAGCCTGCCCAATTGGCAGCATAGATCAGATCGAAGTCCTCGTTAGCCGCCAGCTTAAGCGGATATTTCTGCGCCCAGTCGGACCAGTCCAGGAACTCGGCTTCCAGTGTGGCGTTGATTTTCTCCTTCAGCTTCTTATTGATCTCTCCGAATACCTGATCATAATCAACCGGCTTCGGACCTACGAAGATCATCTTCAGGGTAACAGGCTGGGATGTATCCACTGCACCCGCATCCTTGGCTGGCTGTGCGTTTGTTCCTGCAGCTTCCGTTGCTGCGGCTGAGGCCTTCGGCTCCGCTGCGTTTCCACCGGCATTGCCGTTACCGCCTCCGCACGCGCTAAGCAGAGAGATCATCAGGATACTGGACATCAGTGTCATTGCTTTTTTCTTATTCACTAGAATTTCCCCCCAGCTATATGTGTGTAATCGCTTACAAGAACAGTATAATAAAAAATCCGCGCCCCGCTAATATAGGCGTTCAACGATTATACATACTTTTGCAACGACTTTTAGGGCGGGATAACATAATATGCTAACCCTGAAAAAAAGACGGCACCGTCTGACCAGCCGGGTGAGGCTGATTCAGACAGTGGCGCCCCTAAGGCAACACAGATGATAGTAATCTTCTGCTTATTTCTCCATGAATCCGGTGGATGGATTGGTGATGAAGAAGCCTTCCTGCGGTACATAGAAATACTGAATCCAGACACCGTCGAGCAGCGGTTCGCGGGTATCCAGCAGAATCTCGATATCCTTATCTGTAGCCACCACTTCATCGTGCTCAGTAGGTGTATCAAGTGCTACATCATAGTGTCCGTGATCTCCGTGATTCTGAGTAATGACCACACGGATTTTCTTGCCTTCCGCTTCCGGGCTGTTCAGCATATCTTTTAGAACTTTAGCTGCATTGCGGTTAATTTTTACTTTCATCCTTTGGCGACCTCTATTCTGCTTAGTAGTATGAAATCAGAAATTCATTATAACATATTATAAGGTGCTATAGATAATTAAGTGGTTATTCAAGTAAGGATACTACACATCACCACCTCAGCTCATAGTCTACCGCAAGCAGCTCAAATTGATTCCGCGTGAACCGGATCAGCCCGTCCCGCGCCATCCGCTGCAGCTCCCGGGATAAGGCGCTTCTATCCACCGTCAGATAATCCGCCAGGTCACTTCTGCTGAAGGGGATCTCGAAGGCGGGCGAATTGTTTTTGCGGGCCTGAATACTCAGATAGTGAATGATCCGCTCCCGCAGCGATTTGTGCGAGACCAGATCAAGCTTCTGATACATCGAGCGGTTATTCTCCAGCAGTAGTGCCAGCATATTCTCAATAATCCGGCCGCGAAGAATGCAGGTCGTTTGCCCCGGACGGATAATATTGTTCATCCGGATGAACAGAATCCGGCATTCCGACCCGGCTATCGCTTCATAGCCGCTGGGCTCCTGCTCCTGACGAAGCGCTGTCTCCCCGATAATCTCCCCGTCCGCAAGCTCTGAGAAGATGAAGCGCGCGCCGGAGCTGTTCTCCTTGCAGAGCAGGACATTTCCCTCCAGAATGATGCCCGCCGCCTCCAGGTATTCCTCTTGCTTGAAGATGAAATCCTTCCTGGCGAAATCCTTAATCGTCCCCTGCAGACAACCGAGGGCCTGCTGCACTTCGCTGCCCCGGAATCCTTTGAACAGGACTGTATTTTGAATTTTGTTCATATATTGCTGCAAATTTATCCGCCTCCTGTTGCCATGGCAACAGAGTCATCTTAGAAACTCTGCTACAATTCAATAAATGAGAACGATTCTCATCTTTTCTCTCATTATAGCAAAAGTTACGCATCAAGCAATATACAGGAGGACATTATGAGTGAAATCAAGGAAGGAATGGTAGTTCATTTCAATCACATGATCAGCATCCGGCCCTATCAGATTTCCAGCAGAACACTTCACTTCCCTGAAGGAGCTGCCACCTCTGCGGAAGCCCCGGATTGGGTGCTGTACGGCATGGACACCGGCGAATCCATCAGCTCGGAGACCTCGCCCAAATCCAAGATCATTCACGTTCTGGAGGGGGAGCTGCATATGCTTATCGCTGACCACTCCTGTGTATTAACCGCCGGAGCAGCAGTCGTCGTGCTGGCTGGCACCTGGCATGAGTTCAATGCACAGAGCAGCTGCAAATTCCTGCAAATTAGCATTTAACCTGGAGGTAACCGTATGGAACAAGAACAAGAGCAATTTATTAAAAGACTCCCGCAAGCGGAAGTCATGGATCTGCGCAAAATCATCACTGTCGAGCAGGAGCAGGTATCCAGCCTGACCCTGGTCCAGCGCCAAAACCTTGCCATGACACTGATCTCTGTAGATACAGGTTCATCGATCGGCGGACATTCCTCTCCCGGCGATGCCATGGTCAACATTCTGTCAGGCGAAGCACGGATCACGATTGACGGCAAGCCCTATTCAGTGCGCGCTGGGGAGACCCTTATTTTACCCGCCAATATTCCCCATGCATTATATGCAACAGAAGCATTCCAAATGCTGTTGATCGTCGTGAAGCCTGAGAAGAAGGGATTGAGGCATGTTGAAAAAGGAAGTCGGTCATAATTTCCTCGCCAAGCTCGGTAAAAAGCGGCTTCGTCCCGGCGGTGTCGCTGCTACGAACTGGTTAATCCGGCACGCGAAGCTAAGTAAGGACAGCCGGGTACTGGAAGTAGCCTGTAACATGTGCACTACCTCTATCCAGCTTGCGCGGGAGTACCAGTGCCAGATTACCGGAATTGATATGGACCCCAGGGCGCTTGCGAAGGCGGAGCAGAACATCAGAGACGCGAAGCTGGAGGGGTATATTAGCGTCAGACAAGCGAATGCGATGAAGCTCCCTTTTGAAGATAACAGCTTCGATGTTGTCATTAATGAAGCCATGCTGACGATGTTGAACCAGACGGCGAAGCAAAAAGCGGTAGCTGAATACTTCCGTGTCCTGAAGCCGGGCGGCGTGCTGCTTACGCATGACATCACTTTTGCAAAGGAGAATATGGCGGAGGAGCTGGCAGAGCTGCGGAAGACTATTCATGTGAACGTAGAACCGCTGCCTGTAGCAGACTGGGAGGGGCTGTTCAACACGACCGGCTTCAAGCAGGTTGAGCATGCAACCGGAACGATGTCGCTGATGAGCATTAAGGGGATGATCCGGGATGAAGGGGTGGCCGGTACGCTGCGTATTTTCAAGAATGCTCTCAAAAAGGAAAACCGCGCGCAGTTCAAGAAAATGTATACCTTCTTCAACACCGCAGGCAAGGATCTGAATTATATCGCAGTATGCAGCAGCAAAAATGATTAACACAAGAAGCTGTCCCAATCAGCCCTATTGCACGGCATGCGGGACAGCTTCTCGTATGTGTACATCTATTATGAAGCGTTCTGATTTGAAAGAGCGGCTAACACTTCATTGGTGACATCCTTGCCGCCCTTGAAGTTGGTAATGAACGCACCGATGGAATAGATCGGCCCCCAGGGAATCCCCCACCAGCCTACAAAGAAGGTCAGCAGGCTGTACTTCAATCCTTTTTTGACGGAGCCCTCGCCCGCCCTGATGAAATAGATGTTAGAGCTGCGTCTGAATGTCATCAGGACAACAGAGAAGCAATACGTGTAGATCACGAATTTGCCGCCTTGCTGAATCTGGCTCATTATATTGCCGCCGTCCATGTTCTCGATCCCTTTTATGATCATAGGAAATCCCCTTTAATGTTTATTAATTATCATATACCATAGGGACCGCAGACTGAAACAGCAGACAACTATTTGTAAAAAGTGAGCTTCCGGCAGTCGCGGATTACTCCAGCTCAGCTCCGTTACTGGCGATTACCCTTTGATACCAGAAAAAGCTGTCTTTGCGGGACCGGTCCAGCGTCCCCTTGCCTTCGTTATCCTTATCCACATAAATGAAGCCGTAGCGCTTCTTCATCTCTCCGGTGCCTGCACTGACCAGATCGATGCAGCCCCAGGAGGTATATCCGATTAAATCCACGCCGTCAGCCACCGCCTCCCCCATCGCCCCGACATGTTCCCTCAGATATTCGATCCGGTAATCGTCCTTGATTGAACCATCTGCTTCTACAGTATCCACTGCACCAAGGCCGTTCTCCACAACCATCATTGGCAGTCCGTAACGGTTGTAGATATTATTCAGAGCCCACCGCAGGCCTTGCGGGTCAATCTGCCATTCCCACGCACTTGCCTGCAGATACGGGTTCTTCAGACCCAGCGACATATTGCCGCCAATCGACTCCTGATCCGGAGCTGCGCTCACGCAGGTGGATGAATAGTAGCTGAAGGTGTAGAAGTCCACGCAGCCTTCCTTAAGAATCTGCTCGTCACCTTCCTCCATCTGCAGCTCAATCTGCTTTTCCCGGAAGTATCGCAGCGCGAAGCCCGGATAAGCCCCTCTTACCTGGACATCGGAGCAGAGGAAATTACTCAGATTATCCTTTTGCTGGGCCAGAAGCACATCCTCGGGATTACAGGTCAGCGGGTAAGAGCACATGTAGGCAATCATACAACCGATCTGAAAATCCTTATGGATCTCATGTCCCAGCTTCACGGCTCTGGCACTGGCGATGAACTGGTGATGGAGCGCCTGGTATCTTAGCTGCTCATTGTCGGTTTGCGCGGATGCCGTCAGCTCGGCACTTCCCTCCGGCTTCATCGCCCCGGCCATGAAGGTCCCGAACGGCATCGTAAGGATGTTGATCTCATTGAAGGTCAGCCAGTACTTCACTTTGTGCTTATACCGGTTAAAGATCACCTCGCAGTAACGGACGTAGAAATCAATTGTTCTGCGGTCCGCCCATCCGTTATAGGCTTCAGCCAGATGGTAAGGCGCTTCATAATGGGAGATCGTCACCAGCGGTTCAATCCCGTGCTTGGCCAGCTCGTCAAATACCCGGTCATAGAACTGCAGCCCTTCTTCGCTTGGCGCGGCATCATCCCCATTCGGAAAGATCCGCGACCAGGCGATAGACATGCGGAACACCTTGAAGCCCATTTCGGCGAACAGCGCGATATCCTCCTCGTACCGGTGATAGAAATCAACCGCTTCATGGCTCGGATAATTAGCTCCGGCTTCCAGTACTGGAGTAATTCTCCGGGAGACCGTATGCGTTCCGGCGGTCATGACATCCGCAGTGCTTAACCCCTTGCCACCCGCATCGAACCCGCCTTCGAGCTGATTCGCAGCCGTTGCGCCGCCCCACAGGAAATTATCCGGAAAACTTCTGTTGCTCACATCTACGTTCTTATTCATAATAATTCCTCCTCAGATTAGATTAGAATATCAGTTAAATCATGACGGTCAGCAGATTCTCCCGGTAATCGACACTCTTCTTGTCCGTCTCAATGACATCTAGATACTCACCGGAATTGGAGATGATCACCGGCGTGGTCAGCGTATAGCCAGCCTCTCTGATCGCAGCAACATCGAACTCCATGAGCAGCTGGCCTTTGGTGACGGTATCGCCTTGCTTGGCCCGGGGGGTGAAGTGTTTGCCTTTCAATTTGACCGTGTCCTTGCCGACATGAATCAGAATATCGACCCCGTTATCACTAGTAATGCCGATTGCATGGCCAGAGGCGAACAAGGTGGTCAGTACCCCGTCAACCGGAGAGTACACCTTGCCTTCCAGCGGTTCAATCGCTATGCCTTTACCCATTGCGCCTGTAGAGAAGGCTTCGTCCGTCAGCTCCGACAAGGCTCTGACCTGGCCCTTCAGCGGACTTCCCACCGTCTCCTGCTTCACCAGATTGCTCCGGGCAGTCCCGCCGCTCTTACTGTCAGCCGTTTCCTCATCCTTGAACCCGGAGAAGAAGACGAGAATGAACCCGAGAATGAAGCTGATCACAATGGCAGCAATCGCGCCATAGAAGCCTTTATCCATCCCGTCCGGGCTGATGTAGCTTGGGATACCGAAGATCCCCAGACCGCCGAGAATATAGCCCTTGGTGCCCATCAGACCGACGATACCGCCGCCGACCGCCGCCGCGACGCAGCTTAAGATGAACGGCTTCTTGCGCGGCAGCGTAATGCCGTAAATGGCAGGCTCCGTAACTCCGAAGATCCCTGAGATAATAGCCGGAATCGACAATGACTTCAGCTTGGCGTTCTTGGTCCGCAGCATAATCGCCAGCACTGCACCGGTCTGAGCAAACGAAGCGCCGAATGAAGCTGCCAGAATTGGATCGGATTTCAGTACAGCCATGTTATTGAGGGCAATCGGCACCAGACCCCAGTGCAGCCCGAAGATAACGAAGACCTGCCAGAATGCGCCTACCAGCAGCCCCTCAATAACCGGACTGAGGTTGTAGAGGAACAAGGTTCCCTGCCCCAGCAGCTGTCCGGCCCAAGTGGAGACCGGACCGATGGCAATCAGCGCCAGCGGAACGGTGACCAGCAGGGTGAAAAACGGGACGAGGAAGGTGCGTACCACACTCGGCGTTACTTTTCGGAAGAAGGCTTCCAGCTTGGAGCCAATATAAGTCGAGATGATGATCGGAATGACACTGGAGGTATAGGACATCAGAATGACCGGAATCCCCAGGAAGGTAATGTACACAGGCGATTCAAAGATCGTTCCGCTAAAAAGCGTGTACAGCGGTTCGCCCGCCGCCGTGATGCTGCCGAAGGACGGGTACACCAGCGTAGCGCCTATCGCCATCCCGATAAAGATATTGGCCCCGAATTTCTTGGCCGAGGTATATCCAAGGAAGATCGGGAAGAAGTAGAACAGGCAATCCCCGAGCGCATTCAGAATCTGGTAAGTCCCCGACTCCTTGGTAAGGAGTCCCACGGTCAGGAACAGGGCGGTGAAGCCCTTGATCATCCCGGTTGCAGCCAGTACGCCAAGGGTCGGCGAGAATACGCCGGAGATCATGTCGATGAAGCTGTTGAACAGACCCATTTTCTCACCGGAGGCTGTCTCTGATCCGCCTTCCTGTAATCCGCCCGCGGTCATCACCTGGGCATAGACCTCAGATACGTGATTACCGATCACGACCTGATACTGGCCGCCGCTCTGAATGACCGTTACAATTCCATCCATGTTCTTCAGCACATCTGTATTCGCCGCCGCCTCATTCTTCAGCTTGAAGCGCAGACGGGTCACGCAGTGACTGAGTCCGTTGATATTCTCCTTGCCGCCGACATGCTTGATAATATCCTTGGCTAGTGCCTCATATTTCATAGTAAATCCTCCCGTTTCCTGATGAATGATAAGCAAAAGGCGAAACCATCCCGGCAGCTTCCTGCCTGATTTGGTTTCGCCTGCATGACCAGTAACAATCCAAGTGGTTTTATTCAGTTTGTCTTTGCGTTACCCGCTGAATGTGAATCGTTAGATACAGGATTTCTTCATCCAGGAGCTTCAGGTCCAGATACTTCTCAATTTTGAGCACACAGTGATGGGCCTTCCTGTATTTCATCTTCACCTGCTTGAGCAGAAAATCGTCCACGGACTCCTCAGACTCCTGGTTGCGTGAGCGCTGGAAGAAATACCGCAGATGGGTGATGAACCGTTCGTAGCTGACGGTACGCTCATCAATTTCGTTGTTATAGGAATACTTAACAATATTGAGGATGTCATCAATCTGCTGGGTCTGCCTGGTAAGATCCGCAATCTTGTTGCCCGAGCTGTTCATTTGCGCATTAATCAGGTGGAGTGCAATATTGCCTGCCTCATCCTCCGGCAATCGGATACGGGTATACTGCTCAATCATCCCCATGGCATGATGCCCGATCGCGTACTCCCTCGGATAACAGCGCTGAATCTCCCAGAGAAGCGGATTGTCATTGCGGATACCCTGCTCATGAAGCCTTAGGGCATGAGTCAAATGATCCGTCAAGGTCACATAGATATAATCGCTCAGCCGGGCCTTCAGCGTCTGCTTGGCATACTCGATAATGTCATAGCTTAAGGCCACATATTCGGCGGGAGCGTCCGCCATTAAGGCCTTGAATTTCTCGGACGCGTCATTTCGCTTCAGCACAAATGTCTTCTCGATCAGAGAGACATCCACTGGATCACCCGGGCTCTTCTTGAAGCCGATGCCGCGTCCCATAACAACCAATTCATCCTTACCTGAATCCTTGGCAATAATGGCATTGTTATTGAAAATCTTCTCGATAATCAACCAAGCTGCCCTCCTTTACCCCGAATTTCATTTGGCACTGCTTACAGGATGTTAGACGGGTCAAGGCTTCCTTACGGCGTCCCGCAGGGCCTTAACATAAAGAAAGGCAAAACCCAAAACACGTGACCATGTTTTGGGTTTTGCCTTTGCAGTAACAATCCCAAATTCAGAATAGCACTGAATTTCACTTTTGGCAACATAAATGTTTGCGCTTACAAATAACTGAACCTGTAAGAAAAAGAGTGTCCCCTATTCACAGGGAACACTCCTCTTCTTCTATTCTGCCTGAACTCAGACCGATGAGGAACTCACGGCCTGGGCATTTCCATTTCCCCACCGCAGCTTATACAGCTCCGGCAATACCACACCCAGCAGCACCAGCACCACTCCGGTCCATTGCAGAAGACTTACATGCTCTTCCAATACGAACGAAGACATTAAGACGGCAACGGGCAGTTCTACGGCGCCCAGAATACCGGCCATGCCGCCGCCGATATGCGGAACCCCGATGGCGAACAGCAGCGGCGGGATGAAGGCGCCGAACAAGCCCAGCAGGAAGCCGAACAGCAGCAGTTGACCCCACAGTAACCCGTTAAACAGGAAGTACGGCGGGAACAGAATGCACAGCAGCAGCAGACCGCCAGTGACCATCCAGGCACTCCGGTAGGCCGGATGAGCCGAAGGAACGGCTTTGCCGCTGAAGATAATGAACATCGAATAGCTTACTGCCGATAGCAACCCGAGCACCAACCCAAGCAGGTTAAACTCGGCAGCTCCCTGATTCAGAATACCTGCGGCCAGCAGGGTGCCGCCGAACAGCAGGATCAGCGTCAGCACCGTGATTTTGTCAGGGCGTTGACGTTTGCTTACCGCCTGAATCAGCACACTGATCCAGGTGAACTGGAACAGCAGGATAATCGCCAGCGAAGCCGGAATATACCGGAGCGACTGGTAGTACAGCAGACCTGTAACCACGGTTGGCGCACCAGCCATCATCAAGAGCATTCTATGCTTCCAGGTCAGCCGGGTGGGAACGGCCTTGGCGGGCGCCGCAACGTCCGCTGTGCTGCGCTCTTTGCGGTTCGCTCTGAGCTTGGTATATAACGCAAGCAGCCAAGCTAGAATACAGCCGGTTAAGAGCTGGGTGCCGACCACCTCTCCCAGCTTGTAACCCTGCCCGTAAGCCAATACAACAATCGTTGATAAAATGCCGTAGCTCATAGCGCCTACAAGTACGGAGATTAAATATTTCATATCTTTCATTCTGATTATGCCTCCTGAATCTTCTGATCTGAATCATGCTGCGTCAAGGTCAAGGACCGCAGAGACGCAAAAAATCCTAACTCCGGGACAGGGACCGCTGGTTCATGGTCCTTATCATCGTAGTTAGGAAGAGTAGGCTTCCTGTAGAAACCCTCGCCCTGTGACATCTGAATGGCTGCGAGGTTATACGAGAACAATATTGAGTTATGAATAATTGCCTGGTTGACGACTGTTCATATGTTACACGCCAAGTGAGCTGACGTCAAGCCTTAATTCTTTTAAATTTGAAACTCAGGGAATGCAGCCCGCTATTAATCAATTCTCCAACCTGACTTCACCCGTACTTTTATTCCACTCTAAGCCAATTCCGAGAAGATCACATATTGTCGCCAGCGGGAATTGTGCTGAATCCGGCAGACTGTTCATTATAAATTCGCGGTCTGATTTCTTGCCATTGATAAATAATTCGAGTGGATCGCTGAACTTTACCTGAACGGTATTCTTACCGTATACGAAAGACCAAACCGTGAAGTGATAATAATATAATTTCGGATCAGGGTTGGATGTGCTCATGCTTACCTTCACGCCAAGAGCCTTGAATACACTGTTCTGCGGTACATACAGCTTGCCATCCTTGATGGAGGCCGTGCCGTAGAATGAGAACGGCTCACCGTTGACGAAGAACATTAGCGGCGGCTGGACCGGTGCCAGGATATATCCATCTTCATCCTTGACTGCTGCCCCCTTCCCGGTCGCAAGTCCCGCGTCGAAGCCATCGCCCCAGCCTAGAAGCGTCCCATCCTTGTGCTGAGCAAAACCAAAGGTTCCACTGCTTCCCCAAATATTGCTGATTTGATTTCCCTTTTTTATCTGATACGGCTTAGCCAGTGCTCCAGAATTATAGTTCCATTGCCAAAGTGTACCGTTTCTCTTCAAGGCAAACAGCCGGTAGAAGCCGGTATCCAGCTTGTAGACATTATTAAGGCCAGTAACGGCAGACGGTGCTTTAAGCCCCTTGTTCCAGCGCAAGACTTGGCCGTCACTGCGCAGCAGGAACAGCTCACCTTGTGTAGCAGCCATACCGGTTATTGAGGCTGAAGCAATCGTAGCTACACTGACCGGATCACTCTCCAAGCGGATACGGTTATACACTGTGTTAACGATACTCATCTGCTTCACACTGCCCTCTTTAGTAAGAAACAACGCATCGTTACCGTTAATTAGCGCGGATCTGACCCCCGTGACTGCCTTGAGTGCTAAATAGCGAATCTGCACCGGCAGCACGCCAGGCTGATCGTAGGACGGGTACCACAGTGTAGCCGTTCCGTCTTTTTTCACAGCGATGCCAAGATTACCATTTGTAGTGATAGAGGCTACCTCCTGCAGACCT
This sequence comes from Paenibacillus sp. FSL R7-269, assembly GCF_000517865.1. Taxonomy (NCBI): domain Bacteria; kingdom Bacillati; phylum Bacillota; class Bacilli; order Caryophanales; family Paenibacillaceae; genus Paenibacillus; species Paenibacillus sp. FSL R7-269. The sequence goes on from NZ_ASPS01000021.1 coordinate 83,870, forward strand.
TCCAGCTTCACAGGACCTCCCCGTTTTTGATCCCGCAGTTGGGGGTCATTCTGTATATAGCTGCTGTAGTCCCGGCCCCACCCCCACACCTCTCCATCCTTACTGAGCGCAAAGGATACGCTTCCCGCTGCTGCCACCTGAACGATCCCGCTTAGACCTTCCACATGCCTCGGAATGTACTGATTAATACTTGTACCGTCCCCGACTTGACCGAACTTATTGTCTCCCCAGCCGGTTACGGTCCCGTCACTCCAGGCCGCTATTCCATGCGCAGAGCCGCCGGACACACTTACCGCTCTTATCCCCCCGGCAGCAGCCTCACTGCCAGCAGGCAGACCTAAGGATACTATCAGCAGTGATATAAGGAGCAGAACTGATTTACGAAAAAACAACGGCTTGTCCCCCTTGTAAAATACTCTATTCGCATAGATTCTTTCCCCCTCCTATTATGTTCCATTTATTAGCAATGAACAATAACAAACACAGACCCTACTCTCCCAAATTATGATAAAATATAACTCAATTCAGCAGATCATTCGAAAGGAGCCTTACATATGGTCAAGACCCGTCCTCAATCCGGCGGGATCGTAAAAATTTGAAACATAGACAAGTTTCGCTACGTACCAGTCTGTAATAGCCTTCATTCCAACCTATTTCATGTGATTCAAGCTGCTATCCCCAAATATACTACTATGGAGGAGGTGTAGATCCTGAACAGATCCGGGCCCGTTAAGCTCCTCGGCATGATTGCCGGAGTTGTAATCTTAAATGTCATCGTTCTCTCTCCCGGCCTGCTCGGTGTCGAGATCGGCGGAAGTCCGCTGGAAACGGCATCGGCAGTAACCCTGTTAATCATCAGTCTGCTGGTCGTCCTATATGGCAGTTACACCTTGCTCTTCAAACCCCCGGCTGCCAAGCCTGCCAGCGTGCAATTAGAGACGCGGGAGGATTACATTGCCGGCCTCGGCCGTCACCGGAATGTGAAGGTGCTGAAGGAGGATATCTCCCTCGCCTTGGACCAGATCGAGCGGATTGAGAAGAAGAAGACCGCACTGCTCCAGGTGCTGGGCCGCAGATTCGATCCGGCTGAGCTCAGCTTCCGCAAGTTTCATTCTGTCATTATGGAGGTCGAGAAGCTCTTTTATTTGAATATCCGGGGGCTGCTGGGCAAGCTCAGTGTGTTCGATCCCTCGGAGTTCGCCAGATTCAGTGCCGGTAACGCTTCCACCCGGTTCTCCAGCTCCCTGATTCAGAAGAAAACCGCGCTATATAACGAATATCTCTCCTATGTCAAAGGCTGCCTCGGGGCCAATGAGGAAATTCTGCTGAAGCTGGATCAGCTGCTGCTGGAGATTACCGAGCTGGGCAGCGCAGATTATACCAATGTGGAAGAAATGCCATGCATGCAGGAATTGACCGCCCTGATCGGGCAGACGAAACTCTATCAGTAAGGAAAGGGAGATGAACCTATGAGGAAAGGCAAAACACTGTTCATACTCGGCATTATCGCCGCATCCGTCTTCGCACTCGTCTACTTCGGAATTACCTTAACGTCCAATCTGGGCAAATCCAAGACAGAAATCTCTGCCGAAGACGCCGACAAAAGACTGAACCGCATCTATAAGGATATCAACGTGACCAGTGCTGAGCCTGTAAAAGGACAGATCGATCTTGATCCGTCGTCCATCGGCGATTCGTTGCCCGATATCTCCAAGTTCCCCATCTCCGTAGAGAGCACCACGGACAGCTTCGTCGAGATTTTCTCCTCTACAGAGAAGTCCGGAACAGGCAATGACGGCTGGCTGAATGAGGTCGCCGCAGATTTCAACGCTGCCGGTATTACAATAGACGGCAAGCCGGCCTCAGTCAAAATCCGCAACATTGCTTCCGGCACAGCCGCTGATTATATCCGGTCCGGCAAATATGTGCCTGACGCCTACACTCCCTCTAATGAGCTATGGGGCGAGATGGTCAAGGCCAGTGACGTGCAGGCCGAATTGGTTACGAAGCGTCTGACCGGCAACGTAGCCGGAGTAGTAATGAGCAAGCAGAAATACGATCAACTGGTCGACAAATACGGCTCGATCAACGTCAAGACAATTACCGACGCTATTGCGGCTAATGAGCTGGCGATGGGGTACACCGATCCTTTTGCCAGTTCAACGGGGCTGAATTTCCTGGTCACCGCACTGAGCACCTTCGACAGTACGGATCTGCTGGGAGACAAGGCGGTTCAAGGCTTCGAGAAGTTCCAGGCCAACGTGCCCTTCATCGCCTCCACCACCCTGCAAATGCGGGAAGCCGCTAAATCCGGCATGCTGGATGCCTTCGTCCTTGAGTATCAGACCTTCGTCAAAGCGAAGGATTTGAACAGCGGCTATGTGTTCACCCCATTCGGGGTAAGACATGACAGCCCGCTGTATGCACTCGGGCAGCTGCCGCCGGAGAAGCTGGCGATCATTAAGAAGTTCGGCGAATTCGTCCAGCAGGAGAAGTACCAGAAGACGGCTGCGGACAAGGGCTTCAACGGCCTGACCGACTATGTCTCAGAGCTGGCACCGGTTGACGGCTCCATTCTCTCTTCGGCCCAGAAGCTCTGGAAGGAGAAAAAGAACGGCAGCAAGCCGATTGCGGCAGTGTTCGTAGCCGATGTCTCAGGCAGCATGGCCGGTGAGCCGCTGAACCGTCTCAAGGAGTCCCTGCTGAAGGGCCAGAAATTCCTCGGCAAGGACAACAGTATCGGCTTTGTGTCCTATTCCAGTGATGTGACTATCAATCTGCCCATCGGCAAATATGATACCAATCAGCAGTCCATGTTCGTAGGGGCGATTAACAGCCTTCAGCCTGTGGGCGGCACGGCTACCTTCGACGGCGTGGTGGTTGCGATGAAGATGCTGAAGGATCAGCTGGCGCTGAACCCGGACATGAAGCCTCTAATCTTCGTGCTTAGCGACGGGGAGACCAACGAAGGCCATTCCCTGGATGATATCCGGGGCCTGATCGAGACTTACAAGATTCCGGTATATACCATCGGGTATAACGCCAATATCAAGGCACTGGAGAGCATCTCGAGCATCAACGAGGCGGCCAATATCAACGCCGACACAGAGGATGTAGTATACAAAATCGGAAACCTGCTCAACGTGCAAATGTAGACTTTATATTCTGAAGGAGGGTTCATATGTCATTCACCATGGAAATTCCCAGCCCCGAGAAGCTGAAATCGGTCATCGAGGAGCAGGTTCAGCCGGAGCCGGAGGAAGTCACCCAGCTTAAGGAGCAGGCGATTAATAATGTCTCCAGTATCCTGGAGCTGGACTTCGAGTCTCTGGAGAAACGCAAGGCTGTGCTGCAGTCGATTGACAGCTTCGGGATGGGCACCATGCGCTCCTCGTCGGAGAAGAACTCCCTGCTTCAGGTATCGGTGGGCAATCTGTCCAAGACCGGGGATGAAGGCGGCCAGGTCGCCAAGGGATTAACCGAGCTGCACCAGCAGCTCAAGGATCTGGACCCCAGCGCGGTCGATTTCGCCAAAAGCGGCTTTCTCGGCAAGTTTTTCCACCCCCTGCGTAATTATTTCGCCAAATATCAAAAGGCTGATGCCGTCATCTCAGATATTATTCTATCCCTGGATAAAGGCAAAGCCGTGCTGAAGAATGACAATACGACACTGGAGATTGAACAGCAGACCCTGCGGGAGCTGACCAAGCGGCTTAAGAAGGAGATTCAGCTCGGCATCCTGATGGACGAGGAGATTGAGAAGCAGATTGAAGCTGCCAAGCAGCGCGGTGAAGACGAGGATAAGGTGCGGTTCATTACAGAGGAGGTGCTGTTCCCGCTGCGCCAGCGGGTGATGGATCTGCAGCAGATGCTCGTAGTCAATCAGCAGGGCATTATGGCTATTGAGGTTGTCATCCGCAACAACAAGGAACTGATCCGTGGAGTGGACAGAGCCAGGAATGTTACGGTATCTGCGCTTAAAATTTCGGTTACAGTCGCCAGCGCCTTATACAACCAGAAGATCGTCCTCCAAAAAATCGAGCTGCTGAACCAGACCACCGACAATCTGATCAGCGGCACCTCCAGAATGCTTAAGGAGCAGGGTGCAGCCATTCACAAGCAATCGCTCGAAACCAGCATTTCGGTTGATACGCTGAAGCAGGCCTTCACCGACGTCCTCTCCGCCCTGGATTCGATCAGCACCTACAAGCAGGAGGCGCTCCCTAAGATGCGTGAGACCATTATCCAGTTCCGGGAGCTGGCAGATAACGGCGAACAGCAGATTCAGCGGCTGGAAAAGGGCAATACGCTCGGGCTGTAGCATCACTGCCCATATACAAGGCAAAACAGAGCACGGCGGAGAATACGCCGGTGCTCTGTTTTTTGTCTGTCTATTTTCCTTTTGCACTCTACTTTTCTTTATTCAGTAAGCCTGTCACCATTCTGCTCAACGTCCCTTGATCGATGAACGGGGCGAGGCTTGCCAGCAGATCAGGGCTAAGCTGTTCCGCTTCGACTTCACCAAGAAGCTTCCCAAGCTTCCCCCTGTCCAGGAAAGGAGCGAGGCCTGTGAGCTGATTTGCATCGACAGTACCGTCTGCCAAACGGTCAACTAGAAGGCCCAACGTTTCCCTGCTAATAAAAGGAGCCAGGCCTTGAATGGAATGCCAGCTGGGGCTGCCCCCTCTGGCTTGTTGCACCAACAGATCCAGCTGTTCCCGTTCCAGAAACGGGGCGATGCCCACAAGATTGTTCACCTCTTTAGAACCGTCTGCTGCTTGATCGACAAGCAGGCTTAAGGTGCCACTGCTGACGAACGGGGCAAGTCCGGAAATGACATTCCAAGCCGTTTCTTTCTTTTCAGCCTGATGAACCAGTTCATCCAATAGATCTGTACCCAGGAACGGGGCCAGCCGCATAATTACATCTAACGTAAGGACGCTGCTGTCAATGCTCTCTGTAACCTTATTCAGGGCACTTGCTTTTACAAAAGGCGCTACCTCTACAAGCTCTTCCATCTCCAGCTTACCGGCATTGACCAGCTCTGCAATCTGGCCCGGCCTGTTCTCTGCAATCTCCTCTACGATCCGTCCCAGATGCGGGTGCTCTCTATGCTCTGCGTGGTCTCCTGCATTCAAAATGTCGTCTACGGTTAGGCCGAATAACCCCGCAACCTGCGGAAGTGTTCCAATATCCGGCAGCGAGTCGCCCCGCTCCCATTTCGATACCGCCTGATGACTTACATTCAGTTGATCGGCAAGCTCCAATTGGGTCCAGTCCTGGTCTTTGCGAAGCCGCGATATATAAGCCCCAATTCTACGTAAGTCGAGCATGATATCCCTCCGAGATTATAAAATGTACAGTGCACACTGCCAGAAACAGCATATCATTTCAGCATATACAATCCTATCAATTGCTGGTTGAATAGCTGCATACCCTCTGATTCAACTGCCGGTAGAATATACTTTTTAACATTAAATGGGTTGTATACTATTCCTGATTATTGTATATTTATTCAACCGGCATTTATTGCTGATTTCTCATCTACCGGGGGATACACCGATGCATTTTTTGAATATCAACCAGCTTACTTCAGAGCAGATTCTGGATATCTTTGAATTAACCGACCGGCTTCGTCTCCGAAAATCAGAACCGCTGCTCGAAGGTAAAACGATGATTCTCTTCTTCCCGGAGACCAGTCTGCGGACACGGGTCAGCTTCGAGAAAGGCATCCGTGACCTGGGCGGGGCCTGCATTACCTTTCCGCCGGAGACGCTCGACAAGAAAGAAGGGCCGGGCGATATCGTCCGCTACCTGGAGAACTGGGGGGATGGCATCATTGCCAGAACACCTGACCTTTGCAAACTGGAGGAGTTGTCAGCCTACGCCTCTGTTCCCGTTATTAATGCGATGACTGCACGTAATCACCCCTGTGAGATTCTGGCTGACCTGTATGCTCTGCGCAGCCTCCGGGACAACTACCAGGAGTTGTCCTACACCTTCGTTGGACCGCCCGGCAATATATCAAGAACTTGGCTGGAGGCGGCGCAAGCCCTGAATCTCTCGTTCCATCATGTATGCACGCCAGGTCATGAGATGGCCAGCGGCAATCACCCGGGCTATACCTTTCATACGAGCCTGGACAGCGTGTTACCGGAGAGCGATGTGATTCTTACCGATTCATTGCCTAAGGATTTCCTGACCCCGGAGTATATCAGCACTTATCAGATTACACTGGACCGGATGAAGCAGACAAGACCCGGGGCGCTCCTGAACCCCTGTCCTCCCTTCTTCCGCAATGAGGAGGTCAGTGAAGAGGTGATTGCTTCGCCTTATTTTGCCGGATTCGGGTTCAAGAAAAGTCTGATCTATGTTCAGCAAGCCATCCTGATCTATTGCTTATCGCATTGATGCACCCGGACCATGAGTCCCAGTGCAACGGTTCATTTTCTCTTTCGTGCAAGCCTTTTAGGGCTTAAGCTGTATATTTGAAACTGCCGATTCCTCCGATATCTTATTAGAACAGTATTTGTTCGTATGTTTATCACATTGGCTGAAGGAGAGAATTACTATGAAGGCTTTACACTTACTATCCAGAAAAACAGGCGTCCTTCTGCTTGTACTGCTACTGGCGTCACTCGGTACAGTTGGGGGAGGCAGACAGTCACACACGGCAGCAGCGGCTGCTTCTACGAAATCATATGTGTACTATGTCTCTAACGATGTTCTATATCGTGTAACGACAGATGGAAGTGAGACACAGAAGATCGCAGAGAACTATGACGGCAACGGATTAGACTCGACCGGCAAATATCTGTATTTTTACTATGATGGCGCTATGGGGATACAGCGTCTGTCCCTCAGCGATCCTGATGCTTTAATTACTAACTTCCTCGGGGACCGGAACATCCTCTTTTACCTGTTCGACGGTCCCTATCTGTACTTCCTTGATGATACAGGCCACATCTACCGTACCTTGGCCGACGCTGACGATGATTCACAGCTTACCCTGATAGCAGACAATGCCGATGTGAATTTCCGGACCTTCGACGTCTTAAGCGGGCGGATCTACTATAATGCACTGAAGAACAACACTACCTGGGTTGCTTCGAGGTCCCGCGACGGGAGCGGGGTCATTCAGTGGATTGCCAGTGGAGCTATACAGAAGAGCAAATTTTATCATCCATACGCTACAACTATTAACCTTATGATTGACAACAAGCCCACCGAAACCGAGTATTCTTTGAACTCCATGTTGCTCTATACCCTCCCCCTAAGCGGTGGAGCTCCCAAAGCAGCCAATCCCAATAATCCGTTGGAATCCAACGCCGCTATTGCCGGTACCTGGTCCGACCATTATTTTCTGTTCAACAAAGGCATTAAAGTAGACGCCACCGGCGATGAGCTGGACTATAATACCGGCAAAGGCTTCCTGATGGATAAGAACGGGAAGATCCTGCAGCTAAGCCAGAACAGTGTGATCAGCATCAGCGAGATTGCCACGAATAAGCTGGTCTATGCAGATTCCAAAGGCAAAGCCTACATCAGCACGCTGGCTAACGGCAAAATTATCTCCTCCAAGCCGCTGCCGTTGTCGAATATTCAAGATATCCGAACGGTTAGAAACGGATCGGCGCTTACCACCGTATTGTTCACCGCAGCCGATGCTTACTTGCTGAATGCCGATTTATCCTTGACTAAATTGAGCGGTGTAGAATCCGATTACTCTGTAATTACAGACAATATTCCCGGCTTGTATTATATCAACGGTCTGGATAACGACTGTCTATACCGGTACAGCAATGACGGCAAAACCAAAATCAAGCTGTCCACTGGTCCGGTTAGCTACTTAGCACTGGTCTCCGCGAAGTAATATACAGAGAGAATAAGCCGGAATTTCCGATATCGGAAGTTCCGGCTTTTTTAAGATGTGAATAGATAAAGTTCAGTTTATAACAGAGACTTGCCTATGAAGAGACTTCATTTCCGGTATACAGTGGGAGTAAGCGTTATAGATGATTACAGAAAGCAGGCTGGCAATGAATATATCAATCAAGCTAACCGGGCCGGATGAAGCCTATATTATCAAAAATATGTTACCGCTCTATCTGCATGATCTTTCAGGTCATTACGGACTTGTGGAGGGGCATCTGCCTAACCGGCATGGCATCTTTGAGGACACGGACGAATACCGCACGCTGGCAGATCAGTATGAGGTGCAGAATATTTGGTGGGACAAGCCGGGCATTCTGTACTCTTTTCTGATTCAAGCTCATTCGATGCCGGCAGGCTTCGCACGGATTGCTACCCCTCCATATTGTGCGCAGGGCGTCGATTATTTCGTGAGCGACTACTTTCTGCTGCAGCCCTTCAGAGGGACGGGAATCGCGGAACAGGCGGCGGTGCTGGTGTTTGAACAATTCCGGGGCGAATGGGAGCTGTTCACCAACCCGGCTGCGAAGAATATCACCGGCCAGAGCTTTTGGCGCAAGACGGTCTCCCGCTACACGCAGGGCCAATATTCGGAGCGCAGCGGGGAGACTTTTGACGGCCATAAGCTTGCCTTCAGGTTCCATAATGGGGGATGAGAACCACTCTGACCGCAGCGCAAAAAGGCTGACCCGCCGGATATACCAACAGTCAGCCTTTTTCGCGTACAAGGGTTCACGGCAGAATGCGCAAGTTAATGTCTCTGGTATTCTTGCCGGTCCCTGTCTTCATAATCATATTCATCGATTCTGGCTTATCGAGCAGATTGCTTCCGAAGATCCGTTCATAGCCTTCATCGGTTGCAGTGCCTGTGGGTGACCATATCTTGGTCGTTCCGTACCCGGTTTTCGACTGAATTTCATTCCCGTGTATAGCGCCAAATACCTTTTGACGGTCCTGCCACGTAATCTCAGTCTCCTTCTTGATTTTGAATACAGTACGGATCATCAACGGGGAGAGCTCAACCTGCTCCAGCGTCACTTGAACGCCCTCCAGTATGAAGTCTTCCTGCGGCTGGACAATGACTGTCTGTTGCTGTTTGAATTTCGGGTCCAGCTTGAAGCTGATCTTAAGTCTCGGGGAATAATACACATCGGCTACATTTACACCTTTCGTCAGATCTTTCATTTTCCCCTTGTCCATAGAGGAGATCTGGAAATTAGCTTCCAGTTTCTCCGGGAACGGCTTGCTCCGGTCCAGGTAGATGGTACCTCTTCCGTAGTAGATACGCTTATCATCATAGCCATTGTTTTTAGCATGGGCACCAACCCCGCCCCCGTTCTCCAGATCATATCCGGTTGACAGATTCTTAATTATCGCACTGTTAACACTATAGATCTCCTGGCCTTCCGCGACATTGGCTGTATACAAAAAGATGATTGTGTTCTCATCCGCCGTTACAGCATTCAAAGTAATCCGGAAATTCCCGCTGGCTGCACTTTTATCAATCTCCTGAATGTAGCCGTGCCGGATAGCCGTATCCAGCGTAGGCGCTTCTGAATCAAAGGAATAGAGCCGCTTGAACATCTCCAGCCCGCCCCAATTCACTTCTCCGGCAGGTCCGGCAGCACGGGGTACTGCATTATGAATGACCGGGATGAAGAACAGAATCACTGCAGCAATTGCGGCTGCGGCTATTCCGAGGAAGGAGACTTGGCGGAGTCTGCCCTGCCAGCTTTTCCGGCGTCCGCGCTCGATCCCTGCCTGAACCGCCGCTCTGACCTCATTCCCCCCACAGTCCCCCCTTACCTCCTCACGGATACGTGTCGCATCGGACAACATCGCCTGCTCTACTCTGCTAATGTTCATTCCATTCACCCCGGTTCTTCATAATTTCCCTAAGCTGCTTCAGGCCTTTGTGCTGCCAGGTTTTGACGGTTCCTTCCGGCTTGCCCAGCAGGACTGCGATCTCGGCCAGGGTCAGATCATTATAATATTTGAGCAGCAGCACATGGCGGTATTTCACCTTCACCTGCGAGAGCGCCCACTGCATTTCCATGGCATCCGTACTGGTCCGCATAACCGGCTCCTGCATATTCTCTGCCGCTGTAGGGACTGCCCTTTTTCTTCTGCGCTGCTCGTCTATGCAGACATAGATTAATATACGGATCAGCCAGGTTTTGAACGCGCTGGGGTCCTTCAGGGTTCGCCGTTTCATCCAGGCCCGGCAGGTGGTCTCCTGGAGCGCTTCCAGTGCGTCATTGCGGTTGCCCAGATAACTGTAAGCAATATGGTATAGCTGGTCGCTATGCTCCATCACCGCTTTGACCCAATCCGTCTCCTCAAGCGGCACGGCGGCAGTTACCCGCTTCATCTCTGCCCCGGACATCGTCATCTCTCCCTCTCCTCTCCATCCCTTTTACATGAATTAGACGGAGAGGTTATGCAAACAGTTTTAGTCTGCGGCAATTATTTTATATCTTCCACGAACAACAGAAAAGCCGCAATCCCCGCTGCCGGGAATGATGCGGCCTTTCTTAATATCGGAAGCTATAGCTTCTTGCTGCTGAGGAGAAGGTGTGCTGGCGAGCACAGGCTTCATTGTATGTGAAAAACAGCATATGTTGTGTTCACAAACAGGCACACGGCCTCAATATGTGAAAAACAGCATACGTTGTGCTCGTGTAAAGGTATTCTTATTCATCCGGTTAGGACGATTTTGTTCTGGAGATTATTTCACTTCTAGATAGGTTACACCTAGAGTACCCAATTCCCCTTACGGAACACCGGCTCAATCGTGCCGTCAGCCAGTTCTCCGTCAATATCTAGCGCATCGGAGCCTACCATGAAATCAACATGTGTGAGGCTGACGTTGGCCCCTCTGGATAGCAGTTCCTCGCTGGTCATGGAGGTGCCCCCTTCAATATTCACCGGATAGGCGCTGCCCAGCGCGAAATGACAGGAAGCATTCTCGTCAATTCCAGTGTTGTAGAAAACTCTGTTCAGCCGGGAGATCGGTGAATCATACGGCACCAAGGCCACTTCTCCGAGATAGGAGGCGCCTTCATCCGTATCCAGCAGGGAGGTCAGATGCTCACGGCCGGATTCAGCGTCATAGGCGGTAACCTTGCCGTCTGTGAAGGTAAGTGTGATTCCGTCGACGAGCCGCCCGTTCAGGTTCAGCGGAAGCGTACTCTTGACGGTGCCATTCACACCGGTGCGGTGGGGCATCGTGTAGATCTCTTCTGTAGGCATATTGGCTACAAAATAAACGCCACTCGCATTCTCCCCGCCGCCGCCGCGCCACAGATGGCCTTCCGGCAGCTCGACACGCAGATCCGTTCCAGGGGCACGGTAGTGCAGGCTTTTGTAGCGCCTCTCGTTCATACGGTCCTGGCTCTGCTTCAACTCGCCGATATGAGTACGCCAGGCAGCCACTGGGTCTTCGCTGTTCACACGGTTCATCTGGAAGACTGCTTCCCACATCGCATCGATCCGCTCTTCCTCCTGCAGATCGGCGAACACCTTGTCCGCCCAGGCACGTGTCGGCGCCTTAATCAGCGACCAGCTGATTCTGCTGTTCCGGGTGTAGGCCTGGTACTTCTTGCGCGCAACCGCAGCCGCTTTAACGGCAGTGGAGACCTTGGCCGAATCGATCCCGCGGAATAATTCCGGATCCGGCACTTTTATATGTAATATAGCTCCGCCTTCTTCAGCGAATCCCTCCAGCATATCGGCATGCCACTGCGGATAATACCCGAACGATTCCTCAGGAGCCTTCTCGTAACGGATGCGTGTGACCGCTTCATCGTCCCAGTCCACAAGCACGTATTTCGCTCCAGCGTCATAAGCCTTGCCTACAATCAGCCGGGTAAGCTCCGCTGTCTCCAGCGGGGCGTGAACCATCAGCACTTGTCCCGGCTGCACATTCACACCGACCTTGACTACCAGCTCTGCGTATTTCTCCAGCATCTGCTCAAAATCCTTCATTTCATCTCTTCCTCCATATCTTCTCTGTCTCTGTATAAGTATAGCGGAAGACCGGGAAGATGGCACGTACTCTATGATCTATGTACAACCGGAAGCTGAGCATGGCGTAACTTCTCCCGCTTCCGGCAGCGCTTCCTCTACTGCTTATCCACCTGCAGCAACTGAATGGTCTTCACATCAAACGTATGGGCGATTTTCTCTTCCGCAATCACTTTCAGCTTCGTCAGGCTGGCCACCTTGGCCGGATCAGCCCGGGAGAGGAGCCTCCACAGCTCGGGGTCGGACAGGGTCTGATAGAGCTTGTCGTCATCATATTCCTTGCGGTTCTGCGTGACCAGCTTGACCTTGTAGCTGCCGAACACCGCTTCGGTCTGCCCCGCTTCATTAACGTGGGCAAGGATCTCCTGCCGGAGTCCGGCCAGCTCCTTTTCCAGCTCCTTCTGCTTCACCTTGAGCTTATAATACTGTTGAACCTTCTTTTCCATACAGTGCTCACGCTCCTCTCCTAACATGTCTATGCAGGAAAGAACGGTTAGAATGATTAATTCTGTTGAGACGGTTTATGTTTAATTCTATAATGGAGTCGATGTGACAAGTTATAACTTCTTGTATTTTCAAAAACCAGACAGCAGGTGAACCCATGTTCCAGACTTATCTATTCCCGATTTCCTACGCATTCATGGCCTTTCCGGTTGCGGCGCTATTCTTCACCTTACCGTTCCTGATTGTGCAATACCGCCGGCACGGCTATATCAATAAAATCCGGGCCTTGATGCTGTATCTGCTGCTGCTGTACCTGCTTAATGCGTTCTTCCTGGTCCTTCTGCCCTTGCCTGATTCCAGGCACAATGCAGCCCCCTCCGGGAGTATGATCCAGCTTGTACCGCTACAGTTCATCCAGGATATTCTGCACAATACGCCAATTACGCGCAGCGACCCTTCCAGCTACCTTAATGTGCTGACCGGAGCGGATTTTCTGCTGGCAGCCTTCAATGTTCTACTGACCGTACCCTTCGGTATGTTCCTGGGCTACTACTTCCGCACGCGCTGGGTGGTGTGCATTATCCTGTCCTTTGCGCTGTCGCTGTTGTTCGAGATTACACAGATTACCGGCATTTACGGCTTCTTCGATCATCCTTACCGGATCTTCGATGTCGATGACATGATCACGAATACGCTGGGCGGCATTGTGGGCTTCAAGATATCCCTATGGATCTCCGGCCTGCTGCCGAGGATTGAGAAGCTTGACAGCCAAGAGGACCTTTCCGCCAAAAAAGTGACCTACACCCGCCGCGCCCTTGCTTTCCTGCTGGATTCTATCCTGCTGCTCGCGGTAACCATCCTTCTTAATTTGCTCTCTCTGAGTATTTCGTGGTGGGCAGTTAGTATGGTGTATTTCCTGAGCATTCCTCTGTTCACAGGCGGACGCACCTTCGGCAAATGGGTTGTACGTATCCGGCTAAGGAGTGAAGACGGCGGCCTAGCCAGACCCTGGAGGGTATGGGCACGATATGGATTACTCTATGGCGTCTTAGGCGGAATGAATTCCCTTATGCCTGACTCCTCCTTCTTCATCTCTATCGGCACAGCGCTGGCTACTGTAGTGAAAATAGTCATCCTATTGGCTGATTTGGCCTTCTTCATCCATCTGGTGCTGCGGTTGATTAAGCGTGAGCGTCCGCTCATCTATGAAGAGATTAGCAGAACCCACAATGTAATCACATGGCCGAAACGGCATCAGGCAGCGGCAAGCGAGACCCTAAATAAGACAGTAAACAATGAATAGAGGTGCAACACTCTAATGTATAAGAACGATTCCACCCTTATCTCATCTGCGCCAGATGAGCATGATTGGTTAATAGAAGCAGACATCACCAGCATTCAGGAGCAAATGGCACAAGGAAGCCTAACCTCCGAGATGCTGGCAGGCTGGTATTTGGAAAGAATCAACCGGTTAGATGGTCTCCTCCGCTCCGTATTGGAGGTGAATCCAGAGGCTCTTGCGATTGCTGCAAGGCTCGATCAGGAACGAAGGGATCAGGGTAGCAGGGGACCGATGCACGGCATTCCAGTCCTGGTCAAAGATAACATCAGTACAGCAGATCAGCTGCACACCAGTGCAGGAGCCTTGGCGCTTGCAGAGTGCATAGCAGCAGAAGATGCTGAGCTTATCACTCGGCTAAGGACAGCCGGGGCAGTGATACTGGGCAAAGCCAATATGACCGAATGGGCCAACTTCATGTCGCCGGCGATGTGGGCCGGATACAGCTCGCGCGGTGGTCTTGTACTGGGCCCTTACGGCCCGGGGGAGCTGTTCATTGGCGGATCAAGTTCGGGAAGTGCGGCGGCAGTTGCCGCTAACCTTGTCACCGTCGCCGTAGGTACGGAGACCTCCGGCTCCATCATCAGTCCGGCGGCCCATAACTCCCTGGTCGGCCTTAAGCCTACCTGGGGACTGGTCAGCAACCAGGGCATTATACCGGGAATCGGCAGCCAGGACAGCGCCGGTCCAATGGCCAGAACGGTCAAAGACGCTGCACTCCTGCTTAATGTATTGGCCGGGAATGCTGACTCTTCTTCCTCTGTTATACTGGATTATTCGACAGGTCTGGAGCCGGATGCGGTAAGAAACACGCGAATCGGAATTCCGCGATTCTATTATAAAGATCTGGATAGTGAAGCTCTTAAGATTATGGAATCTGCCATATTGGTCCTGAGAGAGCTGGGGGCAGAAATTATTGACCCCGTAGAGCTCCCCTGTCAGGATGCGGAATGGAAGGCTACGATTCTGCAATATGAATTCAAGCCTGGATTGAACCGCTATCTGGGAAGCCTGCCGGAATCCGCTCCTGTGCATTCCCTGCAGGAGCTGATAGATTTCAATCAGCAGCATAGCGAACAGGCACTGAAATACGGCCAGGGAACACTGGAATGGCTGAACACCTCCGGGGATGATATTACAGAGCAGGAATATCTGGAGCAGCTGCATTCTTCCCGTTCACTAGCCGGTAGTCAGGGAATCGATTATGCCCTGGAGCATTACGGTCTGGATGCGCTCCTGTTCCCTGGAGATCACGGATGTGAAGTAGCGGCGAGAGCGGGTTATCCGCTGATTACAGTTCCTGCCGGGTACACCTACTCGGGTATTGTTGCACCAGGCGGCTATCTTACCAAGGGACCGCAGGGTATCACCTTCTGTGCTTCAGCCCATAGTGAAACTATGCTGCTAGGGATTGCTTATAGTTACGAACAAGCCACGAAGCACCGGCGGCCGCCGGTGCTGGAGCCAGGCACCTCGTCAGAATAACCGGGCAAACCGCCCCTCAACCGCGTTACAACTGAAAGAGGCCGTATCCCGAACTCCGGGATACAGCCTCTTTTTAAAATATAAGAATTTATATGTTTCACGCAATAACTTATCCTTATATTTCTCGCTGAAACGATACCGTCCTTTAAAAAGGACGGCAAAGCCGTTTCCACTTGTATCACAGATATACACTCTGTCTATGCTTCCGCCGCATCCGCCAGATGGAGGACCACCGGGCAATGATCGCTGCCAAGAACATTACATTCAATTCCGGCGTCCAGCAGACGCGGGGTTAAGCGCTCTGAAGCGAGAAAATAATCGATCCGCCAGCCCACGTTCTTCTCTCTAACCTTAGGCATGTAGGACCACCAGCTGTAGGCACCCTCCAGCTCAGGATAGAACCATCTGAAGGTATCCACGAAGCCGGCTGCGAGCAGCGTGGTCATTTTGCCGCGTTCTTCGTCGGTGAAGCCTGAATTCCCCCGGTTCGATCTCGCATTCTTCAGGTCAATCTCCTGATGCGCCACATTCAGATCCCCGCACACGACAACCGGTTTATGCTCATCCAGCTTCAGCAAATAGGCACGGAACCGGTCCTCCCACTCCATCCGGTAGTCCAGCCTCGACAGATCGCGCTTGGCATTCGGCGTATACACATTCACTAGATAGAAATCCATGAATTCCAGGGTGATAATCCGCCCCTCATCCTCCGTCTCCTGCTCCAGTCCATATCGTACGGATAGCGGCTTGATTCTGGTAAATACAGCCGTACCCGAATATCCTTTTTTGAGTGCATAGTTCCAGTACCCGGCATATTCCTCCCCATGATCCAGAACAATCTGCCCCTCCTGGAGCTTCGTCTCCTGTACACAGAAGATATCTGCGTCAACCTCCCGGAAATACTCGTTAAACCCTTTATTCACACAAGCTCTCAGACCGTTCACATTCCAGGACACCAGCTTCATCGTTGTCATTTCCCCTTACCAGTCACTAGATTACATCCAGTGTACCATAGATTCGGGGTCTCTATGAACCTGAAGGTATCCTATTGAAATGTGTGAATCTCCCATGGCATACGTTACAGCAATCATAGTTTTGCCGAATATACTATCCTATCACAAGGAAAAGGAGGACATTACAATGGCTATCTTATTACCGCAACAATTCTTCAATCTGCCCGCTTCTGTAGGTAAATCTTACTATGAAAATCTGGCAGGTGGCATCAACGCGGCTGTGACGGTAAACAACAATTCCGGGTTTCCTGTGGATCTCGTTATTTACCGCGTCAACGCTCCAGTGGTCACTTATTTGATCCCTGCATTTAACAGTCTCACTTTATCCGTTCATGCCCTGCTGGTCGCAGGACTTCTGAGCACAGCTGCCGGTGCAGTCTTCGGCACAATCGAAGTGGCAACCTCTGATTTCTAATCTAATGTAAGAGTATCCCCCTCATACTCTCTCATTAACATTCCCTTGTTAAGCATCTCCGGCTGGTAGACGGCCGGGGGTGCTTTTGCATGTTCAATAGAGAAGCAGTTGCTATCATACTGTCTCTGATTCTGGCATAGGTCCGATATAAGTAGATTGTGGCCGGAAAATCCGGTTATGGGCTGACTGCTCCAGTAAATGGGCCGTCCAGCCGACAATTCTTCCCGCCGTGAATGTAGGCGTGAAGATCTCCGGCGCCAGCTTCAGCGCCTTCAAAATAGCCGCAGCATAGAACTCAACATTGGTGAACAGGCGGCGGCCCGGCTTGTATTCCTCCAGCAGCGCAACCGCTGTAGCCTCCACATGAAGCGCAAGATCAAAGTAGGCGTCCTTGCCAATCATCGTAAGCGTCGCAATCTGCAGCGCTTCAGCCCGCGGGTCCTTAGTCTTGTAGATCCGGTGCCCGAAGCCCATCAGCTTCTCCCCTGCCTCAAGCTTCCCTCTCAGCCAAGGCTCTGCGCGTTCCTTCGTCCCAATCTCCTCCAGCATCGATATCACTTCAAACGGCGCACCGCCATGCAGTGGACCCTTCATGGCCCCGATTGATCCGGCTACAGCCGCACATAGATCCGATTCCGTGGACAGCACCACCCGCCCGGCGAAGGTCGAGGCATTCATGCCATGCTCCATGCAAAGGATCATATAGGCGTTGATCGCCCGCACATGAGCCTCCTCCGGCAGCTTGCCTGTGAGCAGATACAGATAATTCGCGGCATGGCCAAGCTCAGGAAGCGATTTCAGCGGCGGCAAGCCCTGAAGGCTGCGGTACCTGTAAGCTATGATCGCCGGAAGCATTGCCGTCAGCCGCACGGCCTGCTTCAGTGTGGGCGGCCAGGTAGCGTTCTCCTCATCCCCAAGCGCAGCCACTGCACTTTGTAATACCAGCATCAGCGGGACAGAAGCCGGATACAGATCAAGCATCTTGCAGAGATATTCAGGAATCGCCCTCTCCACTGCCATTTGCGCCTTGAGCTGCGCCAGCTCCTCCGCATCAGGCAGGTGTCCATTCCAGAGCAAATAAGCGGCTTCCTCATAGCTCTTGCTCACCGCAAGCTCTTTGGCCCAATATCCGCGGTATACCAGATACCCTTTCTCTCCATCTACTAATCCAATTGCTGTCTCTCCGGCAACTACGCCTTCTAATCCCGTTACTTTAGCCATTATATCTTTACCCCTTTTCCGATCCCCGCAGGAAGAAATTCATCATATTAGGAGTATAAACTGCAAAATCTATATTGCATATTTATAGTTTTTTATGAATCCATAAGAAAAATCTATCACCTACCTCACTTAAGCTCCATGAGCTGCTTCAGTTTGGCTTCTGTACCCGATTCACCCGCTGGCGTGTAGATGCTGCAGCGCAGATCCGCTGCACCTTGCACTTGGAGGGAGGTAAGATGGAACAGCATTTTTCCGGCTTTGGCATGCCGGAATTCGAGTACAACATCCGGTGCGGAGCTGACCCGGCTCTCTTCCCATAAATGATAGAATTCCGGATGCCGTTCCTTCATCTCCGCGATGAATTCATCGTACCAGCGGTCCTCCAGGTATTGCCCGTAATAGGCTCGGAAAATCGATAAGTAACCCCGGACGAACTGCTCCCAATTCACCGCCAGCCGCCTGAACTCCTTGCGCTCGAACAGCAGTGAGATCATATTGCGCTGCTGCGGAGCCAGCTTGGCGAAATCAAGAAACACATGCGCCGCTGCCTCATTCCAGCCGACAATGCCGCAGTGCCGGTCCGAGATGATTGTCGGGCAGGTCTTCAGCTCCTGCAATATCTTCTGCAGGGACGGATGAATCACCGAAGGCTCTTCTTGGGTATAGTCTGCTACTCCCGGTCCGTTCTCCAGCGCCAGAGCGAACAAGTAACTCCGCTCATCCTTCGTCAGCTGAAGTGCTGCGGCAATACAATCAAGAACGGATGGAGATACCTTAATATCACGCCCCTGCTCCAGCCAGGTATACCAGGTGCTGCTTACTCCGGAGAGCTGCGCCACTTCCTCGCGCCGGAGCCCGGGCGTCCGCCTCCTGGTGCCCTCCGGGAGCCCCGCTGATGCCGGGGTAATGGCCGCGCGTCTTGCTTTCAGGAATTCCGATAATGCTTGAAGCCTGTTCTGATTGGACATCATGCTTCCTCCTGTCATACAGTTCGTCTGCCTGTTAGTGTAGTAGTAATTATACTAGTATAAACTACAACTTGTAATAGGATAAGCAACATGAAAAAATAAGCTTATTCAGAATAACAGGAGGAATAGCAGATGGAACGTGTCGTAATTACAGGAATGGGTGTCATCTCCCCGCTTGGCAATACTGTGGAGCAGTTTTGGAGCCGCCTTACGGCAGGAGAATCGGGGATTAGGCTGATTGATTCTTTTGATACCACCCATTTCAAAACCAAGATTGCCGGCTCGGTGCAGGCCTTCGACCCGGATGCCAGATTCGGCCGCAAGGAAGCCCGGCGGATGGACCGGTTCAGCCAGTTCGCGCTTGCCGCTGCAGAGGAGGCCTGGGCGCACTCCGGTCTCCGGCTTGAGCAGCTGGACAGGGAGCGGCTGGGCGTCTATGTAGGCTCCGGCGTAGGCGGTATCCAGACGTTAATGGACCAGGGTGAGCTGCTGCGGTCCCGGGGACCGGAGCGCGTAAGCCCTACCCTGATCCCGATGCTGATCTCCAACATGGCGGCAGCGATGATCAGCATCAAGCTCGGGGCACAGGGGCCGACACTCTCGCCGGTGACCGCCTGTTCCATCGGGAATACGGCTATTGGCGAAGCCTTCCGCCTGATCCGTTACGGCGGGGCCGATGTGATCATCGCCGGAGGTGCGGAAGCGGCGGTGACCGAGATTGCCCTGGCCAGCTTCGGCAATGCGACCGCCTTGTCTACCCGGAACGGGGACCCGCAGGGGGCCAGCCGGCCTTTTGACCGGAACAGGGACGGGTTTGTCATCGCGGAGGGCGGAGCTATTGTCATCCTGGAGTCCCTCTCCCATGCCCTGCGCAGAGATGCCGTCATCTATGGCGAGGTCACCGGATATGGCGCCAGCTCGGATGCTTATCATATGGTAGCCACTCATCCTGAGGGGATAGGAGCCTACCAGGCAATGAAGCTGGCACTCAGCGAGGCTGGCATCAGTCCCGGGGAGGTAGATGTCATTAGCGCACACGCGACCAGCACGATGGTCGGAGACCTTTCGGAGACCCTGGCGATTAAGAAGCTATTCGGCGAGCAGGCCTACCGGATTCCGGTCACGGCGAACAAATCGATGACCGGTCATGCCCTTGGCGCAGCCGGTGGTCTGGAAGCCATTGCCCTGCTGCTTAGCCTGCAGGAAGGGCTGATCCCGCCAACAATTAATCTGGAGCAGCCGGACGAATCCTGCGATCTGGATTATGTCCCTAACGTAGCCCGTCAAGCGGACCTGAAGATAGGGATTTCCAATTCCTTTGGCTTCGGCGGCCACAATGCTGTAATCGTTCTGCGCAAGTATGAAGCGTAATCGCAGCTAATGCCTATGAACAGCAAACAGCGGATCACCCATTCTAAGGGAGACCCGCTGTTTGTAATGGTTAAGTGTATGATGTCGGCTATGACTTGAATGCCCGCAGGATCAGGTTACTTTTTCTCCGGTGACACATGGCTTCCCCAGACTGCAACGCCTTCCGCTGAAAGTACCGTGAAGGTCATTACCTCGCTTGAGGCCGCTTCATTCCATTCCCGCAGGAACACCCCGCTATACTCTACACCCTCTATGGTCAGCTTCGCCATATGATCATTGCTCAAGGCCCATGTACCTGTTACTGCCCCGCTTATCGTGCCGTCTGTGTTCAGCTCCACCAACTGCGACTCCGCCAGCTCAGCCGTAATCTCCTTGCCGTGGTTCACCAGCTTGTAGGCACCCGTTACCTCCTTGGCCGTGTAATTGCCTATCTTCTCGCCGCCGTAACGGTGGGGTGCGACAACTGGCCAGCCTGCTTCATTCATGAACATCTGGTGAACCCGAACCTCATGCTGCTCCCCGAGACCCGGGAACCGCGTGTGGAAGATCAGATAATACTGCCCGCTCTTCTCATCATAGTACGCCGAATTATGTCCCGGGGAGACATAGCCTGTACCTGATCCGGCGGCTTCTTCAGCTGTATTCACAAATTCATGATTCCCCATCAGCTTCACGCCGTAAGGTGCGTAGGCCGGATCATCGAACAATACCCCAGGCGTCCCTTGCGCGTCCAGCATAGCCTTGCCTTCCGAGTCCTCGAACGGGCCAGCCGGATGCTTGGAACGGGCGACACGGATATTATAACCGCCATTCGCATCAAGCCCGCCGTAGGAGAGGAACAGGTAGTAATAGCCGGTCTCCGGGCTGTATAGCATATACGGCCCTTCAATCCGCGCATGATTCCCTCCTAGCAGCTTCTTGCCGTAGCCCTGGCCCTCCAGCGGGAAGCCCGTAGCCGGGTTAAGCTCCAAGATGAAGATACCACCGGAGTAGGAGCCGTAGACCATCCACAGCTTGCCTTCCTTATCCCAAAACACATCAGGGTCCACCACATTCGGCTTCTCCGTGGAATCGTAGACCTCTCCATCATCCCCGATGCCGGACATTCCCGACTTCAGAATAATGCCTTTATTCTTGTAAGGACCTTCTATCTCATCGGCTACAGCAATGCCAAGCGCGGACAGCGGAGAATCCCCCTTACAGGCATCGTAATACATGTAGAACTTGCCGTCGGCCAATTGAATGACATCCGGTGCCCACAGCGTATCCGACTGGGCCCAGCTAAGCGTCTCGCTAAGCTCCTCCGTTACATTCGGTATCAGTACGTTATCATCCGTCACGCCGGAAGAAATCTGCGTCCACGACATCAGGTCCTTGGATTTGGCCGAGGCCAGATGCGAACCGAACACGTAATACGTATCCTCCACCTTAATCACAGAGGGATCGTGTACAGATACATTCCCGAACTCCGGCGGCCCTTCCGGATTCCCTCCACTGCATGCCGACAGCAGAGATAAGGATATCAATGCCGTTAAGGATCTTTTTCTCATCTCATCATTACCTCCCTATGTATACCCTTACATTTTGCTGCCCAAATAAGATTTAGTCAATACTTTTATTTATATTAGTTAGTTTTGTTTTAGGTTTATATGAAATATAATCTCCCATAACCACAAAAAAACGCCAGGCCCATGAAGGCCTGACGCTAATCTAATCATTTAAACTTAGTAATCGCTGCTATTGCCGACAAGTACTGGCTCTGGATAAGCATTGCTCAACACTCGACGCTGCTTCTTCACGACATCCGGCGGCTCTACCGCTGGTGCCATCGGATGCATCAGCCAGGACTTCACAAGGTGGGAGTCCGATACCTTGTACATTGGCGGTTCCTTCTCCATGTCGATTGCCATTGCATACGTGCTGCGCAGGGCAAAGGCATCTCCCTTAGGAGGCTTAATCAGGTCGGGAGGTGTGCCCGGGATAGCTGTAAGCATCGAGCCTTTGCTCTCCAGACTTGGCATGGAAGCCAGCAGGCCCCATGTGTACGGATGTCTTGGATCGTAGAAGATCTCTTCTGCGGTACCCATTTCAACGATCTGACCGGCATACATAACAGCTACACGATCAGCCATTCTCGCCACAACCCCAAGGTCATGGGTGATGAAAATGATCGCTGTATCAATCTTCTTCTGCAGGTCCTTCATCAGATCAAGGATCTGTGCCTGAATAGTTACGTCAAGCGCGGTTGTCGGTTCATCGGCAATCAGGAGCTTAGGGTTAGCAGCCAGTGCCATAGCAATTACAACACGTTGGCGCATCCCGCCGCTGAATTCATGCGGATACTGCTGGAAACGGCGTTCCGGTGACGGAATCCCTACCAGATTAAGCAATTCAACACCACGTTTGTAGGCAGCATCCTTCGTGATCTTCTCGTGCTTGAACAGCACTTCCGTAATCTGCCGGCCAACCTTCATCATCGGGTTGAGTGAAGTCATCGGATCCTGGAAGATCATTCCGATTTCTTTGCCGCGGATTTTTTGCATCTGCTTCTCATTCTTGCCGATCAGATCTTGTCCATCGAACAGAATCTGTCCACGCTTATATTCGCCCGCAGGCTGAGGAACCAGCTTCATGACGGCTTGCGAGGTTACGCTCTTACCGGAACCGGATTCGCCAACAATCGCCAGTGTCTCCCCTTTATTTACATGAAAGCTGACACCACGGATTGCTTGAACTTCTCCTCCGCGTGTTCTGAATGATATAGCCAGGTCTTTTACCTCTAAAAGGCGCTCCATCCTGTCACCCTCTCTGTTTCTTTTCAAGTTATGATAGTGATTCCAAAAAACACGCAATACTATTATTTTATCTATCTTTAGGGGCTTACGTCAAGATTTTTCTGAAAACGTCACCGTCAACAATCATCATTCCTGGCTCTGCTTATGCCTTGTCCTCTTCTTCATCAACCCCCATACAAGCGGCGGTGTTAGAATCAACATGAGCAGCAGTGACCACCCCATGTCAGCTTCACTAACAACACCATCATGCAGCAGGCGGTAAAAAGCATACAAAGAATACGGAAATGCTATAAGCACCGCTGTCACTACACCCGGGGTGTACAGCTTCAGAACAATAGTTTGTGCCAAATGTGTGAAGACATGCAGCAGAAACACAGCGAGGACTGCTAAGTAGGGCCAGTAGAACTCTAAAAATACCGCAACGAAGGTTACCCCTACTATGAGAATATACACGAAGAGCACATCCATAGCAAAATTCCTGGTGGTTACGCCCATCATTGGCGCAATACGCTTTCGCAAAGCGGGGGAAACTGATGAGGTAACAGACTGTCCGCGCTTCTTTCCCCATGCCTCAACTGTAAGAATTTCTTCAAAATCATGAAACATAAAGCAGACAGGCAGCAGCCATAGCAAGCTTGTTAGGTCAATATGTAATTGAAGAAAGCTCATCATCCTTACATCCCTCCCTTTGCCAAAGAAAGTCGTCATCTGGTATGTTTATTTCAGCAATCCCTGCAACCACCAAACACCGATGAAAGCGAGGTAACTACTCAAATGATCATAAAACCGAGAACCCGCGGGTTCATCTGCACGACTGCCCACCCGGCAGGCTGTGCACAGCAGGTACAGGAGCAAGTGACCTATGTAAAGAACCAAGGAAGGTTTGCCGGTCCCCGCAATGTGCTCGTTATCGGCGCTTCAACCGGTTATGGGCTTGCCGCACGAATTGCAGCAGCCTTCGGTGCAGGAGCAGCCACTGTAGGTGTCTATAGGCCGAGTACAGCCAGCGAGACCCGGACTGCTTCCGCAGGCTGGTATAATTCCGCAGCGTTTGAGGAAATGGCCCACACAGCGGGCCTGCGCTCTTATAGCGTGTGCGGGGACGCTTTTACCGCTGAGACGAAAGAACGGACCATCGAGTTGATCCACAGCGAGCTTGGACAGGTTGACCTGGTCATCTACAGTGTAGCCTCGGCGCGCAGAACAGACCCGCAGACCGGAGAAGTTCATCAATCTGTGCTGAAGCCCATCGTCAACCCTTATACCAATACAACGGTCAATTTCCATACCGGAGAACTAAGTACCGTACAGATTGAACCAGCTATCGAAGCTGAAATCGATGATACAGTTCATGTGATGGGCGGGGAGGACTGGCAGCTATGGATTGAAGCGCTCCGGGAGTCCGGCGTTCTGGCAGCAGATGCGGTTACCCTCGCCTTCTCCTATGTAGGTCCAGAGATAACACAGGCTATCTACCGCGACGGCACGATTGGCCGGGCTAAAGATCATCTGGAAGCCACAGCCTTGCAGCTGAATGCAGAATTATCACGAACGGGCGGCCGCGCTTATGTAGCAGTCAGCAAGGGTCTGGTGACCCAGTCCAGCTCGGCGCTTCCTGTAGTTCCGCTATACATCTCAGTCCTCTACAAGGTCATGAAAGAACAGGGAGTGCACGAAGGCTGCATTGAGCAAGCCTACCGGCTGTATACCGGTTTCCTGTACAACCCGGAAGGGACTCCGTTAGATACACAAGGGCGTATCCGGATAGATGACCATGAGATGAGCCATGCCGTGCAGACAGAAGTGGACCGGATATGGCCCATGCTACGCACGGAGAATGTCTACGAATATTCCGATCTGGCCGGTTACAGACGCGAGTTCTTCCAGTTGTTCGGCTTCGAATCCGGCGGCGTTGACTATGAAGCTGATATCAATCCGGTAGTTACCATCCGCAACAGTTACTGAGGATGAACAGGCCTTAAGGCCGGATCTCAGAAAGAGAACCGGCCTTATGAGTATGCTATAGTACCAAAGCTGTGAACCGTGTCCAGGATTCCGCAAGATTATCGTGCACCCAGTTAATATGATTCTCATCCTTATACTGGCGTGAGTAACATTCGATCACTAGGATCAGATCCAGATACAGGTCATATAGCTGCTTGCGCAGAATTTCATTCCGGCTGGCAAAAGCCGACCCATACCCTTCATAGAACGCTGCCGAGCTCTCGAAATGCCGGAAATAATACTCCAGCAGCACATCGCCCCACATCGCCCGCTCCCAGTCAATAATCGATACGATTACCCCATCCTGTACAAAAAGGTTGCCGCCCCACAGATCCCAGTGTACCAGCCGCGGCTGCGTCACTTCATCCAGGGCTGGCAGATACAGCTCCACCACCTGCTCTATTTCCTGCTGACCAGCCGGTAGCCGTGCCTCCAGTCTGACCGCATCCTGAAGCACATTCAGCAGCATAGACTTGAAGGTCTCCCTCCAGGTGAGTCCGCTCCCGTCAGGCTCTTTGCCGAACAGCCCGAAGGCTGGCCCTTCAATCGCATTGATTCTCCGCTGGTACCGGCCCAGCTCGAATTCAATGGAATACCGTTGTTCCTCGGTGAGACTCTCCTTCACCTCGTTATACGGCTGTCCTTCAATCTTCTCCATGAAAAAATAAGGACACGGAACCAGCTGCAGACTGTCGTCATAGCTGTACACTTCCGGCACAGGCACACCGCCAGCAGCACGTACCAGCCGGAGAGCCTCCACCTCAGCACGCATGATATCCTTCTCGTAGCTAAGAGTCTCTGTCTCCGGGTCCGGAGCTACCTTAAGAATGACCGAGCGGCCATCGCTTAACTCCAGATCATAGGCCGTATTAAAGAATCCACCGGTCAGCTCCCTGCTGCTAACGATCTGTACATCTGTGCCAAAGGCTGCAGCAGTCAATAGACTCAGCTGCCAGTCGTTCAATTGGACTTTAGTGAAGCTCTCCACCGGTTAGACCCACCACATCTCAGACAGCGGCTCTTCGATCAGCACCTGCTTGAGATTGTCAACCGCTTTGGAGAAGCCCTCTTCAATCGACATCAAGCCGTCTTCATGCTCGATACTGACTACAAAGTCGTAGCCTACCAGACGCAGTGCGCTCATCATATCTGCCCAGACCTTGACATCGTGTCCGTAACCTACGGATCGGAACTGCCAGGCGCGGTCCAGCATGTTCGCATAAGACTGCATGTCCGTCAGGCCATACTTGTTGACGTTCACCGGATCAATAACGGTATCCTTCGCATGGAAGTGATGGATAGCGCCTTCACGGCCGAGAATATGAATGGCCTGTACCGGATCAATTCCCTGCCACCACATATGACTCGGGTCAAGGTTCGCCCCAATGGCATCCCCGGCAGCTTTTCTTAATCTCAGCAGAGTGGCCGGAGTGTGTACCGAGAAGCCTCCGTGCAGCTCAAGACCAATCTTCACATCATGTGCAGTAGCGAAGGCCGCCTGCTCTGTCCAATAAGGAATGACCTTGTTCTCCCACTGCCAGGCCAGAATCTCCTGGTAATCATTCGGCCATGGGGCAACCGGCCAGTTCGGATATTTCGCGCCTTCATGATCGCCCGGACAGCCGGAGAAGGTATTCACAACCTTGACGCCCAGCTTCTGTGCAAGCTTCACGGTGTCTACAAACACCTCATGATCCTTGTCTGCCAGCTCCTTCTGCGGGTGCAGCGGGTTGCCGTGGCAGCTTAGCGCGCTGATGATCAAGCCGCGGGATTCAATTTGCTGCTTGAATTCCTGAAGGGCCGCTTCATTCTCCAGCAGCTCCTTGGGATTGCAATGGCTGTTCCCGGGATACCCTCCGGTACCGATCTCAACAGCCTTAAGTCCTTTGGAGACCACATAATCCAGTGCATCCTCCAGCTTACGGCCGCCGAACAACACCATAAATACTCCAAGTTTCATTTGCAGATTCCACCTCTCCTAGGGTCGTATTGGAGCCTGCTTAAGCTCCGTAGATATCGAAATTCTTAACAGTCTCATTACGCTCTGCAGCTTCGAAGATCGCCTCAATTAGTCTCAGCACACGAAGCACCTCGGCATTCTTGACAACCGGCTCCGCCGTGCCTTCGATGACAGCGGCCAGATTATCATAGAAGCTGGAGGGCATCTCTAATGCCGCAGGCAGATCTTCAAGGACTGTTGAACCTTCTGAAGGCGGGGCCATTGTCTTGGTCAAGCCTACACCTGCGCGGATCGGTGTCGGTTCAATCTTTTCCGATTCGTGGTTGGGGGCTACAATTCTGCCTCTCAGTGACCAGTCTTCAATAATAGCGGTTCCCCCGGTGCCCTTCACATACCATCTTGGCATCGTGATGAAGTTGGTTGTCCCTACCTCCACGATGGCTCTGATGCCATTCTCGAACTGCAGCACTGCATCGAAGCCGTCATCCACGTTATTGCCGAGGACAAAGCTCAGACTGCTGCTGACACTGCTCACCTTGCTGTCAATCATGAACAACAGCTGATCCAGCAGATGCACGCCCCAGTCCAGCAGCATCCCGCCGCCTTGCTCCTTCACATGGCGCCAGTCGCCGGGAATTCCGTTGGCACCGTGCACCCGGGATTCAATCTGAAAGAGTGATCCAATCGTCCCCTGCTCATACATCTCCCTGATCACGCGGAAGTCCTCATCCCAGCGTCTGTTCTGGTGCACCATCAGCACCCGTCCGGCCGCCTCCGCAGCAGCCTGCATCTCGATGAATTCAGCCGAGGACATGGCCACCGGCTTCTCACAGACTACATGCTTGCCTGCCTGAAAAGCCTGAAGGGCGATGTCCTTGTGGACATCATTCGGTGTAGCGATCAGAACGATGTCCACAGCCGGATCTGCCAGCACTTCTTCATAGCTGGAATACGCGGTGTAGCCTGCTTCCTCAGCCAAGGTGCGCCGGTTCTCCAGCAGATCGAAGGCACCGGTTACTACCACCCGGTCACTCTCTTTGATTAATTGGGTATGGTAGCTCCCCATTCCGCCGTAACCAATGATGGCTACAGTATGTTTGATTGAACTCATGGATTCCACTCCTGTTTCTCTAAATAGTCGCGTGACCCGGAGATGCTCTTAGTTGTCAGAACTTCCGTCGAAATATACGGCGCGTCCGGTACGTGCTGATTCATACACTGCTTCAAGAATCTGGGTAACTACGAAGGCCTGCTCCGGCAGAACCACCGGGTCCTTATCTTCTCTTACGGCTTCCAGCCACAGACGGGCTTCACGGTCTGCTTCATTCTCCGCAGCTCCGCTGTAGAAGGCGACACCGCCGGAGGACAGGTCCACCTTGGTCTCATACAGGCGGCCGGCACGTTCGCCGTTCAGACGCAGCCCGTCCTTCATATCTGCTCCGCCTTCCGTTCCGGCAAGCATGGTCTTCGCTTCACCGAATTCAGATACGTTCAGCGCCCAGCTGGATTCAAGTACAATTGTAGCACCGTTCTCCATTGTAATGAAGCCGAAGGCGGAATCTTCAACCTTGAATTGCTCAGGGTCCCAAGGACCGAAGGCATTCGCGGCATTCTTCTTCTGGCCCAGCTTATGGAAAGTAGAGCCTACGACCATACGCGGTTTGTAGTTATTCATCAGCCAGAGTGTCAGATCCAGCGCATGGGTACCGATATCGATCAGCGGTCCTCCGCCCTGCTTCTCTTCATCCAGGAACACACCCCAGGTTGGAACCGCGCGGCGGCGAAGCGCAATAGCCTTACCGTAATAGATATCGCCAAGCTCCCCTTCTTCACACAGCCCCTTCAGATATTCACTGTCTGCGCGGAAACGGTTCTGATAGGCGATGGACAATTTCTTGCCTGTACGCTTGGCGGCATCCAGCATTTCCTTGGCCTGTGCAGTAGTCTTGGCCATCGGCTTCTCACACAGCACGTGATTGCCGGCTTCCAGTGCAGCAACCGTAATCTCGGAGTGGCTGTCATTCGGCGTGCAGACATGCACGATATCGAATCCGCCCGTTGCCAGCAGCTCCCGGAAATCGGTAAATACAGCAGCGCCTTCGCAGCCGTAGGTCTTGGCAGCCTCCTGGGCACGTTCTTCCACGATATCACAGAATGCCACCATTTCGGCATCCTCCTGACGGGCAAGGCTTGGCATATGTTTGCCGTTTGCGATACCACCGCAACCGATAATAGCAATTTTGAGTTTGTTAGACATGAATACTTCCTCCTTGATTCTCATATGTTTTGATCCAGTTCAAGCTGTCAGCCACACTACCAAGCGGCGAGCGGCTGCAGAAGTCCTGCTCTACCACTGCCCATTCCACACCAGCCGCAGCTGCTGCTTCAATGATCGCAGCCAGATCCACTTCACCTTCGCCGAGTACTACGGTCTCCGGTGAGCCGTCTTCTTTCTTCTTCAGATCCTTGAGGTGGATGATCGGCAGGCGTCCTGCGTACTTACGGATATATTCTGCCGGATCATATCCGCCGTAATACACCCAGCATGTATCCATCTCCACTTGAAGCTGCTCAGCAGGCACCGCTTCGAACAGATAATCAAAGGCTGGCTGGCCGTCAACCTTCTCCGTGAATTCAAAATCATGATTATGATAAGACAGAACAGCACCGGCAGCCTGGCACTTCTCGCCGATGGTCCGCAGACCTGCCGCTACCTCCGGCCAGTTCCGTTGTTCTTCTGACAGATAAGGCACGATCAGATTACGGTTGCCGATCTCCAGATTGAAAGTGATCTCCTGCTCTGTATCATTCAGCATCGCTTCGTACGGGCGGTGCGCTCCGACAGCAACAAGCCCTGTCTCTTCAAGCAGCGCCTTCACCTGCCCGGCCGTACGGCCGAAATAGTGGAAGAACTCCACACCGCTGTAGCCCAGCTCGGCTACCTTACGTATAGTCCCCTCGAAATCCTGTTCCAGTTCTTCTCTTAGTGTGTACAGCTGTAGTCCAACCTTAAGCATTATTATTCCCACTCCTTATGTGATCCGGAGATATCCTGTTCTTGCTGCCGCCACACTTCCGGTTGCCTTCCCTGAAATGCATCACCTGAACAAACGGGCTGTAAACATTGGAGAACGTCACGTTCTATTGGTT
The DNA here is from genome assembly GCF_000517865.1 of Paenibacillus sp. FSL R7-269. Taxonomy (NCBI): domain Bacteria; kingdom Bacillati; phylum Bacillota; class Bacilli; order Caryophanales; family Paenibacillaceae; genus Paenibacillus; species Paenibacillus sp. FSL R7-269. The sequence goes on from NZ_ASPS01000021.1 coordinate 113,993, forward strand.
TCATCCACTGCTTCCAGAGTTTGTAAATATAGCAATTAGCGCCGCAATACGGCCTTCTCCACATCATTTTTATGTTTTTCACTTAGGTACATGGTAATATGAAAGCGTATATAATAAAATGAATAATATGATTAAAACATGAACAATCTGCTTATCATTTATTAGACTTAGGAGGGACTCATGACCACATCTGCCGCTTGCCACATTCTATCCGCCGGATTCTCCTTCCACCGCAAACCGTTTCATATGTCACGCAGCGAGGGCGTACAGTATTATCTGCTGCGGCTCCAGACCGAAGGCCGCAGCCGCACCAGGGAGAACGGAGCCATTACGACCGTTGAGAGCGGCGATCTCATGCTGTTCGCACCGGATGACCCCTACTATCTGAGTATCGACAAGGAAGTCTATCCCGTCGGCAAGCCAAGGATCGAGAGCGGCGACTATCATATCTTTTGCAGCGGCCCATGGATTGAAGAATGGTGGGGACGCAAGCAGCGTCCGGCGGTGCTCCGTCTGCCGATGAGCGATCATATTCTCGGCCTCTTCCGCCAGCTTGTGCTGGAGCAGCGCCGCTTGTCGGACTCCTCACCGGACATCTCCTCTTGTTATCTGCAGATTCTATGTATGGAAATTGACCGGCTGATGATTGATCAGCCCGCGATCTCACCGAAGGCTTATCTGGCTTACCGGATGAAGCAGTACGTTGAAGAGCATGCCTCTTACGCCTTCCGGCTGGAGGATGTGGCTGCACATGTAGATATCTCGGTCTCCCGGGCAGTTCATCTATTCAAGGAAGCTTTCGGCACCACGATTGTCAAATATGTAAATGATGTACGGCTGGATATGGCCCGGGAAAAGATTACGTTCAGCCCCATGCCGCTGGAGCATGTCTCCGAGACCTGCGGATTTGCGAACTATACCTATTTCCACCGGATTTTCCGCAGCCGGTTCGGCATGTCGCCCAAGGAGTACCGTATTCATAGCAGGGCACAGGTTTAAGCATTAAGCAGTTATGCCCAGGCATGCAAAAGGAGCGCCATCATGGAAGATCCGCTCCTTGTGTTTGACCTTATGGAGTTGCTCGCGTTTGCCAGGTGTAACTCTGACATGCTGAGAGATAGCCCCGTAATCCTGGTTGAGTCTGCGGTTTCTTTCTGCAACCCATGTGCCTGAGCGCTCTGCCTTAAGCAGCGCCTTCTGCGTTCTTGTTCGTGCCATAAGCGGTAACACTCCTTGTCGTTCGTAGATTCAATGCGGCTGCACTGTCCGCTTCATTTTAACACAATATCCTGACTGCTGCCCGGTACTGTTCACTATATTCATTTGTTACTGCATACCAGCCCCTCGCTTCCTTAGGTCCGGCTTGCAGTCGCACGGCTTGGTACAGTATCCTTGAAGAGCAAGATACATACCTGTGATCATAACAAATAACCGCAAGAATGAGGAGGAGTACTATATGAAATATGATGTGCTGTATGACGGCGCCTTCGCCATGCTGAAGGTCCTGCTGGAGCCGGGCGAGAGCGTCAAGGCGGAGATGGGGGCGATGGTCGCCATGTCACCGAACGTGGAGCTGCGGGGCACCGTGGACGGCGGAATTATGCGCGGCCTGGGCCGTATGCTGAGCGGGGAGAAATTCTTCTTCCAGGAGCTGACCGCCACGCGCGGACAGAGTGAGGTGCTGCTCTCACCCGGTTCCATCGGGGATGTGCAGGCCATTGAGCTGGACGGGTCGTACAAGCTGATTGTTCAGAAAGATGGCTTCCTGGCGGGAACCCAAGGCATTCAGGTCAATACCAAGATGCAGAATCTGACCCGTGGCCTGTTCTCCGGCGAAGGCTTCTTCATTCTCGAAATCAGCGGCAGGGGCACCGTCTTCCTCTCCTCCTTCGGAGCGATTCACGCTATTAACCTCGGACCGGGCGAAGAGATGATCATCGATAACGGACACCTTGTAGCTTGGCCGGACTATATGAATTACAAGGTGGAAAAAGCAGCCTCCGGCTGGCTGAACAGCTTAACCAGCGGCGAGGCCCTGGTCTGCCGGTTCCGCGGCGAAGGGGTGATCCTGGTTCAGACCCGCAATCCCGGCAGCTTCGGAACCTGGATCAAATCCTTCGTGCCGAACCGCTCCTAGCAGCGGCATTTCGCAGATTACGCATACACAAGTGGAAACGCTATGCCGTCCTTTTAGGGACGGCACCGTTCAGCGAGAAATAGAAGGATAAGTTATCGTGTGAAACATATAACTTCTTATATTTGCAAGAAGGCGCAGGCTGAACTTCAGCCCTGCGCCTTCTGCGTGCTGCAGATGTGCTTATGAGACGGCACGGCAGTCCTTGTCGCCCTTGCAGCCGTTCTTTTGACAACTATTATAGGTGCCTTTGAAATCGAGACGGTGATCGGTCACACTGAAGCCATATTCGCGGGCTACCCGCGCCTCCAGCTCCACCAGCCAATCATCCTTGATCTCTTCCAGCTTACCGCATACATTGCAGATCAGGTGATGATGCATATGCATATGGTCGTCGTCGCGCAGATCATAACGGGCGACGCCGTCGCCGAAATTCATTTTTTGCACAATATGAAGTTCACACAGCAGCTCCAAGGTACGGTAGACCGTCGCCAGCCCCAAATGCGGGTAACTGCGCTTGACCAGCATGTATACCTCTTCCACGCTTAGATGATCCTTCTCATTATCCAGCAGCACTCTCACTATCGCCTCACGCTGTGGTGTAAGCTTATAATTATGAGCCGCAAACTGCTGGCTGATATTTGCCACTCGGTTCACCCGGGTTCCCACCTTTCCGGAAGCAGAACAATTCCCGCAGAATAATTAGTAATCGTTACGATATAAGCATAACAAACTTGCCCGTCAAAGAAAAGTCCTGACACCAGTATAACATCACTTGACCGCAATAGTCCCCTTCTGCCGCTCCACGCATAGATAATATTTCTGCCGAAACCGGGTCCGCCCATTCCGAAGTGCGCGCTATCCCCATACTCTATATCAAGATCACATGAAACTTATAGGATAATTAATCGTGTGCAACATATAAATTATTATATTTTAAAAGTGAGGATGATCCGGATGGCGAAAGTACAACCTAAGCAGACGCAGCGGCTTGTAACAGCCCGTGTACTGCGCAGCGTAGCTGCGGCCATGCTGCCGTTCTACCGGAAAATTGCCGGAAACCGCAGTTATGCCAGGCAATGGACAACCGCGGTTGTCACTGCCGACCTGGACTTGATGGGCAGCTTGCTCCACAGTATCCCCACACTTGCTGACGCGGAGAATTACGGAACGAACGGGATCGGATATTTTATCTCTTTCCCTTTTCCGCTGCCGGTTGCCTTCTATACCAATGGAACGACGATTCCGCCTGGAACCGTTCAGTTCACCTTCAATACAGACGCTCACCGCTGCATAGCGCGTTCCATCCTCCCGCTGTACCGCGAGCTTGCGGTTAACCGGAGCTTCGCTGAAGCTATGGCTGCCGCCATCCGGCGTAAGGATAACCGGGCGGTAAGGGCGATGGTCCGCAGTCTGGTGAGAACAACGTCACTGAAATCTGTAACGATTGAAGAAAGCGGAATCGCGCTGCTGTTCAAGACCAGATTCAGCCGGTACCCCTACCGCAATCTGCTGTTTCAGGAAATGATGTAGAGCGCTGCAACCTTTTCTAACCTTATGCCGTCAAGGGAGTTGATACAGGCCAAGCGGCCCAACCTATAATAGAGGTGGAATTCAGATGTTTATGAGAAAATACACTATCGCAGCTATAACCGCAGCCACCCTTCTCTCCTTATCGCTGGCCGGGCAGATGTTTGCAGCAGGCAGCAGCTTCAAGGATATCGGCAGTATAAGCGGCAAGAATAAAATAGATACACTAAAGGAGCAAGGGCGAATCAAAGGAATATCAGACACACAGTTTCTTCCCGGAGCCATAGTATCGACTGCACAAGGTGTACAGTTCATCTCCGGTGGTCTGCAGCTTAGCCTGGCCGCAATTGATTTCAATAAGGCTCCCCAGGCCAGTGCTATTTTCTCCAAAGTAAAGGACAATGCCTGGTACGCGGAAGCCTTCATCAATGCGCACTATAATGGTGTGAATATCCCGGCCAATATCGATCCGGCAAAGCCGATTTCTAAAGAGTTGTATACCAGTATGCTGGTTCAAGCTGTGGAGAAGGCCGGTAACCTGCCGATGATCAATCTCGTCCCTGCTACGCTTGCAGACGCAGACGCGCTGGACCCTTCCTACCAGGGCAGCATTCAGCGGGCGCTGAAATACAAGATCACTGCCCTCGATGCCAGCGGCAAGTTCAATCCGAAGAGCACGATTACCCGCGCTGAAGCAGCAGTTATGCTGTACAACACGCTGGACTATCTGAAGTCCGTTAGCGATGGCGGCACACAGAATTAAAGGAAAGTTGGAGTTGTTCATACCGTTCCCCCGCGTATGATAGATAAAAGGCCGTCCCGGAAGCCGTTACGGCTAGGGGCAGCCTTGTTTTTTTGCCAGGAAATACGTAGGCTTATTGTGAGATGAAACATTCTCCCTTTACCATACGTGTTAGTAGTGAATGGAGGCGGATGATGGGGAATAACGACAACCTTATGAATGAACCTGACAGCTTAACAACTACAGTCAACCAATATACCGATATGATCCTGCGCTTAGCCCTTGCTCATTTCGGTAATCTGGCGGATGCTCAGGATGTGTGCCAGGAGGTATACATCAAGTTTTTCAAGCACCAGCGTATCTTTAACAGCCTGGAGCATGAGAAGGCATGGTTCATAAGAGTAACAATTAATACGTGCAGGGATGTCATCCGCAGCCCGTGGCGGAAATGGTTCCGCTCCTATGAAGAAGTGCCTCTTCCTATTGAACCGGCAGAAGATCTGGAAATCCTATCCTATGTGCTGATGCTTCCCCGAAAATATCGGATCGTCATACATCTCTATTATTATGAGGGCTACAAAACAGCAGAAATTGCGCAGCTCCTGGGCATAATGAGAATACGGTCCGCACTCAGCTTAAGCGGGCTAAGGAGCTGCTGAAGACTAAGATAATGGAGGATTTCGACCATGATGAAGGATAAGTATGTGAACGGGATGGACGGTATCAAGGCTGACGAAGCTTTTAAACAATCCATTATCCGCAGCGCTACAATTCATTCCGGTACGTCAAAGACCTCAGCTTGGACATTTCGCAGAAAAATAACGACCACTGTGCTCTCCTGTGTGATCATCCTTTTAATCGCCACCCTAGGACCGCTCCTTGTGAACAGCGGTGATCCTGCCACCCCTTCTCCCCCTTACAGCGGGTTCATGGTGACAGCTTATGCAGCAGACGGCGTCCCGGTAGTGGTTCAGCCGGGTGTCGAACTTCCGCTCGGCCAGTACTCGTTATATATGAGCAGTGTGCCCGGCTTCCCGATCAAGCTTGCTGCTGAAGGTGCAGATACCATTGAGGTACGGGCCACTGAGGGCCAGCTGCTGTTGTGGAATCCGGCCGACGGAAAGGTGATCCTTTCGAACACCAAAGCCATTGTTAAGCCCGGGGATACGGTCTACTGGTCTCCTCCAACTGATAAATCCATTCAATACACTGTCTCTGACAGCAGTCTGGAGATTACAGCCTTCAAGGGTAGCACCAAGCTGGGCAGCAGCTCGATCCAGGTCCATTCACAAGATCACATCACATACACAGGCAAATTAGTTTCTAAATGAGGGAATTTGACCCGCTCAACCGGTTAAGGAATTGCAGGGCGCGCGGGTTCTTCGTCTGCTCCAATACTTCCTGGGGGGTTCCCTGCTCCAGAATAACTCCGTTGTCCATCAGGATGATCCGGTCGGCCACATCGGCCGCGAATTTCATCTCATGGGTGACGATGACCATTGTCATTCCTTCCCGGGCCAGCTGCTTGATAACCTTCAGCACCTCGCCGACCAGCTCAGGGTCAAGCGCCGAGGTCGGCTCATCGAATAGCAGCACCTCCGGCGAGGCCGCCATGGCGCGGGCTATCGCTACACGCTGCTGTTGGCCGCCGGACAGCTGATGCGGATACGCATCTGCCTTGTCTGCCAGACCCACCTTGTCCAGCAGGGCCAGCGCTTTGCTGCGCGCTTCTTCCTTAGAACGCTTTTGCACCGTGACCTGTCCCTCCATCACATTGCCGATCGCCGTCATATGCGGGAACAGATTATAAGACTGGAATACCATTCCTGTCTGCTGGCGCAGGGACAGTACGGTACGCTGTGGAATTTTGGCGCCCGGGGTGAAATCCAGCTTAATCGTGTTCAGCATAAGACTGCCCTTGTCGGGGGTCTCCAGCAGGTTGAAGCAGCGCAGCAGTGTGGTTTTACCGGAGCCGGAAGGTCCGATGATGACCATTACCTGGCCGTGTTCAACGGTGATATCCACACCTTTTAGCACTTCCAGCGGCCCGAAAGACTTATGTAAATCGCGTATTTCAATCATGCCTGTGCCTCCTTAACCTTAACTGGCCGAATACCGGTCCAGCCGCTTCTCCAAATAATTCTGCAGCGCCGACAATACGGAGCAGAACAGCAGATAGAACAATGCCGCTTCGCAATATAGCAGCAGGGGTTCATAGGATGTCGCCACAATCTGCTGGGCTTTTCTAAAAATCTCGACATAAGTAATACTGGCCGCAAGCGAGGTATCCTTAACCAGGCTAATAAAAGAATTCGATAACGGAGGAACCGATACACGGGCAGCTTGAGGCAAGATCACCCGTCGCAGAGCCTGCTTCCGGCTCATTCCCACAGAGAACGCGGCCTCCCACTGGCCCTTGTGGATAGACAGAATAGCAGCCCGTACAATCTCCGAGGAATAGGCCCCGACACTTAGCGTGAACCCGATGACAGCGGCGATGAACGGATCAAGCACAATCCCGGCGGCGGGCAGTCCATAGAAAATAATGAACAGCTGCACCAGCAGCGGCGTTCCCCGGATCACCCAGACATAGAAACGGGCAATCAGTCTCGGAAGCCTCAAGGAGGACAGCCGGGCAAGTGCAGTAACCACCGCCAGCAGCAGCCCAAGAATAAAGGATACTACCGCAAGCGGAAGGGTAAAAGCCACCCCCGCTTTGAACAGAGGCAGCAGTGAATCGAGAAATATTTGTATTTGGCGGTCATCCATCATTTCGATACGTCAGCGCCAAAATACTTCTCGGAGATCTTAAGGTAGGTTCCGTCGCTCTTCATAGCGGTCAGCGCTTCGTTCACCGCCTGCACCAGCTCGTCATTCCCTTTCAGGAAGACTGCGGCACTATGCGAGCCTTCGGCAATCTCATCCACCTTCTTGATCTTGATATCCGGCTTCTGCTTCTTCAGGTCGAGGTAGGACAAGCCGTCATTGACGGTAGCATCGATCCGGCCGGAGGTCAGCAGATCAATCGCCTGATTGAAGCCCTCGGTGGATACGATCTCAGCACCGTTGTCTGTGGCGATTTTGCCGAGGTTGCTGGTGAGCGACTGGCCGGCTTTTTTACCCTTGAGATCAGCGAAGGTCTTAATATCCTGATTATCCTCGGGGACGATCAGCACAGCCTTGGAGACAATATACGGATCGGAGAAATCATATTTCACTTTACGCTCATCGGTAATGGAGACTTCATTGAAGATCACATCGAAGCGCTTCGCATCCATCCCGGCAAAAATCCCGTCCCACTGTGTCTCGATGAACTCCGGCTTCACACCCAGGCGCTTGGTCACTTCTTCGGCGATCTCGACATCGAAGCCCGTCAGCTTGCCGTCTGCATCATGGAAGGTGAACGGTGCATAGGTTCCTTCGGTTCCGATGCGCAGCTTGCCGCTGGCTTTGACGGCCTCAAGGCTGTTCTGCTCCCCGGAAGCTGCACCCTCTGTAGCAGCAGATGTGGGTTCAGCCCCGGTATTGCCGCCCGTTGCTGTCTTGTCCGTATTGTTGCTTCCGCAAGCCGCAGCCGTGACCATGGTCAGGAGCAGCATAATAGTTAGACTTAGTTTTTTCATTCGATGAATCCCCTCTCGTATCTTCTCTGCAAGCACCGTGTTTACCGGCAAAAAGAATCGTAACACCGGGGTGTTACCTGCGTCAACAACTTTTTCCGATTATATTCATCGGATTTGTATTGTATTGATTTTCAATAGCTTAGCTTGCCCCAATTTCTGTTCCTGCATCAGGATATCCAGAAGAGAAATCAATACAAAAAGCGACTCTCCGAGAAAAGGAGAATCGCTGCTCTATGGACTACATAAGCTCTGCTTCTATATGGGCATTACTATACGTGCATGATTTCTGGTGCTGCCTGTTCCTTAGAACGTTCAGTTCCGGAATGGCGGCCCCGGCGCAGCAGCAGTCCAAGGACCGCACCGCCAAGCGCGACAAACATCATAATGTGGAACGTATCTGCGAAGCCCTGCGATAATACGGTTTGCTTAGCCAGCAGCAACGCTTGCTGTGAAGCGCCTGCGGTACTTTTCCCGGCAGCTGCCGCCGCTTCCTGCATCTCTATGCCGCGCGCAGTTGTTCTTGCGGTCAGAATCGTAACCAGCGTCGAGACGGCCAGCGAAGTAATTACCTGCTGCATCGAGTTCGTCAGCGAGGTTACCCGGTTCACCAGATGGCTGGGTGCCTTATTGAGCAGATGCGTGTTCATTGGCATCATCATCATGCCCATTCCTGCCCCGCACATGATCAGCGGAAGGATCAGGTCCCGGCTCTGTGTGGTAAGATCTACATGCGAATACTGGAATAACGCGCCGGAGACCAGACTGAGACCGCAGACCACAAGCCAGCGCACACCGATCCGGTCGAACAGTATCCCGGCAATCGGCATCATCAGCCCGGAAGCGATCGCTTGCGGCAGCAGCGTCAGACCGGTATCAAATGCGCCGAAGCCGCGGGCCTGCTGCAGAAATTGCGGGAGCAGGAATAACGCGCCATATAAGCCGAATTGGGCAATCCACTGCACGATGATTCCTGTCGTGAAATCTACGGATTTCAGAATCCGCAGCTCCAGCAGCGGTGTCTTGGAGCGCAGCTCTGCGATGATAAAAGCGATTAGCGCCACAGCGCCCAGCAGCAATCCGATCAGCGTTTTCTCAGAGGTCCAGCTCTGCGCGCCCTGGCTAACCCCGTAGGTTAACGAAGCAAAGGCCAGCGGGCCAAGAACCATACCTAGCTTATCCATGCCGGGCACGCTGTTCTTCGCAGCATTCGGCAGCTTGCGCAGGCCAATCAGCACAGCAATGATGCCAATCGGAATATTAATGAGGAAGATCCAGCGCCAGGAATGATATTCAACCAGCCAGCCCGACAATACCGGACCAATAGCCGGTGCGAACAGGACGGGAATGCCCATAATGCCCATGACTACGCCAACCTTGCTTTTGGGAGCCAGTCTGTACACATAGGCCATCCCGACAGGGAGCACACAGCCGCCGCCCAGTCCCTGAATGACCCGGAAAACAATCAGCCATTCGGCGCTGCTTGGTGTAGCGCACAGAATCGAGCCTATCGTGAACACAATAACCGCCGTCAGGAAGACTGTCTTGGCTCCGAACCGGTCAGACAGCCAGCCTGACAGCGGAATAACTGAAGCTTGAGCCAGCATATATCCGGTAACTACCCACTGCAGCGTATGCAGATCCGTCTTGAAATCCACCACCAGCCTGGACAAAGTTACATTCATCGCCGTACTGTCCAGCACAACCATAAATACTCCTGCAATAATAGCCAGCAGCGGAACCAGAATACTGGACAGCCGGAAATCGGCTTCCTGCTTCAAGGTCTGATCCATGTCTCTTCTCCTCCTAAAGCTGTCCGCGTTCTACATTGACCTGCGGGCAGATTGTTCTATATAATGAGTGAACGGACAACTGTCCGTTAGTGCAATTCATAGTCTACGGACAATTGTCCGTGGTGTCAATTCTTTTATTTATTTTTCTGTAAATCACTGATTTATTTCTGAAAGGGGTTCTCATGAACAAGCCAGACACCGATGCTGCGCAGCTCCATCCGTCAGCTCCGCAAGCCATAGAATCCGCTCCGCCCGTGTCCGCCGATCCTTATGTCCAGCGGATTCTTGAAGCTGCCCGCCAGTTGTTCACCGAGAGCGGACTCGAGGCGGTCAGCATGTACAGCATTGCCAAGCGGGCAGGCATAGGGCAAGGCTCCCTGTACCGCCGTTTTACGGACAAGGGTGAGATCTGTTCTGCCCTGCTGAAGGGCAGCGCAGATCAATTCCTGTCCGGGCTGGAGCAGCAGGTCGCTGCCAGTGCCGGTGAAGCCCCGGCGCTCGCTCAGCTGCAGAGCAGCATTGAGCAGATTGCCGATTTCATTGAACAATATGCCGAGCTGTTGAATATGATCAAAGCCGAGTTCACCGGCAAGAAGCAGCTGACCCAGTTTGAGCATCCTTTTTTTCAGCGGCTGGGGGTGATGATGACAGAGCTGCTAGAGCGCGCTGCGGCAGGTGGTGAGATTATTGACATTGATCCGGCCTTTGCAGCCACAGCCCTAATCTCTGTCCTCAGTCCCGATCTGTACCTGTATGAGCAGAAGCGGCACCACGCCTCCAAGCTGGACATCTCCCGAGGCATCGTCACTTTGTTCGTGACCGGTCTGGCGAAGCGCTGACCGCCTGCCCTTTACAAGAGGGGAATTTGTGGTATATTAAGTAGCAATTACGAATTCAATAGCAACATTATTCACTAGGGGAGTCGGCCGACTGAGACGGAGCTTAAGCTCCGGACCCTTTGAACCTGATCTGGATCATACCAGCGGAGGGAAGTGGAGCAGAATGTATCAGTGGTTCCCGTCACAGGGCCTCAGCTGACTGTACCTTCCGCCCCATTCATTGCCTCCGGGAATGAATGGGGCTTTTTTGTGCTCCGTACAGTATCTATACCAATTCCAAGGAGGCTTCGTACATAGTCTTATGATCAATATTAGCAATCTGTCCTATGTCTTCGGGACCGGTTCGTCCCGGACACCCGTATTCTCAGGGCTATCCATGGATGTGAAGCGCGGCGAATTCATTTCTATCGTAGGCGGAAGCGGATGCGGCAAAAGCACTTTGTTCAAAATCATCGCCGGTCTGCTGGAGCCGGGCAGCGGCAGGATCACGCTTAACGGAGCTGATTCAGCAACAGCAGCGAAAAGACTGGGTAGCGTGGCCTACATGCCGCAGCAGGATCTCCTCCTGCCTTGGCGCACCGTATTGGACAATTGTCTGTTGCCCTGGGAGCTTAAGCGCAGCCGTCCCAAAGCAGCCGCTATTGCCGAGATCCGTACCCTGCTACACCGTTTCGGCCTTGACGAGACCGAAGGGGCTTATCCGCAGGAGCTGTCCGGCGGGATGCGCCAACGTGTGGCGGTCCTCCGCACTGTGGCGGCCGGGAATGACCTGCTGCTGCTCGATGAGCCGTTCGGGGCGCTCGATGCCATTACGAAGCGTTCGCTGCAGCGTTGGCTGCTGGAGTTATGGGCGGAGCTAGACAAGACGGTGCTATTCATCACCCATGACTTGGAGGAGGCGCTCTTGCTCAGTGACAGAATCTATCTAATGACTGGCCGAGAGGACGGCGGGATACAGGAATTCTCAGCCGGTCTCCCTCGTCCGCGTCATCACAGTCTGCACTATGAACCGCAGTTCGCCGCCCTGCGCCAGGAATTGGAGCTGAAGTTATATGAGAACCGCCGCTCTTAGAAGATTGCTCCAGCATTACGGTCCGGCGGCCCTGCTCGCCCTGCTGGCGTTTGCGGTCTGGGAGTCAGTAGCCCGGCTGGGCCTGGTTCCTCCCTTCATCCTTCCGGCTCCGTCTGCGATCTGCATGGCTGTGCTGGAGGAACGCCGCTTGTTATTCGCGGTACATCTGCCTGCTACACTGCTTGAGGTGCTCACAGGCTTCGCAATTTCTGTGGTCTGCGGCAGCCTGCTGGGCATCGCCATGCACCTGTTCAGTCCGCTGGCCAAGGCGCTGTACCCGCTGCTGATTATCAGCCAGACGGTTCCGCTGATCGCCCTCTCGCCTCTGTTCATCATGTGGTTCGGCTACACCTTGTGGAGCAAGGTCGCCGTTGTCTTCCTGACCGCTTTCTTCCCGGTGGTCATCGGCACCTATGACGGCTTGTCTAAGAACACGGACGCCTACCGGGAGCTGCTGCTTACGTACGGCGCGAACCGTTGGCAGATTCTCGGGAAGGTGGGCGTTCCGCTGGCCTTGCCTTCTTTTTTCTCCGGACTGAAGCTGTCGGCTGTGTACTGTGTGATCGGTGCAACGATTGGGGAATGGCTTGGGGGCAGCCAAGGGCTGGGCTATTTCAGCCGCAGAATGGCAGGGAATCTGCAGAGCGCCAAGATGTTCGCTGCTGTTGTCTTATTATCCGTACTCGGTATCCTGCTGTTTCTGGCAGTCGCCGCGCTGGAGAAGATTATTTTGAAGAAAAGAGGACGTTATTCATGACTACTATCCGCTATACCCGTTATCTGCACAATGCAATTTCAAGGCCAGCCATGCTGCTGTCCGCATTGCTCCTCTGTATGCTGCCTGTACTGGCAGGCTGCGCCAATACGAATAGTCCCGCGGCCTCCGGCTCTTCAACTGGTACTACTGCCACTTCTGAGGCTGGGGCCGGGACTGGAGCTGAAGGCGCAGCCCATAAGCTGACGATTATGCTCGACTGGTATCCCAATGCTGTCCACTCCTTTTTGTATGCGGCAGAGGCTGAAGGTTATTTCGCGGAGGAGGGCCTTGAGGTTGAGATTCAGATGCCGGCCGATACCAATGATGCGCTGAAGCTTGTTGCTGCGGGGAAGGTAGATCTGGCACTCAGTTATCAGCCGCAGGTGCTGATGGCACGGGGCGAGCAGATTCCAGTCAAGTCGATCGCTGCGCTGGTGCGCCACCCGCTGAATCATCTCATGGTATCCGCAGACAGCGGCATTACCCGCCCGGGAGAGCTGTCAGGCAAGCAAGCCGGATATTCCTCCGTTCCGTTATATGAAGCGATGCTGAAGACGATGGTGAAAAGCGACGGCGGGGACCCTTCATCCCTCAAGCTGGTGGATGTCGGCTTTGATCTGATTCCTGCTCTCTCCACCGGACGGGTGGATGGAATTATGGGCGGGTTCATCAATCATGAGCAGCTGATTCTGGAGCAGCAAGGCCATCCGGTCCGCTCCTTCAATCCCGTAGATTACGGGGTCCCGGATTATTATGAGCTGGTACTGGCCGCCAGTGAGCAGGGACTGCAGGATTCGCAGGGCTTTTATCAGAAATTCGTGGATGCCATCAGAAAAGGCCAGCAGTATGTAGCCGATCACCCGGATGAAGCACTGAAGCTGCTGCTTGCCCATCAGGAGGACACCGCGACGCTGGATGAAGCGATTGAACAGCGCAGTCTGGAGATCCTGCTGCCACTGATGGATGCTGACTCCCAGCCCTTCGGCTATCAGGATGAGGCTACATGGGAGAAAGTTAACCAATGGCTGAGCGAGAACGGACTGCTGGCGCAGGAAGTGGATGTTAAGAATGCTTTTATTAATTTCTAAATTATACCTTCAGGAGGAATTCATATGTCTTATCTGTCCAAAGTACGCCAGTCGAACCCGCTGGTGCATAATATCACGAATATCGTAGTCGCTAACTTCACAGCGAACGGGCTGCTGGCTCTGGGAGCCTCGCCGTTCATGGCCGATGCCATTGAAGAAGTAGCGGATGTAGCCGCCATGTCCGGGGCGGTTGTACTGAACATCGGCACACTGAATGAAGCCGCCATTGCTTCCATGATCGAGGCTGGAAAGGCTGCGAACAGTCACCATGTGCCGCTAGTGCTTGATCCCGTTGGAGCCGGGGCTACCGCCTACCGCACGGACGTTACGGCTAAGCTGCTGAGTGAGCTTCAGCTTACTGCGCTGCGCGGCAATGTGGCCGAGGTTGCCAATGTGGCCGGGGAGAGCTGGGCAAGCAAAGGCGTGGATGCCGGAGCAGGCGAAGGCGATGTAGTCGCTCTAGCCGTTAAAGCGGCGCAGAAGCTGAACTGCGTCGTGATTATCACCGGCAAGGAAGACATCATTACGGACGGAAAGCGCACTTACATTGCCAGCAACGGGCACTCCATCCTGACCCGGGTAACCGGAACCGGCTGTCTGCTAAGTGCTGTGGTGGGTGCATTCCTTGCCGTAAGCGGCGGGGAGGTACTTAAGGCGGCTGCCGAGGCCCTCTCCTTCTACGGCGTGGCAGCAGAGCTTGCTGCTGAGGAGGCTGAAGCCCAAGGTCCCGGCAGCTTCCAGACCTTGTTCCTGAATCAATTGTCACTGGTGACCCCGGAGCAATACAGCAGCCGCTCACGGCTGAAGCTGCTCGAAGCCTAAAACGCACACCGCAAAGGAGAGAACAAGATGACTAGCATACGCAAAGCGTTGACCATTGCCGGCTCCGACAGCGGCGGCGGGGCCGGGATTCAGGCGGATTTGAAGACTTTTCAGGAGCTGGGAGTGTACGGCATGTCTGCACTTACTGCACTCACCGCCCAGAATACACTAGGTGTCCAGGGAGTCTATCCGATGGAGCCGGAGACCGTTGCAGCCCAGCTGGATTCGATCGGCAGTGATCTGCCGCCGGATGCGATTAAGACAGGGATGCTGTTCAGCAGTGACATTATCCGCGTCGTTGCCAGTAAAGTGCAGCAGTACGGCTGGCAGCAGAAGCTGGTGATCGATCCGGTCATGATTGCCAAGGGCGGCTCACAGCTGCTGCTCCAGGAGGCAGTGAAGGCGCTAATTACAAGCCTGCTTCCTCTCTCGCTTGCCATCACCCCCAATCTTCCTGAAGCAGAGATGCTGACGGGAATGAAGATTCACGGCCGGGAAGACCGGGAGAAAGCAGCAAGACTGCTGCATCAGATGGGACCTGAGTATATTATCTTGAAAGGCGGACATGACCCGTCAGGAGATGAGGCGGTGGATCTGCTCTATGACGGACGGGAATTCCAGTATATGTCCAGCCCGCGGATTGCGACGAGGCATACTCATGGAACCGGCTGCACCTTCTCAGCTGCGGTGACGGCAGGTCTTGCGCTGGGCCACTCCATGCCAGAAGCTGTCCAGACCGCCAAGGCCTTTATTCAAGCGGCGATTGAGGATAGCCTGAACATCGGGGCCGGGCAGGGGCCGACGAATCATTTTGCTTACGGGAACAGGATGAGATCAAGGGGGATAACGTTATGACACGGATTGACAGCGAGGATATGCGCAGACTGCTGAAGCTGTACTTCATTATGGGCAGTGTGAACTGCCGCCGCTCGCCGGAGGACACTTTAACAGCTGCTGCCGATGGGGGCATTACTCTGTTCCAGTTTCGGGAAAAGGGTCCCTCTGCGCTTAAAGGTGCCGCTCTGCTCCGTCTAGGCCAACAACTCCGGCAGATATGCCGGGCCTATAACATCCCGTTCATCGTGAATGATGATCTGGAGCTTGCCGCAGCGCTTAATGCCGATGGTATTCATGTCGGCCAGGATGACCTGCCTGCCCGGCTGATCCGTGAGCAGCTCGGTGAGCATAAGATCATCGGAGTCTCCGCGCATAATCTAACGGAAGCCCGGCAGGCCATCGCGGACGGAGCCGATTATCTCGGAGTCGGACCTGTCTATCCTACTACTTCCAAGGATGATGCCCAGGCCGTCCGGGGAACTACTGTCATTGAAGAGCTAAGACGAAGCGGCCTGACCATTCCCGTGGTGGGCATCAGCGGCATCACCCTGGAGAATGCTCCGCCGGTCATCCGGGCTGGTGCGGATGGAATCTCCATCATCTCGGCCATTGCCGGAGCTGAGGATATACACGAGACCACGCGGAGATTCGCGCAGCTCGTCGCTGCTCCTTAATTTTAAACCAGGCGCCCAGTCCAATTATGATCGGTTTTCCGATTACATCTGGCTTACGTGGCACGCCCAGTCCAATTATGATCGGTTTTCCGATTACATCTGGCTTATGTGGCGCGCCCAGTCCAATTATGATCGGTTTTCCGATTACATTTGGCTTACGCTCCCCCTCTATCCCCGCGTAATCTGCCCATAACAATTGTAGAATAGAATTGTCCATCGGCCAGCCGCTTGTCTCTGCGCAGGACACCTTCGACCTCGAAGCCCAGGCTCTCATAGAGCCGGATCGCCTTGTCATTCCTCTCCAGAACCTTCAAGCTCAGCTTCTCCAGTCTCATAGAATCCGCCCAGTTGATAGACTGCTCCAGCAGGCTCCGGCCGATGCCGTATCCCCAGAACTCCTGGAGCACTCCGACTCCGAACTCGGCCTGATGGGCCAGCCTGCGCAGCGGACTTCCTTCACATCTGGCGAAGCCCGCCAGCCTGTCCTGAACCCCGGCAACCAGAAACAGGTTCGTGCCGCTGGCCGTATCCGCCGCTATAAGCGACCGGAAGCCCTCCGGGTCGATGAATGCTTCCCCCTGAACCCGGTCTAAATTCTCCGTCTCCCCGTCGACCGTCAGTCTCAGCGCGGACAACTGCGGGGCATCCTGCAGCACGGCTGATCTCACCGTGTAGCGGAGTCCTTTGTTTTCATATTCCTGTGCATCTATAATCATTCTGTCCCTCTCCTCTCAATCTTAGGGCTGCCTTTTAGTTCTCCAGTTCATTCCAACCTATCCAGTTTAGCATTTACATCCGGAAAATCCAGGCGTATAATGCCCATGACAGACATATTACAGGATTATTTTTACATATATAGTATCCCTAAAATTCAAGCAAAGCTGGTGACCCTATTGTCGAGAGGCTTCAGAGCCATAGGACCCGGAGGAGGCTTCGGGCATGGCAAATTAAAGTTCGATGAGGAGGAGGCAAAGCCGGATATATCCAAAGCGCTGCTATTACGCATCGTCAAGTATTTCGCCCCGTACTGGAAGCAGACTCTGCTGGTGATGACTGTATTGTGCATATCCGCAGTGCTGGGGCTGCTCCCTCCTATCCTGATTCAGCAGATCATTGACCGGGCGCTACCGGACAAGAATCTGCAGCTGCTCTTTCTGCTCGTTGCCGCCTCGCTGGCTACAACGGTAGTGTCAGGATTGCTGGGTGTGCTGCAGAATTATTTGAACTCTTTTATCTCCCAGAATATTGTCCATGATATGAAAAACCAGATGTACCGCCATCTGCAGAGCATGCCGCTGCAGTTCTACTCAGGTGTTAAGCAAGGCGAGGTCATCACCCGGATGACCAGTGACATTGCTGGGATTCAAGGCGTGTTCAACAGCACCATCGTCAATTGTGCCAGCAATCTGTTCATTCTGATCTCCACGGCGGCAACCTTGTTCATCATGAACTGGAAGCTTGCGCTGCTAGGTATCCTGGTCATTCCCTTATTCATCATACCCACCCGCAAAATGGGCAATGTGCGCTGGAAGCTGGCCAAAGAGACGCAGGAGAAGATCTCGGAGCAGAATCAGATCATTGAGGAGACACTCAGCCTCAGCGGGTACATGCTTATGAAGCTGTTCACCAGAGAGGACACCGCACTGGCAAGCTTCCGGACAGTAAATGCCCAGGCAACACGGCTGCAAATCCGCGAATCCATGGCCGGCCGCTGGTTCATGCTGGTCCTTACCACCTTCACCAGTATCGGGCCAATGATGATTTATCTGTACGGTGGATATTTATTCATCCAGGGAGAGCTGAGTGTCGGAGCAATTATCACCTTTGTGGCACTGCTGAGCAGATTGTATATTCCGGTTATGCAGATGACCAATCTCTATGTGGATGTGAACCGTTCGGTGGCGCTGTTTGAACGGATTTTTGACTATTTCGATATGGACCCGCTGATTGTGGATGCTAAGCTGGCTCTTCCAAGCCGCGTAGAGGGACAAGACATCGTCTTCGAGCAGGTGAATTTCGCTTACGCCCCGGATAAGCCCGCACTGAGCGGGATCTCCTTCACGGCAGCCGCCGGATCACTGACTGCCCTGGTCGGACCCAGCGGAGCAGGCAAAACTACCATTACCAACCTGATTCCCCGGCTCTATGAGCTGGATTCGGGTATGATCCGTATCGGCGGCAAGGACATCCGCGAGTTCACGCTGCATTCGCTTCGCTCGCAGATAGGCCTCGTCACCCAGGACACATATCTGTTCAATGGAACGATCCGTGAGAATCTGCTCTATGCTAACGCTGAAGCCACGGAAGCCGAGCTGACGGCCGCCTGCGAAGCCGCTTATATTCATGATTTCATTCTGAAGCTGCCTGAGGGCTACAACACGGTCGTCGGCAATCGGGGTATTAAGCTGTCGGGCGGTGAGAAACAGCGGATGTCCATCGCGCGCGTACTGCTCAAGAATCCGCCCATTATCATCATGGACGAAGCCACCTCGTCGCTGGACACGGTATCGGAATATTACATCCAGCAAGCGATGCATGAACTGCTGCGCGGCAAGACCAGCATGGTCATCGCCCACCGTCTCTCCACCATCATGGCAGCCGACAATATTCTGGTTGTTCAGGACGGCAGGATTATGGAGTCGGGGCAGCACGCTTCCCTGCTGGCAGAGAATGGGGTATACCGGGATTTGTACAACAAGCAGTTTCAGCGGGAAGATTCATAAGCCAGCAGGCGCGGTCGTAGCTCATGAAAAAGGGATTCCTGGAGCAGCATCACCTGCCCCCCGGAATCCCTTCTCTTCTTGCCCGCGATCAGTGTGGCCTATCGCGTAGTACGCAGCGGCTTCAGCTTGTCCATCCAGCCGCTGATTTGTTCAGCGGTCTCCGTGCTCTGCAGCAGCCGTTGGTATTCATCCACATAGCCGCCGTAACCGGGAAGCTGTCCGGCCCACTCATGGAACTCTTCGAACCGCGTCAGCGCGACACTGCGCCGCCCGAGAATCAGGTAGGCGTTCAGCAGCTGCTCTAATGTCTGCTCGGACGGATTGTTTTTATACTCCTGCTCACTGAGCTGAAGCTGATCGACCGCGTATTGCTTGGTAAGCAGCTTATCTGGCACATAATTCGTCCCTTCCAGCTGATAGATGCCCATCAGCGCCGGACCCAGAGGAGATTGCCCCGGATAAGGGCTGGCCAGCAGATCCTCACTTCCATCCTGATCCACATCCTCATAATTCACGCTGAACAGATCGTTAACCGTTACCTGCATTGTTCCGTCGATCTCTTCGACCACAATAGACGCGTAAGCAGGACGGTTATCCATCAGACTGAACAAGAAGGTATTCCGGTTGTTCTGCACAACCGCTTCGGCCCAGAGCTGCTCCTCCTCATTCCAAATGTCGCCGCCTTCCAGGGTAAGCCCGGCCTTCTTGCTGTCAAAGACCATTTTGCCCTCCTTGACGATGGCGAACTGTGTATAGTTGAACTCTCCCTTGTTCCAGTAATATACCTGAAAAATTTGCCCGTTCAACTGAACCGCATCCATATGTACGAAGCCCGAATACTCATCCGCTATCTCAGGTGACACTTCCGCCAGCGCTGCGTCAGCCGTGTCTTCCTCCTGATGCCCTCCAGGTACTGCCGAGAGATCCGCTGCCGGGGAAGCGGCTGGCGCTGCGGACGGTTCTACTGATCCGCCACCCCCTGTTCTTGAGCAACCCGCTATAATTGCTAAGGCTATCAATAAGCTTATAATCCGCATGTGATCCTCCTAAATGTCGTGTCGTGGTAGCATGGCTTCCTAATATGCCCATCGCAGAGCAAGCTTCGGAAGCCTGTACCTTAGTATGTGAGTTGCGGTTAACCATCCAGTTGTGCATGGAGCTCCACCAGTTCTTCCTCCGTCAGCCGTCTCCACTGCCCTTGCGGCAGACCGCTGAGCGTGATATGCATAATCCGTATCCGCTCCAGGCGGAGCACACGGTAGCCCAGCGCCTTGCACATCCGGCGGATCTGCAGGTTCAGCCCTTGGGTCAGAATAATCATGAACTCCTTATCCGCGATCCGCCGGGTGAGGCATGGCTTGGTCCGGGTCTCCAGAATATCTACACCCGCTGACATCTCCGCCAAAAACTCTTCCGTGACCGGCTTGTCCACGCTCACCCGGTACTCCTTCTCATGACTATGCTCAGACCGCATCATCCGGTTGACAATCGACCCGTCATTGGTCAGGAGAATCAGCCCTTCCGAGTGCTTATCCAGTCTGCCGACGGCAAAAATCCGGGATGGATAGTTGATATAATCTACTATATTCCCTTCCACGTGCCGGGCGGCTGTACATGTAATGCCTATCGGCTTGTTCAGCGCCAGATAGACCCGCTCCTCCCGGTCTGGAGTCACAGTAATTCCGTCTACAGCCACCGTATCTCCAGGCTCCACCATTGCTCCAGGCGCACATATCTTCCCGTTAATCGTGATCCTTCCGGCGGCAATCAGCCGGTTCGTCTCTCTGCGCGGATAGACGCCAGTCTCACTGATATATTTATTAATTCTCATGAAGTGCCCGCTTTCAGGTCCTACATATGAAAGAACACCTGATTTACATACAAATCAGATGTTGCTCCAACCTATAACCCTTATATTTGTTAATTATCAATGGGCAGATGTCCGCTTATTTAGCGCCTCCGGTTTTGCTGCTGCCGCTGCCACTCTTAGCTGGCTTGACTGGTTTGGCCCCTTTAGCGCCTGGGCTTCCGGGAGGGCCGCTTTTGGCCGGCTTCACGGGTTTTGCTGTCTTATTCCAGCGGGTCCAGCCCTTGCTGCCTGTTCCTCTGCCTGTACCGCCGCCTTTACTTTTTGCCACAATATCACTCCGTCAAAATTCAGTTTTCGCCGTACATTACTCTATCTTACCATTATTTCGGGCGGATTGTCAGGTCCAACTGCAAACAGCCTGCGCGAAGGAGCCTCCGGCAGGCTGCGTAACGGGTATCCATCCAAGAGCATAGATTGGCTTATTTAGGCTGAATATATCCTTCGGCCTTCAGTAATTCAGCGATCAGTACCGCACCTCCGGCAGCGCCTCTTACCGTATTGTGGGACAAGCTGACGAATTTGTAATCGTACAGTGAATCCTCGCGCAGACGACCTGCGGAGATACCCATGCCATTCTCAATGTCACGGTCCAGACGAGTCTGCGGGCGGTTCTCTTCCTCAAAATACGTGATGAACTGCTTAGGCGCGCTCGGCAGACCGAGCTGCTGCGGACGCCCCTGGAAGCTGTTCCAGCGTTCCAGAATCTCTTCGCGGGAAGGCTTCTGCTCAAAGGAGGCGAAGACTGCCGCCATATGGCCGTCAGCAACAGGCACACGAATACACTGTGTGGTGATTACCGGCTGCGTGCTTGGGACAATCCCCTCACTAGTTACCTTACCCCAGATCCGCAGCGGCTCCTGCTCGCTCTTCTCTTCTTCTCCGCCGATGTATGGAATCACGTTATCCAGCATATCTGGCCAATCCGCGAAGGTCTTGCCGGCACCTGAAATTGCCTGATAAGTAGTTACAACTACCTTAGAAGGCTTGAACTCATGAAGTGCATTCAGGGTAGGCATATAGCTCTGAATGGAACAGTTCGGTTTCACGGCGATGAAGCCGGTCTCCGTCCCCAGACGCTTGCGCTGCTGGGCGATGACCTCCAGATGCTCCGGGTTGATCTCGGGAATCACCATCGGAACATCCGGTGTCCAGCGGTGTGCCGAGTTGTTGGAGATCACCGGAGTTCCGGTACGCGCATAAGCTTCTTCCAGCGCCTTGATCTCTTCCTTCTTCATATCTACGGCGCAGAAGATCAGATCCACATCCGCAGCCACTTCCTCCACCTTGGAGGCGTCTTGAACCATAATGCCTTTGACGGCTTCGGGCATAGGAGTGGATAGCTTCCATCTGCCTTGAACAGACTCCTCATAGGACTTGCCGGCTGAATTCGCGCTCGCCGCAATCGCTGTTACCTGAAACCATGGATGATTCTCCAAAAGTGCAATGAAACGCTGGCCGACCATACCGGTACCGCCAACAATACCCGCTCTGAGCTTACTCGACATAAGAAATTCATTTCCTTTCAAGCAGCGCCTAGCGAAAAGCGCTTTTTAATAACCGATTATAAAGGATAGCGGCATGTTACACAATATGTGATTATAAAGTAAGTGTTTCCTCTTCTAATGAAATTATCGCGTCATCCCGAGCCGCTTCGCCAGCTCACCCAGCTCCTGACCCTTCAGCGCCCCCTCCACCAGGACAGGCAGCAGTGCCGGAGTACAGGCGAAGCAAGGCGTTCCATCACGGGTGAGCTGGGCGGCCAGCCGTTCATCATAGGAAGGCTTGCCTTCATCGGAGAGAGCCAAGAGCGTCATCGTCCGCACCCCGGATTCCCGCAGCTCACGCATCCGCCGGACCAGTCCGGCCTGATTGCCGTTCTCATACAGGTCCGATACGATAATGAACAATGTCTTCTTCGGCTCCTCGATGAACTGCTCGCAATACTTCACCGACTTATGAATATCCGTGCCGCCCCCGAGCTGGATGCCGAAGAGCATGTCAACAGGATCATTCGCACACTGCTCTGTCAAGTCTACCACCTCGGTGTCAAAAGCAACGACACGCGTGTTCAGCGCAGGGATACTGGCGAAGATCGAGCCGATCACCGACGCCCAGATCACCGAGCTGGCCATCGAGCCGCTCTGGTCAATATCCACAATGACCGTCCATTCCTTGCTGCGGCGGGCCCGGTCGAAATAGAAGAAGCGTTCGGGGATAATCATCCGCCGCTCCGCATCGTAGTGCTTCAGATTGCGTTCAATCGTCCGTTTCCAGTCCAGCCCGCTGAGCGAAGGCAGCGGGGAATGCTGCCGCTTGTTGAGGGCTCCGGTAACCGCACGGCGGATATCGGTCTCCAGCAGCTTGACCAGCTCATCCACGAGCGCCTGAACGAGCATTCTGGCGGTATCTTTGGTTTTCTCCGGGATTTTGCCCTTGAGTGCCAGCAGCGTACCGACCAGCTGGATATCCGGCTTCACTGCCGCCAGCAGCTCCGGTTCGAAGAGCAGCTGCTTCCAGCCCTTACGCTCCATCGCATCGGTCTGAATAACCGAGACCACATCCTCCGGGAAGAAATTCCGCACATCCCCGAGCCACTTGGACAGGTTAATTGCGGCATGTCCCGAGCCTGCGCCTCTGCCCTTCGATGCGGCAGCGGCACTCCCTTCTGCCTTGCCTGCACCTGTCTCATTGTAGATAGCCGCCAGCGCGGCATCCATAATCAACTCTTCCTCGCTCAAGATCCGGCCGCTGCCCGGGCCGAAGCCGGGCAAGGCCTCTTCCGCGTCCTGCCCCAGAATCAGCCGCCAGCGTGTAAGGGCGCTGTTCTGGTTCTCCTCCTTCAGCTCTTCATCACCCATCTACAGATCCCCGAAGTCAAAATCATTCAGATCATCCAGCATTTTGGCTTCCTCCTCCTTCAGTTCTCCTGTCAGAATCTCGGCGGCCTGCTCTGTGTTCACGCCCCACAGCTCACCCAGCAGCTCGGCGATCATCGTCTTCTCACGCGGGGAGAAGGTGCTGAACGCCCGGCGCAGGAAGACCAGCGCACGCTTGAATTCCTCATTTTCCAAGGCGTTGATATAGTCATTCAGCTGTTCCCACAGGCTCATCCGCGACAGCAGCCCATAGCGGTTACGCATGGACAGCCCTTCGAACCAGCCTGCCCCGAGGTCCGCCGGTATTCCTGGAGACAAGCGGCGCGACACCTCCGCCGCAACCTCCCCGGCAGGAATGGCTCCACGCTCCATCAGGATCGCGCAGGCGAAGCCCGACAGCCGCGGGTTGCGGTCATCCCGCTGCGCCAGCTGCAGCAGCTCCTGCAGCCACAGGGCCGTATCTGCAATCTCGCTATGCTCCTGCGAGATGTTGTTCAGATCATTCATTGCGCCGATCATCAGCGCCGCTGCTTCATCATTGCAGCCGCTGGCATCCAGCAGGAACAGGCAGCCCCGGCGGAACAGCTCCTCCAGCAGCGGTATGAACGGGGCCGTATCCACCTTGCGGATGTCGCCATAGCCGATGATCTTGGCCAGCTCCCTGGCTGCCGTGGCAATCGAGACAACATCCCGGCTGTCTACCGCTAGGCGCTGCAGTACGCGGCTGCTCTCCTCCATCTGCGTGGTCATGGCACATTCGCAGGCGGTGACAATCAGCGCAGATGCCTCAGAGATGGAGCTGCATTCCAGCAGCTTCTCTCGCAGCACATAGGCTGCCGCCACTTCAATGGTCTCCCCCAGCAGGGTAGACTCCACAATCTCAATCTCTACCTCCGGCGCCCACTGGAGTATCCAGTGCTCCGCCCAGGTCGCCCCGGACTGGCCGCTCGGCACATTCCGGGCGAAGTGGATACCGAGCAGCTCCAGCCGGTGGAACAGCACGGAGCGGTGCAGATCGAGATAAGCCGCTTCACTGCTTGACACCCGGCGGTTCTCACGCAGATCCAGCGTCAGGTCGCTGGCTACGGTCGATCTGTACTTCTCCAGCTTGTAGCGCTTCAGCAGCCGGTTCAGGTCATCCTGAATCGGCGTCTGGCTGACGCCGTCGGCCAGCCTTCCGATGTTCGTGCCAACATCGACCCGGGCCAGCGAATCAGCGATAACAGCCAGATCCCCATGCCCGAGCAAGGTCTGCGCGGCATCCCGCAGATCACGCAGCGTAGGCGCGCTTCCGCCGTGCAGCGCAGCCAGCGACTCCGCCAGCCGCACCGCTTCAATGACTTCAGCCGTGGAGCGGTGCGTCCCTGCTCTGCGCACCATCCGGGCCACAGAGGAGAGATAGAGATGGGGCAGCTCCTCAGAGCGGCCGGAGGCCATCAGCTCCCACATCATCTGGAAGTAGTGCGGAGCCGCATTACCCGCACCGTAGCCAGACATGGTAGAGAGCTTATAGTAGGAATAAGGCATCAGCGTCAGCTTGGTAGAGCGTGCAGGCAATGACGCCAGCTCCGCATCGCTCATCCCCTCCGAGAGATCGGCCAGTGCGGCGGCGTGGTATGCACCGCAGATCACAACAATCTTCTCCGGCAGATGCCCTTCGTCAATCTTGAGCTGAATCTGCCGCCGCATATAAGATTCTCGCAATGCGTTATATGCATATTCCCGCGGCTGCTCTGCGCGCTCCGTGGACTCCGACAGCTCCCGCATCTGTCCTGAGAAGGCCAGTATCGCGGCGCGGTAGGCACCGCTGCTGGCGTTATGCTCGTAATTACGCTCCCAGTACATATCATAGTCATGCTCACCGGCGAGCCGGGCAATCCGGCTGTATACGGACTCCGGCTCACGGACTTCCTCTTCCGCCGGTTCCCCCTGTTCCTCAGCCACAGGCTTCAGCTCCGGGCGTCCGCCGGCATCCTGCCGTAACGCATCCTGCAGCCCCAATGTTACAGAAGAAGGCAGGTCGATGAACTCTGCCTGTGCTCCATGCTCCTGCGCCCATTTCATCCCCTGATATTCCGGGGAATACACAGCGAACGGCCAGAGCACCGTCCGCACGGGGAGATCCTCGGTGAAGGCCAGAATAGCTACCGGCGGCTTTGTTACCGCATGGGTTAAATGACGGATCTCTCCGCTTGCATCTCTCGGCCCCTCAATCAGCACGGCGGTCGGCTGCAGCTCGTTCAAATATTCCAGGACATGTCTGGCACCGCCCGGAGACAGATGCCGGACTCCGAAGACATGAACACCGGCAACCGCTGCCCTGCTCACTCGTTCATCTCCTTGCAGGCTTGATAGAGTCCGCGCCAGTCCGCTCCTTTTTTCTTCATTACATTATCCAGATATTCCTTCCACACCAGCTTATCCTTGTCGTCATCCTTGACGATCGCCCCTTGGAGTCCCGCTGCCAGATCCTCGTCGGTCAGTTCTCCGCTCCCGAAGCTTGCCGCCAGTGCCATGCTGTTCGTCAGCAGGGAGATCGCTTCTGCCGTGGAGATTACACCGGCTGGAGTCTTCACCTTCTCCTTCTTGTCGAGGGTCATGCCGCTGCGCAGCTCGCGGAAGATGGTGACCACCTTCAGCAGCGCTTCATCTGCCGGAACAGCAGCCTGCAGCTCATAGGAGGAGGCGATCTCACCCACACGCTTCTTCACAATCGACAGCTCCGTCTCAAGGTCCGATGGCGCAGGCAGCACAATGATATTGAAGCGCCGCTTCAGGGCAGCGGACATCTCATTGACTCCGCGGTCCCGCGTATTAGCAGTGGCTATAATCGAAAAGCCCTTGCGGGCACTGGTCTCCTTGCCCAGCTCCGGCACGGAGATCGTCTTCTCCGACAGAATCGAGATCAGCGCGTCCTGTACCTCGGAGGCACAGCGGGAGATTTCTTCAAACCGGGCAATACCACCGTCCTCCATCGCCCGCATAATCGGGCTCTTGACCAGCGCCTCCGGCGTCGGACCATTCGCCAGGAGCATGGCGTAGTTCCAGGAATAGCGCACATGCTCTTCGCTTGTTCCCGCAGTCCCCTGCACTACCATGCCTGAGTTGCCGTAGATCGCCGCTGCCAGATTCTCGGACAGCCAGGATTTCGCGGTGCCCGGCTCCCCGATCAGCAGCAGCGCCCGGTCAGTGACCAGTGTGGCAACGGCCATCTCGATCAGCCGGGTGTTGCCGATATATTTCGGGGTAATCACGGTCTTGCCCGCCTTGCCGCCAGTAATGAAGGTGAGGACTGAGCGCGGGGACATCTGCCAGCCGGCAGGAATACGTCCGCTATCCTCCTTGCGTAGAGCTTCCAGCTCCTCACGATACAGGATTTCAGCCGGCAGACGCATGTAATCCTGAAGCTGACCTTGTTCTGTTGACATGTACACCTCTCCTTTATATATCCCCGTCCATCCGGGACAATCTCTTCCGTGCCGGTGACACTAAGTATATTGCAGACTTTACTGCTTACTTACTAGCTGGTCCAGTATATATTCCAGCTGGCGCTTGGATTCATATTTGAACCGGGGGGCGATCTCCTTCACCCGGTCCACATAGCTGGCAGGGAAGCGCTCCATCATCTCGAACAAGTAGTGGTCAAAGGTATACAAATTGCGTACGTTGTTCTCTTCGAGCGCAGAGATCAGCAGCTCCAGCCGCTCCGTCTCAGGCAGTTCTGCCCTCTCCAGTCCTTTAAAAATATTCGCGAGACGGTCATACGTGTACCGTTTGAGCGTACCTTCCAGCTTGCCCCGCAGGTAATTCTGCACTCCCTGATGTCCGGGCCGGGCGAAGACACAGGCCAGATTCATGGCATCCTGCTTGATGGACCATTCCAGCCAGCGCGGGTCCCATTCCGCAGCAACCTCTTCAGCCGACATGATCCGCCTGTTATATTGTCTGACGCCCGAGGCATCCCAACGCACCTCATAGTCCCAGTACAGGTCCACTGCCTGCTCCTCGATCGTATGGATCAGCAATTGCGAGCGCTGAGCCGCCTGCTTGGCCGCCTGCCCGATCAGCTTGGTCTCCGTGAGGGTTCCAGCGAACCGGTCGAACATCTCCTGCGGGCTGACTCTCCGCTTGGCCGCATGGAAATAATTCGGCAGATACCGCACGCTGCGCTGCGCCAGCTCTGCGAGCTCTTCCAGCGCGGCGTTATCCGCTGATTCCTGCTTGTACCAGGCCGCCTGGTCAATCAGATGAATCCAGCCGAGGGAAGTATAACGGTTATACTCCTTAAGAACATAGCTATAAATGGCATCCAGTTCCGCACTCTTTGCCTGGCGGAGAGCCGCCATGAAGGGAGCCAGCTCATCCCAGGCCTTCTCGGTGATTTTCTTATCGGCACTCGTCTCCGGTGCGGCCGTAAGCTCATCCATGAATAATGCCGTAAGCCTCGCATAGACCTCTGCAGGAGCCCCATACGCCAGCACTGCGGCTAACATCTCACGGTCCTTCTTCTGGAGGAACACCTCAATGAGCCGCTCTGCTCCCTGTGCCGTTCCACCCGCCGCCAGCGCTGTGTAGGCGGCTTCACGGATGATTTTCTTTTTGTCGGCAGACCACTCCAGCAGGAGTGCTGTATATTCCCCATACTCTCCCAGACACTTCATGGCCGCTGCCCGGATCTCATCACTACCGTTCTCGGCTGCTTGAACAATAACGTCCAGGTGACTGGAAGCGCCTGCTTGGGCAATGACCTCCAGCTTGCGGACCTCGCTCCGCCCCCCTGCCGGGTTGAAGCTCTCCAGAAGGTATCCGGCGATCTCCGGCCCATAAGAAGGCAGAATATGATTCTTCGCATATTCTGCCAGCTCCGAATACGGGTCGTTCAGCGCTGAGACAGCCAGCGGCAGCAGACGCAGATCCTGAAAGACTCCTTCCTTATAGGCATCCAATACAATCTCATATCTGCCGCTTCCGGTAGTGGTGAGCGCTTCAAGCACAGGCGCAAGCTTCCGGTAAGTCTGATTCGTCTGAAGAGTGAACTTCCGGACCGGCAAGAGTCCGGGCGTCCCATCCACGGTTGTCGTTCCCTGGGTGTACAGCACGGACTCCAGCAGCAGGGTATTCTCCTGCAACTGAATACCCGGGGCAGGACCGTCCGGACTACCCGGTTCAAGCAGTGCAGTGATTCCCTCGCCTAGCTTCTTAAAGACCGGTGACCGCTCGCCTAGCTGCTGAAATTGCGGAAGCAGCCGCTTCAGACGGAAATCTCCGGCCGCCAGCTCACTTCCGGCAATATACAGTCTTCTGTATTCCTGATGCAGCTCCTGCAATAACGCTGTGCTCATGGATTGTCCTCCCTAAGTGAATTTAATTCGTTCATGATACTGATCAGGTGCTCCAGTTGCCGCTTGGCCACGAACGTGTACCTTGGCGCCGCAGCTTCCAGCCGGGAACGGTATCCAGCCGGCAACCGCTCCATCAGGCGGGTCAGCGAATTGCTGAACTGGTTCGTCTGATCGAATCTGCCGCTCTCCAGTGCAGACATAAGCAGCTCCAGGCGTCCCGGCTCAGGAACTCCTGCACGTTCAAGTCCAATGAAGATGTTAGGAAGAACCTCGTCATCTCTGGGCTGCGGAGGCACCTTCAGCTTCTTCAGCAGATATTCCCGCACTCCCTTATGTCCCGGCCGGGCGAAAGTGCAGACCAGATTAAGTGCATCCCGCTGGATAAACCAGTCGAGCCAGCGCGGGTCCCAGGCGGCTTCAATCTCCTCAGCGCTCATTCGATCGAAGGTATCCTCAGCCTTGTAGTAGTACCGTGGCTTAGGGTTAATAATCACCCGGTCCAGGATGTCGATCAGAAACTGTTCCCGCTGCGCGGTATCCTTCTTCATGAAGGAGAGCAGCCTTTGCTTCAATCCCCCGGCGAACTGGTTATACAGCTCCTGCGGAATCATCATTTTACGGGCCGCCCGGAAATAATACAGCAGATAGTTGTAGTCACGCTCCGCCAATAACTGCAGCTCCCTGAGGCTGGAATCTGTTACTGTCCACTCTTTGTACCGCACTGCCTGAATGATAAGCTGCTTCCATCCCAGCGACTGGAAGCGGTCATATTCGCTGATTACATAACTGTAGATTTCATCAAGCTTGCTGCTCCGGGCACTAAACAGCGCCCTCATGTACTGCTGGATCTCCGCCCAGACAGCTTCCGTCTGCTGCGGGTCTCCATTATTCTGCGGGGCCTGGCGGAGCTTCACCATGAACAGGTCGGCCAGCTTCTCCGCGGCCAGCGCAGCAGGCAGGTTCGCAAGCACCTCGGCAACCATCTCACGGTCCTTCCCCGCACAGAAGGCTTCGTAGAGCCGCTCCGCTCCCAGTTCACTCGCGCCGGCCGCCAGCGCCGTGTACGCTGCTTCACGAATCGCCTTCTTCTTGTCAGCCGACCATTCCAGCAAAGCGGCTGTATATTGCTCATCCCCTGCCAAGCAAGCGATAGCAGCAACCCTGACCTCATCGCTGCCGCTCTCTGCAGCCTGGAAGACCGTATCCAGATGCCTGGCGGCACCTGCCTTGGCGATGACCTCCAGCTTGCGCGCCTCGCTCCGCCCGCCTGCCGGATTGAAGCTCTCCAGCAGGTAGCCGCTAATCTCCGGCCCATACGAAGGAAGAATATGCTCCTTCACATAGTCCGCCAGTTCCGAATACGGATCATTCAGCGCTGAGACCGCCAGCAGCAGCAGACGCAGATCCCCGAAGACGCCTTTCTGGAAGGCATCGACCACGATCTCATATCTGCCGCTGCCCGTCGTGCTGAGTGCCTCCAGCACAGGCGCCAGCTTCCGGTAAGGCTGAGCAGTCTGAAGCGCGAAGCCCCACACGGGCAGAGGGCCTGGGGTTCCTTCCACAGCTGTTGTCCCTTGGGTGTACAGCACGGACTCCAGCAGCAGAGTCTGCTCCTGCAATAGAACGCTGGGGGCAGGCCCGTCAGGACTGCCGGGTTCAAGCAACGCTGCAATGCCTTCACCGAGTCTCTTGAAGACCGGTGACCGCTCACCGAACTGCTGAACCTGCGGAAGCAGCCGGTTCAGGCGGAAATCTCCCGCTGCCAGCTCGCTTCCGGCAATGTACAATCTTCTATACTCCTGATGAAGCTCCTGTAGTAACGCTGTGCTCATAGACATGCCTCCTGTCAGTACAGCAGTCGAATGATCTCTTCGTCCTTAAGAACACTCAGCGGCTGGGCACGCAGACGTCCCTGGTCCAGGTCATGCTCGAACATGACCAGAACCGTGCAGTCCTCGCGGGCTCCCGCCGGAAGGAATGGCAGCAGCCCTACTGTGCCCTGCGGGACCGATGGGATATCCTCCAGGAGCAGCCGTGTTCCTTCCCCGTCGGTCAGGACATACTGGCCGTTCTCGGTAACGCCCAGAGATGATGCATGCAGCAGCATGACCGGCTGCTTGTCGCTCAGCGGGTTCTTGATCTGGTTCTTCACCTTCTTGAAGACTTCTGAATAAGAACGGTGAGCCATGGCGGCCGCCTGCTCAAGATCAGTACCCTGCACCGGTCTTGAAGACATGGACTCGTACCGGATACGGGCATTCATGTCCCCTGGATAGGTGTACAGCTGAGGAACCACGGCAATATCGAAGAAGCTGTCTTCCTCGCGCATCAGCTTCGCCGCCTTGTATGGGCGGTAGTTAAAGGTCCGGCGGATCTCACCGCCTTCCGCAGAGAGATCCAGCCAAAAGCCAAGGTCTACGAACTCCTGGCGGGCAGCATCGTTGTAGCTGTAGAAGGATAACTGCAGCAGCTCCGCCCCCTCCTTCACCAGACCATATTCCTTCAGCTCGCTAAGCTGCCAAGCATGGCCCAGCCATTCATCAATAGTGGATTCGTGATCGAGCGCAAGCTCCGGGTCCTCGCTCCGGGCCTGGAGATACGCCCGGCCCTTCTTGATAAATGCGTGTAGCCGTGTCAGCTGCTCCACCGCATATGTATAGTTCTGCTCCTGATCCTTGCCGCTGGACATCAGATTCGCGAAGCGGCGCAGCTCGATCTGGGCCCCGGACAGATAATAGTTCCCGAGCTCCTTCACATGCCCCTGAAGCGTCTTGGCCGCAGACTTGTCAATCGTGGACAGGCCACTGCGTACGAAGGAGAGCACCAGCTTCTCCAGCAGATCAAGCCCTTCGAGCTGTGCGTTGATTTTTTTCTTCAGGGCGGATTTGTTAACCTTCTTCGGCTTGGGGTCTGCCCCTTCTGCCGCCTGCTTCACCTTGTTCTCTTCCCGCTTCTCCGCCTTCTCGCGCTTCGATGCAATGTCTTCAGGAACCGGGGCAGGCGTGAACGTCTGGCCTTCGGTGTAGGCATAGAGCAGACCTAATGCGTGCTTGCAGGGGAATTGGCGGCTGGGGCAGCTGCAGCGGAAGACCGGGCTGTCTGGTGCGATGAAGTCCACTGAGCACTCATAGGGCGTTTTGCCGCTTCCGGCACATTTTCCGAACAATAGTTCTCCGTTCTCCGACTGATGGAGCTCCACAAAGCTCTTCTTGCGGACCAGCCCCTGGCCGTTCTTGATCGCAGCAGCATTAGGTGCAAGTGAATCGACGTACGTGGATGTTAGCTCTGGCAAATTAGATTCCTCCCGGCTGAATTAGGATGTAAGCAGAATGAATAAACGTGCATACGGGGCACAAGTATTTATTACCCAACTTCACATAAAACGACTACAAATAACATCACAAAACGACTACAAATAAGATCACATGTTTGCATTTATATTAACAAATCTTGGCGTCCGATCCAATAGAGTAACCGCTTTCAGATAGAAAATGGGTGATAGGTCCTAGATTCACTTCTAGTCAAGCTCTGTTCTAAGCGATATATGTACACTCTATATTCCAAGTGGAAACAGCATTGCCGTCCTTTTAAAGGACGGTACCGTTTCAGCGAGAAATAGAAGGATAATTTATTGTGTGCAACATATAAATTCTTATATTTGAACAAAAAAACGGCCAGCCCTCATAAGACAGCCGCCGTTCCTGCTTCCCCGCAGGGATATTTTATTTGAACCACCCTTTCTCCTTAAAGCGTGTAATCGCCTCGATCCGGTTGCCTACATCCAGCTTGTCCAGAATGACCGAGATATAGTTGCGGACCGTTCCGGTGGTGATATAGAGCTGGCTGGCGATCTCTTTCGTATTCTTGCCGTCTGCGATCAGCCCCAGCACTTCCTTCTCCCGCTCGGTCAGCGGATTTGCTTCCTTGCTGTAAGCCTCATCCATCAGCTCTGGCGCGTACATGCGCTTGCCGTCCATGACACTGCGGATCGACAGCGCCAGCTCTTCGCTCGGACTGTCCTTAAGCAGATAGGCGTCGACTCCGGCCTTGACCGCACGCTCGAAATACCCTGCCCGGGCAAAGGTGGTCAAAATCATGATTTTGCAGCTTTCCCCCTTCAGCGCTTCTGCCGCTTCCAGACCCGTCATGGCGGGCATTTCAATGTCCATAATACAGATATCCGGATGCAGTTGCTTCACCAGCTTCACGGCTTCTTCCCCGTTGCCCGCCTTACCGACCACCCGCATATCTTCCTCCAGGTCCAGCAGAGCCGATAGTGCTCCCAGCAGCATCCGCTGGTCTTCGGCTATCACGATTGATATCATTGCGCATTCACCTCCATGTCCGGCTGCTGCGACGCATTCGGCACCTTAATCACCAGTGTAGTTCCTTCATCCTGGATCACTTCCATCGAACCGTTGACGAACTCCAGCCTCTCCCTCATACCCTGCAGGCCATGCCCTTTATGATATAGCTTGGTCCCCTCAATTCCTCCGCCATTGTCCTTCACCTTGATGAGCAGATCGGTCCGCGAGGATTCAATCTGAATCCGGCAGAGTGAGGCCCCGCTATGCTTGACCACATTCGTTACCGCCTCCTTCATACACATGCTCAGCACGTTCTCGGTAATCAGCGAGGTCTGGGTTAAATCGGTGTTACCTTCCAGCTCATAATCAATCCCGGCAGCCTGAAGGAGCTGGCGGACCCGCACCAGTTCATCCTCCAGCCGGATGCCCCGCATCTGCGTAATCATCTCGCGGACTTCCTTCAGCGCACTGCGGGCCGTCATACGGACATCGTTAATTTCGATGATAGCCTGCGCCGGATTCTTGGTAATCAGCTTGCCCGCGAGGTCACTCTTCAGTCCAATCAGCGACAGTCGCTGCCCCAGCGTATCATGTAAATCACGGGAGATCCGCTGACGCTCCTCCATAATGCCCAGCTCAGAGATCCGTTTGTTGGCATCCTCCAGCTGCCCCTGCAGCTTATCCTGCCTGTTGCGGTTATACGTTGTGACCGGAAGCAGTACCACCGCAATGATACTGACCAGCACGAAGGGAAGCTGCGAGAGGAATACAGGATTGCGCATAATCAGCTCATAGTTAATCGCTACAATAGTCGTCAGCAGATGGATCGGATATAGGGTGAAGAAGGCTGCTCTTTTCTGAATATTCCCGATAAAAAAAGCCAGAAATAACGCAAAGTACATATACCCGAACAGCAGCGTCATCGTAATCGAGACCACCATCTGCACACTGGTCCAGAAATAGACCACCCAACCCCTCGACTTAAACGACAGCACGTAGCAGCCGAAGAAGACCATAATCATCAGGATGCCATACACCCAGCGGTCCGCCGTGGAGGAACGGAAGATGAAATAAAATGGGAGAATGTAAAAAACAACCCATACATAAGGGCTCAGTCCCGTGCTTTTATGAAAAATATGATGCCACTTCTGCATGTTAGCCATCCTTTTTGCCAGCAAGTTTATACCCCCATTTTAACATAAACCAGCCTACGACCGGCAACTTCCTTCACAGTAACCTGTGTATATTCTAAAAAGAAAGACCAGACCCGGCATCCTGCTCCCCGGATCTGTCTTTCTGCATGTTATCATGTTATCGCTTCTATTCGCTCTGGAATCCCGGCTTGATTACCTTAAGGACATCTGTGACGGCAGGCTCGTTCTGGCGCAGCCGCTGCTTCAACTGCTTGAAGCTGAGGAATACCTTATGCTCCTCATCCCAAAGGCGGTATTTCAGCGCTTCAAGACTGGTGCTGAGTGTAATGGTGGTTGCCTTTTGCAAGGGCGGGCTGGCATTGTGGGCCAATTCCAGATTGTAATTCGGCACCTTCGGGCTCAAGTGATGCACATGGTGAAATCCGATATTGCCGGTAATCCATTGCAGTACCTTCGGCAGCTTATAGTAAGAGCTTCCTTCTACAGCGGCGTTCACATAGCTCCACTCTTCATCATGCTCGAAATAGGTATGTTCAAACTGGTGCTGTACATAGAAGAGCCAGATGCCGAGGAAGCCGGATACGAATACGATTGGCAGCTGCACCAGCAGGAACGCCTGCCAGCCTATGAGCATAATAATCCCGGCGTACAAACCGACTATGGACACATTGGTCAGATACGTATTCATCCGTTCCTTGCGTCTTGCGCCTTTGGCATTGAACCGGTACTGGATAAGGAAAACAGCAATCGGTCCGATGACGAACATTACCAGCGGGTTACGGTAGATACGATAATAGAGCCGCGTGAGCGGCTTGGCAGCCACATATTCATCCACTGTCATGATCCAGATATCCCCGATGCCTCTTTTGTCGAGATTGCTGCTTCCGGCATGATGAATCGAATGACTGTGCTTCCACTGACGGTAAGGGACCAAGGTAAGCACGCCTGTGATGGTGCCGAGAATATCATTGGCCTTACGGTTCTTGAAGAACGACCCGTGGCAGCAGTCATGAAAAATAATAAAGGTACGGATGACAAAGCCTGCAGCCGGAATAGCGAACAGCAGCGTCAGCCAGTAGGACACGGATAAGCTGAAATAGGCTGCAGTCCATAGCAGCACCAGCGGCCCAAGCGTATTAATGAGCTGTTTTATGCTCGTGTTGCGGTCTGTTTTCTCGTAAGGGGCTACGCTTTTCTTCAATGTAGAGAGCTGGGGTATCTGGTTGTTGGTCATCGGGATCGGTTCCTCCTCGGATGCATCCATTCAAGGATACTTCTTATATTTACAGTATAAAGAAAGAAGTGTCATCCCCGTAAGTCATAAATATCAACTCTGACATATGACAAATGTCATACTCGGCTCTGAAGTACTTCTCTGCCCGCCTCCTTCGTTCTGAGCAGCGGCAGCATAATCATCACCGCAATCAAGAACAGTACACCGCTCCCGGTGAAGACTGTGGATAAGGAGAGCATACCTTTTGCATAGCCGGCTACAGACATTCCGATCACCATGAAGCCCATGAACATCGGCCCCATAATGCCGCCCACCCTGCCCATATAAGCAGTGTCCGTATGACGGAGCAACAGAGTATTGATACCGATATGAATACAAGGGTAAAAGAAGCCGCTAACCGTCTGGAGCGCCAGCGTCAGCGCTGTATGATGCGACCAGCCTACTCCTACCGTTGCGGCCGCACTGATCAGCAGGCCTAGGGATAACATTGTCTGCGGCTTCATAGTTTTGCCTTTACTCATAATAAACATTCCGCCCAGCAGCATCGCCGCTCCATTCGCCATCATTACCCACTGCAGGAAGCCTTTGTCTCTGCCCAGATTCTCCATAATGATGAAGACGCCCAGCGGCTGAACCAGTCCGGCGGCAAGCCCGGCGAAGGCAAAGGTTACTCCAAGGTTCTTCAGCACCCGGCTTGCACGCACATAATTCAGTCCGGATAGCATCTCCGCCAGGAACCCGCTGCGGGCCTGTCCGGTCTCCTCCATCCGGTCAGCGGGCAGCTTGACCAGAATGAGCGCCGAGCCGATGAACATCCCGCCCATCACAGCAAGTGAGGCCTCAATGCCGTAATGACTATAGATGAAGGTGCCGATAACCGGACCAATAACCATGAAGAACGCCGTAAGCGACTGAAACATAGCCATTACACTCTGCAACTTCTCTTCAGGCACATGCTGCTTGAGCAGCTTCATCGCCGAGGGCTGTGAGAACTGGGACAGGATAGCCGACACCAGCGTTGCGAACAACAAGGCCCGCCATGAGCCTGACATGACCACCAGCAGCACAACAAAGATTGAGCAAGCGGACAACAGATCGCTAACAATCATGGTCCTTTTGGGCCGCCAGCGGTCTGCGAAGGTTCCTCCGATGATCGCGAACAGAAAGAGCGGGCCGTATTCAGCCACCGAAATGAGCGAGACATAATAAGGATCATTCTGCGTAATCTCCGTCACATACAGCAGAATCGCAAAATTCCGCACCCACACCCCGAGCTGCAATAGTACATTCGACAGCATAATAGTCCGTACATACTTGTTACTTAACACGTTAACATCCTCCATTATTCAAAATAGACTAAATAGATATGTATCTAATATTCTTACTAATATATAGACTTTAATTGTATTTGTCTAGTTATTTATAGATGTTATTCTATCTGTCTATTTTTTACCGAATTACTGCTTTCTATTTTCGAAATAGAATTTATAGGGCATTCTACTTGTGCTTGGGTGTTGTTTCGTATCCTGCTTAAACAGCGGAGCGGACGGAACGACCCGCGTAAAAGCGAAAGAGGCTGCCTTTGTGCCCGGCTTTTCACCGCTAAAGAGAACAAATAAAATCTGGGGACAAGAGCGTTTGGGACAAACCATTTCATTTCCCCGTATCGCCCGCTTCCGGCGCATTCAACAGGATTTATCCCTTTCAGCAAACGACAAGAAGCACCTAAGTCTCCTTAGGCGCTTACGCGTATCTTGTGTCTATGTAGATGTTGGTCCCCCCTGGCTAAGCCTGCTTCACATGCTCCTCGCGGTACTCTGTGGGGGTCTTGCCGGTCGCTTTTTTGAATACCTGAGTGAAGTATCTCGGGTCCTGATAGCCGACCAGCGGCGCGACCTGATAGACCTTCACATTGCTGCTGCGCAGGATGTACTTGGCGTTCTCCATCCGGCAGTGGGTAACGAATTCGAGGAATGTGTAGCCGGAGATTTGCTTGAACAGAGTGCAGAAATGGCTGATGCTGAGATCGGCCACCTCGGATACCTCCTCGATGCTGAGATCCTTATGGTAATTGGATTCAATGTACCGCTGAACCTTATCAATGATGCTCCGGCCGTCTTCCCGGGCAGCGGTCTTATGACTCTGCTCCAGCCAGTCGCGGAAGGTGGACTTCAGGACATTCATCATGTCCGGCAGTGTGCCGAGTCCGTTCAGCTTGCTGAGCAGCCCTTCAATGGACCAGTCATTATGGGTATTCAGATGTGCGAACTGCCGGTACAGCACCACACTCATCTCAATCATCAGGCGCTCGGCCAGCGGCTGGGGCAGACTTTGGGCTTCAATGAAGAGGGACATCTCGTCAAAAAGAGTAAGCATCCGCTCCAGGTTCAACGTGCGGATGCACTCAATTAAGGACAGCTCCAGCTCCTTCGGATACTGCACCTCACGGTTGCCAGCCGCCACTGCCTCCTCTTCCAGGAAGACTCCGGCCTGGCCGGAATAGAAGCGCTGGTACAGCGCCTGGGAGGCTAACGGGTAGACCGTGCTAAGCTGATCAATCCCGCTGGTGCTTCTGCTGATGCCGACAGAGCAGTTCAGCTTGGAGTAGCGCTTGATCCCGGCAATGAGCTGCTCCCCGAGTGCCCGCTTGCTGTTATTTAGGCTAGCCGGGAAGAGCAGAATCCATTCCCCGTTATAGAACGGGAAGATGGACAATGCCCCGTTCTCGAGCGACCACTCCTCCAGGATATTGCGCACGGCAAACAGCCACAGATGCTTCTCTTCAGCGCTCCATTTCGCCGTCAGCGCGGCGTAGTCGTCCAGACGGACCACGGCCATGAAGTATTCGCCTTCCAGCTCGCTGTTCTCCAGCCATTTGAGATGCTGAAGCGGGCGCGGGTTGCCCAGCGTGAATTCGGCCAGCATACGCTCGCGGGCCAGCAGCGACAGGGTCTGCACCGAGAGCATCAGCTGCTCGTTCTCCTTCTGGCGGTCCAGGCGCTCCCTGGCCCGCTTAAGCATCTCCACCAGCTCGTCATGGTCGATTGGCTTCAGCAAATAATCAAAGGCCCCCAGCCGCAGAGCTTCCCTGGCATATTCGAACTCCCCGTAGCCGCTAATGAAGATGAAGATCAGCTTGGCGCTGCGCGGCAGCACCTCCTTCATTAGCGTGATCCCGTCAATCACCGGCATGCGGATGTCACTGATAATGATGTGCGGTGCGGTCTGCTGAATCTGCTGCAAGGCGGCCTCGCCGTTCTTCGCTTCTCCCACAATGGTCAGGCCCAGCTCATCCCATGGAATCGCAACCTTCAGGCTACGCAGTATAATTGGCTCATCATCTACGAGCAGTACCTTATATTTCTCCTGCTGTTCCTTCATCTACTACACCCCCCAGGCTTATTGACCCGAAGAACTCCGGATCAGATTCCAATACTGTTTGGATGCATCCTGCAGCTGCTGCAGGGCCTGCTCCGCCTTCAGCCCTCCGTCAATCATCTCTTCAATGACACTGAGGAAGGTCTTCTTCACTTCAGGCGATAACAGATTGTCATACGGGACGAAGCTCTGCTGATTCTCCTCCATCAAATCCATCACCTGGGCGAAGACCGGTCCGGTCTTCTCCGGGTCAAATGCAATCCGCATCGACGGAATCCGGAGCCCCTCATAGACAATTCGCGTCTGAATCTCTTTCGTATAGAAGCCCTTCATCAATTCCAGAGCCGCTGTACGCTTCGCTCCGGTGAGGCTTGAAGACAGCCCGATGCCGATTGTATACCCTCCGGCGATGGACGGCTCTGACCCGGCCTCCCGCGCAGGGAAGGGCATGACTCCAACCCGGCTCTGGAAATCGTCCGGTGCATTGTCTCCCGAGAATAAATTGATATCCCAGTTGCCGTTCAGGTACATGGCTGCCCTGCCTTCAGTGAACAGACGGACCGCCCCCTCAGTAGAGGTATCGTTAGAGTCTTCACTGAAATAGCCTGCCTCCACCCATCTGTTCAGGTGCCGGAACGCTTCCAGGTAGCCGCTGCTGCGGAAGCTCGACCTATCCTCGCCCGTTACCAGCTTCTGAATCAGGTCCGGTCCGGCGTAGCGGTCCATCAGATAATGTGCGAATATCCCCGCAGGCCAGCGGTCTTCGTTCCCCAACGCAAACGGGATATACCCCGCTGCCTTCAGCTTCGCCATCACCGTATCCAGCTCGGCCAACGTAGCCGGAGTGTTAATGCCTAGCTTGGTGAAGATTTTTTTATTGTAATAGAGCGGTTCCGCATTACCCTCAATCGGCAGTCCGTAGATATGCTTATTGAACGTCCAGAGATGTAGATCCTTGAACTGGTTGCTGAGACCGTTCTCTACAGTGAAATCAGTCAGATCCATCAGCCGGTCTGAACGCACATAAGGCTCAATCTCCGCCCCGCCGAACAGAACGAACATATCGGGCGGTGTACCGGTTACCATCTCACTCTTCAGCTTCTGCTCGCGGTGTATATTCTGATCCAGTCCCTCGAAGTTCACCTTCACATTCGGATGGCTCTCCTGGTAGCTGCGCACAACCTCCTCGAAGATCGCCAGCAGCGGCCGGTCATGCTCCTTGATCCAGAAGTGCCGGAAGGTTAGTGTGATCTTCTCGGGCGAGGTATCTTCAATTTGCTCCCGGTCCTCCTGCATAATGAACCATACGGCGCCGGACATCAGCACAATATAGAGGAGAATCCATCCCCAGTTGGTCAACCATCTAAGCACATGCCGCTGGTCCTTCATTTGGCTTCTCCCCCTCATGTCGGCTGTATCCTCGGAATCCGGATGCAGATGGCTGATCCGAAGCCCGGTGAGGAGCAGACCAGAATACCATAGGGATTACCGAACCGGATGTTCAGGCGCTCATGCACATTTTTCAGTCCAACCCCGCTGTCGCTGTATTTCTTGGGATTGCTCCGCTCCTTGTCCCACTGGCTCATCAGCACCTCAAGATCGAAGCCGGGCCCGTTATCCTTCACAATAATGATAATATCCTTGCCGTTCTCCTGAGCGGTAACCGTAATCCTTCCGTGCTCCTCCATCTGCTCAATGGCATGGTACAAGGCGTTCTCCACAATCGGCTGAACAATGAGCTTCTGGGTCATCACATATTTCAGCGGCTCGGGCAGCTCCAGCTCATAGGAGAATTTGTCCTCGAACCGGAACTTCTGGATATCCAGGTAATGGCGGACATGCTCGAACTCCATCTGCAGCGGGATCAGCTCCTGATTCTGACTGATGCTGATCCGCAGCAGCCGGCCGAGCGAGATGACCATTTTGCTGATATCCCGGTTGCCTGCCAGCACCGCCATGGAGTTGATCGATTCCAGCGAATTATAGATGAAATGCGGGTTGATCTGGGCCATCAGCGCCTGCATCTCCGCTTCCTTTTTGCGTCCCTGTTCGGTCTGGACCTGATCGATCAGCTCATTGATCTGCGAGCTCATCCGGTTGAAGCCGTCAATCAGGGAATCGCTCTCATCATTGGCCCGCAGCGGTACCGGAATCGGGGTGAAGATCCCCTGCTTGACCCGCTTCATGCCGTTCACGGCACTGTTAATGCTGCGGACGAGCCTGCGGATGAAATAACGGTCGAACAGGAAGGCCGACAGCAGCGACACCATGCCGAGAATAATCGCAATATTGCGGATGGAGACCGATTCGGAGGAGATCAGGTTCATCGGCGTAATGGCCGCCAGATACCAGTCCGCGTTATGTGAAGGCAGGAAAGTGATCAGAGAACGCTCCCCTTGATAATTGTCAATGTAATAGTCCTGCTCCTGGTTATAATTCTCCTGCAAAAAAGGAAAATCCGTCCGTTCTCCGATATGCTCCCCGGACTTGTTAAAGACGATATTACCCTGCTTGTTGACCAGCAGAATATCCCCTTTCTTCAGGGTGGCAGCCTCCCAGAAAATCTGATCGAGCAGATCCGGCTTCACATATACAACCAGATAGCCGATATCCTCCAGCGAATAATAGTCCTTAATCACTCTGGCATGGACCAGCACCGGCTTATCGCCGCTTGCCGAGCCGTTCTCTCCGGGACCGGACCAAACAGGACGCCCTTCGGCAGACTCCATGGCTCCGAACCAGACCTGCTTATGCATATCTGCAAAAGACATCGGCGCATTGTATTGATACAGCAGCCGGTCTTTGCCGTACAGGCTGAATGAGGTGATCATCGGATGGTTAATCAGCAGGTTGTTGATTTCCTGCTTGCGGTCATAGGTGAGGACGAAATTCTGCTGCTTCAGCGACTGCTGAATCGCAGGCTGTGTGATGGCAGAATTGGTGATCGATGAAATCTCACTGAGGGCGAACTTCAGCTTGCGGTCCGTCTCCAGCAGGGAGATCCAGTAGAAATTGCTTGATTTTTTCTCCATGGCATTCGAATAATTCACATACGTAACAATCCCCATGACAATCACGG
This sequence comes from Paenibacillus sp. FSL R7-269, assembly GCF_000517865.1. Taxonomy (NCBI): domain Bacteria; kingdom Bacillati; phylum Bacillota; class Bacilli; order Caryophanales; family Paenibacillaceae; genus Paenibacillus; species Paenibacillus sp. FSL R7-269. Next base: position 155,864 of record NZ_ASPS01000021.1, read on the forward strand.
GAATGAATACGAGAAGAATAATAGCGAACAAGATTTTGCGGCGGAGCTTCATGACGGTTCCCTTCCTCCTGCGGTCTCTGTCCAAATAGAAGAATAATAGGTTTCACACCTTAACTTATCCTTCTATTTCTCGCTGAAACGGTACCGTCCTCTATAAGGACGGCAAAGCCGTTTCCACTTGATTATTATTCTTCACAGCATTCTGTAAATCCTCTTACTTATAGAATAGATAGACGGTTAACTCTTGATGGCGCCTGAAGTCAGTCCGGCAATCACCCAGCGGCTGAACAGCAGGAAGACAACCAGCAGCGGCAGTGTGGCCGTGAAGGTAGCGGACATAATCATCCCGTAATCGAGACCGTCACGTGTAGTGAACAACTGCTGCAATGCAATCTGAATCGTGAAATGCTCCTTGTTCTTCAAGACCACCAGCGGCCAGAAGAAGTCATTCCATACCGTCATGAAATTCAGAATGCCCAGGGTAGCCATCGCCGGTGTAATGACCGGAACGGCAATTCTCCAGAAAATCCGGAAGTGTCCTCCCCCGTCAATACGCCCGGCTTCGATCAGTTCAGTAGGCACGGCCGAGGAGATGTACTGCCGCATCCAGAAGATGCCGAAGGCATTGACCATAGCCGGAACAATCAGCGCCTTGAAGCTGTCAATCCAGTGAAGCTTGGCCATAATGACATAGGTTGGCAATACGCCAAGCTGCTGTGGAACGATCAGGGTGGCGATAACGAAGACGAACAGCACGTTTTTACCAGGGAATTCATATTTGGCAAAAGCATACCCGGCCAGTGTACAGAAGAACACGACCGAGACCGTCACCATGGACGAGACGAACAGCGAGTTGCCGAGCGCCTGAAAGAAGTCCGATTTATCCAGTACCCGCTTGAAGTTCTCGAAGAACTGGTCTCCGATGGTGAGCAGCGGCGGTACGTGGAACACGGCTCCCTTGTCATTCGTCCCGACCACAAACATCCAATAGAACGGGAAGATGGAGACCAGTGCTCCGAGAATCAGGAGAAGATAGAAGCCCAGCTTGCCGAAGAAGCCGGGATCATCCGGTTTTTTTCTGAACATACGCAGTGTACTCACGCTTTTTTCCCTCCAGTCTCTCTGCCGCCTCTTGAGATCAGCATATTGAGTACAGAGAACAGTATCGTAACGAGGAACAGCAGAACTGCTGTAGCCGCCGCCGTGCCGAAGAAGCCGTTACGGAAGGCCTCACTGTACAAGTAAGTAACCATCGTAATCCCTTCCTGCCGGGTAGATCCGGTACCGGATTGGCCGAGGAAGACATAAGGCTCTGTGAAGAGCTGCAGGGCACCGATAGTAGATTGCAGGGAAACGAAGATAATGAACGGCTTAAGCAGCGGCAGTGTAATGAAGAACAGCTGCTGTCTGCGGTTGGCCCCGTCAATTTTGGCGGATTCGTACAGGTCCATCGGAATGCTCTGCAGGCCTGAGAGGAACAGGATCGCATTGTAGCCCGTCCAGCGCCACATGACCATGGTGGAGATGGCAATTTTGACCCCCCACCAGCCGGAGTTGAAGGCCATGCTCTCTACCCCGATTCCGTTAAGCAGCCAGTTGATCATTCCGTTATTGCCGAACAGCGTACTGAATACCAGTGTAACCGCCACGATCGAAGTGATATTCGGCATGAAATAAAGGATGCGGAAGGTCTTCTTGAACCGGGTCATCCCCGAATGCAGCAGCACCGCCAGAAGCAGCGCCAGCATAACCTGCGGCACAGTACCCATGAGCCCCATAATGAGCGTGTTACTGAAGGAGATCCAGAAGGTCGGGTCCGTGGTGATCAGCTCGAAGTTCTTGAAGCCGACGTATTTCATTGGACCTAAGGCATCCCACTTGTAGAACGATAAATAGAATGTGAAGAAGATTGGATATAGTCCGAATATCGAGAACAGAATAAAGAACGGTGAAATGAAAGTATACGCAGTGAAGCGGCTCCGTCTTTGTTCAGTGAGGAAAGGTCGTTTGCTCTCGGCATGCGGACTCGTAATTACGGGCTCTGCCATGTCACACCTCCAGGGAATTCATATCTAAATCCGGATTCACAGAGGGAATACTCCGTGAATCCGGACATTTGGGGAAGCCTGTTCCCCGCGAATTACAGCTTAGCCGCGTTCTGCAAGCGTTTTCGCCTGCTTCACAGCATCGTCCCACTCTTTGGCCGGATCGGCTTTCTTCTCCAGCACGTTTTTCAGCGCATTCTTGAAGAAGGTATCGGTCTGGTCATGCAGCGGTCCGTAGTATACCGGCTTCACGCGGTTAGCCGCTTTGCCGAATTCCACCGCCGTCTGCTGTCCGCCGAAGAAGTCATCCTTGAAATCTACGAACGCAGGATCTTCGTACAGGGCAGGAATAGAAGGCATCAGGCCTTTGGTCTTGAAGGATTCCAGCTGGTTATCCTTGTTCACGAGCCACTGGATGAAATCATATGCTTCCTTGGAGTGCTTGCCTTCCTTCGGCAGCGTGATGAACGAACCGCCCCAGTTACCTGCGCCCTCAGGAAGCTGGGCAATTCTCCATTTGCCGGAAGAGTCCGGCGCGTTGCTCTTGATATTGCCGGCCATCCAGGCCGGGCCCATCACGACGGCGAACGATCCATCGTTCATGCCTTGGCCCCATTCAGGCGACCAGAGCATTACATTGCTGATCCAGCCTTCTTGAATGCCTTTAACGGTAAAGTCATACGCCTTCTTCACCTGCGGATTGGTATCGCCGATGAAGCTGCCGTCTGCTTTGCTGAAATAGATCTCGTCCGCCGACTGGTCACGAAGCGCATTGTACGTCAGATCGGTCAGGTCGGAGAAATACTTGCCCGTCTTGTCTTTGAATGCTTTTGCTACAGTGGCGAATTTGTCCCATGTATCAATGGCCGCACCGAATCCTTCAGGATCGCTTGGCAGTCCGGCTGCTTCAGCCAGGTCAGTGCGGTAGTAGACTACTGTCGGGCCGATATCTGTCGGAAGTCCGAGCTGGAAGCTGCCGTCGATGGAGGAAGCCTGCTTCCATTTCCAGTCGAGATAGTTGGCCTGGATGTCTTTGGCTCCGAGGTCATTCAGGTTATAGAATTTGTCCTGGGCTCCTAGAAAGCGTTCCATGAAACCGATCTCAAGCTGGAAAATGTCAGGTGCGCCTGAACCCGCCGAGAGTGCCGTGGTCAGATTGTTGTGGTGGGCCGTCTGGTCACCGGTATTCTGAATTTTAATGGTTACGTTAGGGTGTTCCTTGGTGTAGGCAGCAGCCAGCTCTTCGTAGTTCACATTGCCCAGCGTCCAGAACGACAGCTCCACCTTCTCTGCGGACTCTGCCTTGTCTCCTTCAGCTGCCGGTGCTGCTGTGCTTGATCCCTTGTTACCCGAATTTCCTTCTGCAGCCTTGTTCCCGCCGTTGTTACTTCCTCCGCATGCTGCAAGTGAGCTCATGAGCATGATGGAGACCAGCGCCAGCGCCAGGCTCTTTGTTTTTTTCATTCCTCTGTACCCCTCTCAAAGGTTTCTTTTACAAGATTTAGTGTACCGTAGGCCACTGTTTTTTTTGAGGAGGCATATTGCTGATTTATGGTGGAAATACTTACGATTCTAAAACTGGAGAGTTTTTATCATTACATTATTTACAAATATTTGTAAATTACCGATAGTTTAAAAGGTAGACGTACAAAGGGGGATTTTAATGTTTAGATCAAAAAAGCTTCTAATTTCCATCGGAATCATCGCTTTATTAGAAATTGCTATTTTTACAGGCATGTCCTTGAGAGAAGCCTTAGGGATGAACTTTCTTCTTACCTCACTTGCTGTAATTATTTTTTGGTTCGTTGGCATGTTTAAGCCGACCATTGTTCGCTGGGGAAATCGAAAAACAATTACCAAGTATTCTGCTGTTATGTTTATTATATTTTTTATTTTGTTCGTGATTGCAATTCCAAAAGCCTCTCCCTTGGAACAAGCTGCTAATAAGACTGATGACCACACGGAAGTTCTTGACACTTATGTACTTAAATCTGAAACCACTAAGAAGAATGCTGAACTTACCAGCTTGTCTATGAATGCAAAAACCATTGAAGCAAAGGTCCCGCAGTTACTGATGGTGATACCTTCACAGTCAAATTAGATGGAAAGTCTGAAAAGGTGCGGCTCATCCTAATCGACACTCCTGAAATAAAACCTGTACAGCCCTTCGGGCCAGAGGCGAGTGCGTTTACAACAAAGTTGCTTAAGGATCATACAGTCAGACTTGAATTCGATGTATCCGAACGTGACCAGTACGGACGTATCCTTGCTTACGCCTATGTTGATGATAAAATGGTAAATGAATTGCTGCTGGAGAAAGGTCTTGCACGAGTCGCTGTCTTTCAGCCGAATGTGAAAAATGTTGATCATTTCAGGTCAATCCAGAAAAAAGCTCAAGCAGCAAAATTAGGGATATGGAGCTTAAAAGATTACGCAACTGATAAAGGATATGATGATACCGTTGTGGCTAAAGCTACTATCCAGCCCACTGCCAGAGTTAAACCTTCACCTAAGCCTACAGCCACACCTAAGCCTACCGCTACTAAAAAACCGAAACCAAAAGCAACCCCGCAACCAGTTCAAGAGGTTTACTACAAGAACTGTTCAGCCGTGAGAGCAGCCGGTGCTGCGCCGATCTATGCTGGAGAGCCTGGATACTCTAGAAAGCTTGATCGAGAGGGTGACGGAGTGGCGTGTGAATAGATTTAACCCCGGAATTACGATCCGGGGTTTTGTTATTGTGATCTATTTTCCTGTCTTTTTAAAAAAGGATTTGATTCCATCGTATATGACCATCAATCCAATAATTAAAGCCAAACTTCTTACAACAAACTCAGCAATATAGAGGCTACCTTGGTATTGTGTTGAGCCGAAAGTATGCCCAGTGATAAATCCTGGTGATATCATTATAAGCACACCTACAACGACACTTGAAATTAGTAATACGACCTTACTCACGAATGTCCCCCTCCCGTTTTCACTCTTCAAAACTAATGTATTGAAACGAACAAACTTACGAATATTATATTTTCAATTCCCTTACTTAACAACACTAATCTGGAATAAAACCACAATATTACTAGCATTCAGTTCCTTCATAGGTCGAACTAAAATTTATCAAATGATATAATTGCTGAAGCAGCAGTTATCCCAATCTAAAGGAGATTTATATCCCATGCCCATCAACCGACCACTACTCACTGATCAGGATCTGCAGGAAGCGATTGACCACAAGCTGCCCGTCCGCGTCTTCCAGGATGACCATCTGGTGAATTCCGGCGCTACTATAGTGCGGTTCACCGATTCGGATGTTGTGATCCAGTCGCGGGTCAGTGATCTAACCTATTATTCGCGCAGCCGCTGTGAATTCTTTGAAGTGCGGCCTTAAGAGATGACTGCCCGGGCCTTGGACACGTGTGAGCTGTGCGGCCGTTCTCCTCTTGCAACTACCGTTCACCATCTGATCCCCCGCAAGAAAGGCGGCAGCCTGCTCCCGACTGCCCTTCTGTGCAACGCTTGCCACCGGCAGATTCATGCCCTGTATACCAACAGCGATCTCGTTGTTCTTGGCCTTACGACACTGGACAGCCTGCGGAGCGACCCGCAGATTGCCGCTTATCTGAGATGGATCATGCGGCAGGCACCGGGCTCCGAACCGAAGCTGCGCAAATCAAAGCGCGTACGAAGCAAACGCTAATCTGCTGGGAAGCAGGATGAAGCAAGTGCTTCGAGGTGAATAGGATTACCTTCGCCCAGCACCGAATGTATACTGTTTTCCGCATACATTTGGGACATATGCCGCACCTCTTATCCACTAATCCACACGCACCTTGTCCACAAAAGGAGAAAACTATACTTTCCTAAACAACAAAAAAGGTGCCTTCCGAGTTCCGGGAGGCACCTTTTTGCTGCTTTTGCTGAAGGCTCTATGATTTGCTGCAAGATCTTCTGTGGAAAATAGTTCTGCTGCACCATTGCTTATTTCTTCATGTCGCCATAGTTGCTTAGCTTCTCGTTAAGGACTTCCTGAAAGCTCTGGACTTTGTCTTCCTGTCTCTGCGCTTTGGGATGGACAACAGGCTGAGGTCTAAAAAACTGATGATTAAAAGCCATAAGGTTATGTACGCTCATACTCATTGAAGTTCAACCTCCTTCCATAATCTTCACCTTATTTGCGTGAGTGCGAAGTATCTTATCCCTTATATAACCTGCTCTTTCCAGTCCTAAACAGTTTCATCTCAGAAAAATGGAAATAGCGGACCCGGACTTGAAAATCAAAGTCCGGGTCCGCCGCTGAGTATCATTCTATTCATTCATCAGCTCTACTAAATAATGGCTACAACGAAAAATCAGTCACGCCTTTCTTAGAGGCATATTTCAGCATATACGTTCCTCCGCCCTCAAAAGGCATCGTGGCGATGGTGATGCGAGTATAGTCGAGCCTGTGATCTTTTAAGACTCTCTTAACCAGAGCAATTCCGCGGGCTTCATCTGTCACTACGCAGAATAGATTAAGCACATATTTGGCCGGGTCAGCCATACTCTTGCCCATATCAAAGCCATCCACATAACCAAGTTCGGCATCCGCCAGGAACAGATTCAAGTAATCGGTTACTTTGTCTCTAAGCCATTCATCACGCTTGCTTCCCTTGACGCTCTTCAAGGGATACTGTACCACGAGCCAATGCTTCTCATTCATTTGTGTTCACCACCAGACTTATGGGTTCCTTACAGGTTACTTCTTCAAGGCTGCCCAGGAAGCCTCGTTCAGCAGCTCCAGCTCCCCCGGCTCCAACCGGAAGCTCATGGCACCGACATTCTCCCGCGCATGGCGGGCCTTGGACGCGCCGGGAATCGCAACTACAGTGTCGCCATGATAATGAATCAGCCAGTTCAGCGCGATCTGCCCTGGAGTAACCCCGTATTTGTCAGCCAGCGCAGTCAGCGAAGTGATTAGCGGCTTACTGCGGGCCAGGCTCTTGTCGTCCAGGCCGGACATCATCCGCCGGGAACGCGAGACGGCAGCCACCTGTGAAGGATCATTATGGAAGCGGCCGGTCAGGATGCCCTGCTCAAGCGGAGAATACGCGATGATCGAGATTCCCAGCTCCTTAGCAGCCGCCATGAGACCATTCTGGTCGATATTCCGGTGAAGCAGATTATATTTGACCTGATTCGATACGAGCGACAGACCGTAGGTCTTCAGCAGCCGGTGCGCTTCTGTCATCTGCTTGGCGGAATAATTGCTCACTCCGACATAACGGATTTTGCCGGCCTTCACCAGTCCTGCCATCGCCTTCATCTCACTGGCAATGGAGGATAACGAGAACGGCTGATGGATCTGATAGAGATCAATCCCTCTACCGCCCAGACAGGCGATGCGCTGGCCGATAGTAGAGGTAATTGAGCCTGCCGTCCGCAGCATCGGCCACCATTTGGTCGCAATCAGCGGAGCCGCATGGGGACTGCCCTCCTTCTGCAGCTGATCCAGCACATGAGCCAGCGCCTGCTCAGATTTGCCGCCGCCATAGATTTCTGCCGTATCCACCCAGTTCATGCCGCCTTCCAGGCTGACCCGCACAATATCCAGAATATCCTCATCTGTAATGTTGCTCCAGTAGCGGCCTACGATTCCGCTGCCCCGGCTGAACTGCCAGCAGCCCAGACCTAGCGGTGATACAGACAGCTCAGAGCGTCCCAGGGGACGCAGCTGGACCTTGCTTGCCAATGTGTCCATGTTTCATCCTTCTTTCTGTAAGAGCTAATATAGCCATGAAACAATTTAACTGTACACAAAGCTTATGACTTCTAAGGCAGGCTGTCAATTACAGCTGTGCAGGGCAGAAGCAAGAGTCCCACCGATCGTCCCGGTCTAACGAACGAGCGCACCGTGACTCTTTTTTGCGTGGCTTCAAAAAAGGATGATATGGTATAATTACCCTGTCTATTCATATCCAACTTGCAGGAAGCGCAATCGAACCACACACGTAACGGAGGGAATTCATATCCATGATTAAAATTCTAGGTTTCCTGCTGCTCTACCGGCTGCTCGGTAATCCGATTCTGGCCCTGATCATCCTGCTTGTCGTTCTCTATTTCCTGGACCGCCGTTATGTCGGCATTCTGCCCAGCTTCTCCAAGCCATTCCGCCGCAGCCGTCAGATGTCGAAGCTGCGGACGACCATTGCCCAGAACCCGAACGATGTAACCGCCAGATTCGATCTGGCCCGGCTGCTGATTGAACGCAAACGCTTCAGCGAGGCCAAGGAGCTGCTGACCGCCATCGCTGACCGTTATGAGACGTCCGCTGAATACTGGGTGGAGCTGGGATACGCCAACCTCAAGCTGGGACAGCTTCCCGAAGGCGAAGCGCAGATGCTTAAGGGGCTGGACATCAACCGCCGGGCGCAATACGGGCAGCCTTACCTGCGTCTGGCCGAGATTTTCCGGCATGTGGACCAGGACAAAGCGCTGCATTATGTAAGCCAATTCCAGGAGATTCAATCCTCCTCCAGCGAAGCCTATTATCTGGCTGGCTCGATGTTCAAGACGCTGGGACGGACTGAGGACGCCAAGCTTGCTTTTAACGAATCGCTGGCTGTCTACCGCTCTCTGCCCAAGTATAAGAAACGTCAGGAACGCGGCTGGGCGCTGCGCAGTTATTTTGCGAAGCTGAAGTAAATTCATCCCGGTCTTCCTAAGCAAATAGCCTCCGGTGCAAATTAACCTTTGCTGACCGGAGGCTTTTATATGCTATTTTACCGGAACAGTGATCTCCAGCTCAGGAATGTACCGCTTCTGTCCATCTTTCCAAATGGTAGGCTTAATGATAATGCGGGCCGGGATCGTCTCAAACGGTTCATAATTAAAAGTGTAGGATAAGATATTGCCTTCGCCCGTCCCGCCTTCGCCGCCGAGTCCCCTAACTTCCCGCCCTTGCTCGTCTGAAAGCTCAAAATAGACCGGGAAGTGGCCATTCACCTTATATTTGTCCGGAATGTTTGCTTCTATAGCCTGAATGCCCGCCCCGGCTTCTCCTTGTAATTCTGCCACCAGCAGAGTTGAAGTAGTACTTACCTCCAGCCGTTTAATCATCAGATTAATGTGATCATGAGTTTTCAGGATATCCGGTGTAAGAACGACGCCCTCCAATACTTGGCGGGTTACGGGGAACTCAAAAATGAACGGGTCGGCAAACCCGGGAAGATAGACAGACATTTTGAAATCAAAGGTGCCCGGAAACTTCAAATTCCCTGAATTTAGAGTTGTAATAATGACAGAATCGGAGGCCTCCTGCCCGCCGGGTGCAATCTTCACTCCCGTATTAACAAGCTCTCCGTTTACATAAAAATCCATGGGGCGGTTAAGGCGGCCTGTCTCTGGATCAGGGATAGCCCATGTATCTGAAAAAGACTTGTGCGCATACACGCCCTTCGACCGGGTCATCACCAGCGACAGACGGCTTCCGTCATACATTTGTTCTGATACGGTTAGCGTCATCCCGTCCTGTGTAACGGTCTGCTGGACATTTGTGGTTAACCCTGCTTCGTTTGCTTTACGCAGCCCGGAATCTCCTGCAAGCTGGAATACGCTTGACATGAACGGTAACTGCTTCAAGGTCTCTGCCATGGCCGGGGAGATGAATCCCAGGCTAATCAGGAGCACCAGCCCTCCGGCCACAGATGCTGCACTGATCATCACCCGGGACAGCCACCGGGGCATTCTTTTACGTCTGAGCGTCTCCTGATGCTCTGAAGCCGCCTCCAAGCCAGCCTCATCCTTTTCACTGATGATCCGGTACGTCTCCTCCATACGCAGATGCACAAGCTCCGGCAGTTCAGGAAGAGTCTCTTCCTGAAGGTCTGCCAGCCTAATCTCCAACCGCTGCTGGCTCATCCGTTCACCTTCCTTTCTACAGGTTGCTCCAGGGATTGCTGTAACGTCTTGCGGGCGCGGTGCAGCCTGGTCTTGACCGCACTCTCTGACAGCTCAAGCAGCCCGGCAATCTCTGGCACGGTTAACCCCTGATAATAATGCAGCTTAACAATGGTCCCTGATATCTCTTCGAGCCTGCCAATGGCCTGGCGCAGATCTATCTCTTCTGCGGACGAAGATATGGCTTGTACGCTCTCCGGCGGATTGGGCATGATGACTACCCTTTCCCGTCTGCGCAGAATCAAGTTGCATTCGTTGATCAGAATACGAAATAGCCATGTGTTGAAATAAGCCGCTTCTTTCAGTCCTGAGATGGCTTTAAAAGCCTTCAGTACAGTCTCTTGCATCGCATCTGCACAATCCTCGTCACTCCTGACCATGGACTTGGCCATACTGTACATCCGCCGCTCCTGACTCTTCACCAATTGGATGAAGACCTCGCTGTCACCTGCCTGGGCACGCCTGACCAGATCCTCTTGTCCGGTGTTCAAATATGATTGCCCCCCTTCTTCCGGGAAGCTGCCGCATCCCCATTCAGTGCTTTCTTTCATATACTCTTTAGATGATGTACAAGCCGATAAGGTTACATCGGCACGGTGATTTTTTATTTTTCTTTGTAAACAGCCAAAGAGCAGGCCCCAAATAACCGGGAAGCCTGCTCTTTATTGTTTCATCTCTTGTAGTGAAGAACGTTACATATCCAGTGATTTCGAGTGATCGTCCCCGGCCGCCGGACGGAACGGCCACCAGTTAGCCCGCCCGAACATCCGCACCATAACAGGTACGAAGAACGGCAGGAAGACCAGCGCATACAGCGCCAGACCTGACAATACAACCGTCGCAATCTGCATCATCGACAGGACCCCGGACGGGTACATCGAGGCGAAGGTACCGCCCAGAATCACTACAGCCGAGAGAATCACTGTCCCCATATTGCGCATGGCGTGCAGGATGGCTTCACGCACATCCCAGGTTTTGTTCTCATTGAAGCGGTCCATCAGGAAGATGCTGTAGTCTACCCCGAGGGCAATCAGCATAACGAAGCTGAAGAACGGCGTCGTCCAGGTGATTCCCGAATAGTTCAGCAGGTGCACGAAGATCGCTTCCGTGATGCCCAGCGCCGTAAAGTAAGTGATTAACAATGAGGCAATGATGTACAGCGGCATAATCATCGAACGGAACAGCACCACCAGGATGATGAAAATACCGCTTAGCATCAGAATGACCGTACGCGTGTAATCTTCATTGGAGATGGTCTGCAAATCATTGTAGGTGCTGGTCACGCCGCTCATGGCCGTTTCCGCATTCTCCAGCTTGGTGCCGGCTACGGCACGGTCCACCGCTGCCTGAATCTGTCCGACACTGTCAATAGCCTTCGCGCTGTATGGATTTCCGGCGAAGACCACATCCAGGGTCATGACTTTGCGGTCCCCGGACAGATAGGTATCGAATACCTGCTGCATCTCCTTGGCCTTGAGCGCCTCTGCCGGAACCAGGAAACCACTCAGCTCATCATCCTTAGCATTCTGAATCTGCTTGAGGTAATCCTGCGCCGAGCTTAGGCCGCCGGTGATTTGTCCCAGACCGTCCGCACTTTGCGTCAGCCCGTCCGTCAGCTGGCTAAGCTGGCCTGTAAGCTCGCCGAACCCGTCGGCAAGCTGCTTCTGCCCGCCCTGGAGCTGTGTAAGCCCGGTGGTAATCGCCGGAAGCTTGCCGACAATCTGCCCCTGGCCGTCAGCCGCCTGCTTCAGCCCGGATTGCAGCTTGCCGATACCGGCTACCAGCTGATCCAGCCCCTTCGCCAGCGCTGCCTGCCCTGCTGCCGCTTTGGAATACCCGGCGTTGGCCTCCGTCAATCCGGCCGCCGCCCCGCTCAGCTGGGCCGAGATCTGGCCCAGTCCTCCGGCAAGGCCCGCAGCTCCCTTACCGCTCTGCGTGACTGTACCTTTGATCGTCTGATAATTCACATCCTGTAGCAGCTCCGGATAGGCGGCTTCCAGTCCGGTGAATGAAGCTCCCAGACCGTTAAGCGCATCTGCCACGCCTTGAAGCTGTGTCTGCAGACCGGTGAGGCCCCCGTTCAGCGCGGTCAGGCCGCTGCCGATCTTCTTGTAGCCTTCGAGCAGCGCGGCATTGGCCTGTGCCAGCTGCTTTGCACTGCCTGCCGCCTGCGCAAGGCCCGCTTTAATCTCTCCCGCTCCGGCCCCGCCGCTGCGGATTCCTTCTTCGATTCGTGTTAAGCCTGCGCCCAGCGCATCAATGCCTTTTTTCAGCTCAGCCGTTCCTGCTGTAAGCTTCGCACTGCCCGAGGCGGCTTCAGCAAGCTTAGGCTCATTGTCCTTCAGCTGCTTGCTTGCTTCGCTCAGCCCGCTCTGGATCTTGGTTAACCCTTCACTGCTCTGATCCAGACCGTCCGACAGCGTAGCAACCTGAGTAGGAATCAGGAAGTCATTAATCTGTTCCCCGGTAGGCCGGGACATGCTGCGCACAGCCTTAACGCCATCCACCTTTTCCAGCTCGCGGCTGATTTTCTCGGCAAGTCCCATATATTCAGCAGTGTCCATCCGGTCGTCATTCTTGATGACAATCTTGCCCGGCATGGATTCACCCGGACCGAAACTCTCGGATATAATATTGAACCCTTTGACCGAGGCATAGTTAGGCCCAATCTCATCCATGCTATTGAAGCTCAGCTTCCCGCTGTAGGTAAGCAGGAACGGTGCCACAACCGCAGCAACGATCAGCAGCGCAGCCCAGGGTCTCTTCAGCGAGAACGAACCGGCTGCTCCCCAGATCCGGCTCTCACTGTGCTCCAGCTTGCCGCGGGATGGCCAGAACAGCTTAGGACCTAGGACCGCCATGAAGAACGGCACGACCGTTACCAGTGCAAGCAGCATCACTGCTATGCCGACCGCCACCGCCACTGCCGAACGGTAGAGCATGAACTTGGACAAGCCTATGGCCACGAAGCCGACAAAGACCGCCAGCCCTGAATAGAACACCGTTCCACCAGCCTTCCGGTAAGTGGCGATAATGGCGCTTTGTGTATCCTCCGACTGGGCAAGCTCCTCCTTGAACCGGCTGATCAGCAGGATACAGTAATCGGTCCCGATCCCGAACATGACAGCCACCATGAAGATCTGGGTGAAGGTCGACAGCGGGAAGTCGAAGCGGTCCACCAGGAACGCGACAATCGACTGGGACACGATATAACTCAGCCCCACCGTCAGCAGCGGCACGAACGGAGCCACGAACGAACGGAACACCACGAACAGTATCAGCAGAATAAACACGACTGTGATGTATTCCGACTTTTTCAGACCGGCTTCCGAGCTGGCAATCGTATCCTCCGTAATCAGCCCTTCGCTGGTCATATAATGCTCCGCAGTGACGTTACTTAGCAGCTCAGCAGACTTGGCCGGCAGCTCCTTGACCGCCGCTTCTCCGCCTTGCACCGACAATGCGACCATAATCGTCTTGCCATCCTTGGCAATAAGCGTATCCTTCAGCTCCGGTTGAGAGAAAGGATCTGTAATCGTGCCGAGCTTCAGGGAATCCTTGTTCCCGGCCAGCTTCTCCACACCCTGCTTAATACTCTCGGTGTCTGCGGCCGTCAGCCCCTCCGGCTTATGGAACACCAGGGCTACCTGATGCACCGTCTCCCCGTCCTTGGCCGCAGCGACCTCCTTCATAATCTCCGCAGCCCGCGAAGAGGTGTAGCCAGCCGGAACAGCGATCTGACCCTTCTCCCGAACCAGATCTGACATGCCGGGAGCCGTGAGGAATAAGACTACTGCCACAGCCACCCACACTGCGATAACCGCCCATCTTGCCTTCAAAATCGTTCTCAATTGCTTCTACCCCCTGTATCCTGCATCAGAAATGCCAGCTTCTCAAACATGGTAATAAACTGCTCTATGTTGTCTTCCTCGAAGTGGGAAAAGTATGGGGAGATCACCTGCTGCATCTGCTTCTCAGAGCTCGTGTAGACGCTCTGTCCGTACTCCGTCATGGTCAGATACACCTGCCTGCGGTCATTCTCATCCCGGGTCCGCTGAATCATTCCGGCTTCATCCAGCCGGTTGATGATGGCCGTGATTGAGCTTTTACCGACCGCTACGGCCTCAGCCAGATAAGTGGAGGTACACCTCTCCTGCCCGCTGATCAGCCTGAGAATGAGGAATTGATCCGTTGTCAGTCCTTCCTCAAAAATATCCCGGAGCCGCGAGTTGATCTGCCTGGTAACGACCATATAAGCATCTACGTAGCGGTTAATCCATTCTTCTGCGTCTTTCTTCAATGATGCCTCCGCCCTTTCATATTAGTTCACGTGTAGAACTGTTTCACAGTAAAACTATATTGTCCTTTTCATAAAAAGTCAACTGGTTTTCATGAATTTTACATTGTTCTTCAGCAGAGCGATTGGACAAGCTTCATGGACGCAAAAAACCACCCCGCACGTAAAGTGCAGAGTGGCTAATATTGTGAATTTCACTTATTGAATATCCTGATACTGCTTGTTCTGCTTACTCCTCGTCTTCCGTCTCTTCCACCTCATAGACACAGCGGAACATTTCGATTCCGGCAGCGTTCTCGCCCAGGCTGTACACCATGAAGCCCAGACTGCGGTAAAAGTCAGCGGCAATCTCGTCCTCTGTCTCCGCTACCAGATAACGCGGCTGACGGGAGGTGACCAGCTCAAGAATCATGCCGCGCGCATACCCTTTGCCCCGGTTCTCCGGGAGCACTGCAATATGGCGGATGTCGAGCGAGCCGTCTTCCGTCTCTTCATACCCGGCCAGTCCGACCAGCAGCCCGTCCTCCTCCCAGCCGCACAGCTGCATAGCCGCAAGCTTACTATATTCCTCCGAAGTGCGTATCAGCGCATCCGGGTCATCTATAACCGCATAAGCCAGCAGCTCATTCACCTGCGGTGTGCCGACAAGCGGCTTCAAATCAATCAACATATGTCTCATCCTCCTAAAAGTATACTGACCCCAGACCTCCCGCTATCCCCGCACCAGCCGCAGCAGCGCATACCCCGTCCAGACCCCGAGCAGGTTAAGCAGCAGATCGTCAATATCCAGGCTCCCGACATGCAGCAGCATCTGCAGCAGCTCCAATACAATGATACCCAGAGCAGACAGAAGCGTCAGCCGGATAAACGAGCGGTAACCGGTGACCACCAGCGGAAGCAGGATGCCAAATGGCGCGAATACTGCCACATTCCCCAGGAGATTCACCAGCCTGCTGGCATACGATAGTCCATTGGTCATATCAAAATATAAACGCACTGTCCGCAGCGGTTCAAGATTGTAACGGAGCGGCCCGTCCAGCTGAACCGTCCGTCCGAACCCGAGGAACATCCAGTACAGCAGCATTCCGCTATACGCGAGCAGAAGCAGCCAGGCCAGGAAGCGGCGTCCGGGCGGCAACGCCTGTTTGGCTGAAGTCTTCCCTTTCCGGCGGCTTGCATGCGGCTTAGTGATCCTGGCCACCTTCAATAATCTCAATGGTGCCGTCACTCTTGCCGATAATCGCCAGATCGGCGATCCCGATGAAGAGTCCATGCTCGACGACTCCCGGAATTCGCTGAAGGGCAAGCGCCAGCACTGTGGCCGATTCAATGGCTTCAAAACGGCAGTCGGCGATATAATTGCCGTTATCCGTCTTGTACAGGTCCTCTCCGCTGCGCCGCAGCTCCGTCTTGCAGCCCAGCTTAGCCAGAGCGGCAACCGTCCACTCCCAGGCGAATGGCACAATCTCCACCGGCAACGGGAACTTCCCGAGCGTGGTCACGGCCTTGCTCTCATCGGCCACAACGATCATGCGTGCGCTGCCCATGGCGACAATCTTTTCCCGCAAAAGCGCACCGCCCCCGCCCTTAATCAGCTGCAGCGCCCCGTCGAGTTCATCCGCCCCGTCAATCGTCAGGTCGAGGCTGTCCACATCACTGAACGCTACCAACGGGATGCCCAGCTCGCGGGCCTGATCCTCAGACGCCTGTGAGGTAGCTACGGCCGTAATCTGCAGGCCTTCGCTCACCCGCTCCCCCAGCTTGCGGATGGCCCAGTAAGCAGTGGAGCCTGTACCCAGTCCCACCTTCATGCCATCCTGCACATATTCGACTGCCTTCTCCGCTGCCAGCTGCTTCACATTGATACTCATTTTATTCCCTCCATGTTATCCGTTATAATGAACGAAGTGGAATCGGCTGTGCCTGTCCACAAGGAATTCCTATCCTTACCATCAACCTGACACTAATAATCCATCAGGAGGCATCCGCATGAGAACCGAGAACCAAATCCAATCCAAAATCAACGAAATGACGCTCCAGCGCAGATCCCTGGAATCACGGCTGGCCCCCCTGCCTCCCGGCGACCCTCAGCGGGCAGCACTTGACGCCCAGCTGACCAGGCTGGAAGATCTGATTCTAATGCTGGAATGGGTGCTGAACGCACCCGCGGGCAAATATCACGCCTGACTTCCGGGCTTCTGCCCGGACAGGCTTATGCCGTTCAGCTATAATTCCCGAGCATGGCCTCGTATAACCCGGCATTCTCATGCTCGAAGCAGACGAAATCGATCTGCCGCAGCGGGAGCTCTGCCGGGCTCTTCGCGCGGACATAATGAACTACAGCTTCCAGCGCGTCTTGCAGGCCAGCTCCTTCGGGAAATTGTAAATGCCCGTGCTGATATTCGGACAAGCCAGGCTCTTCACCCCATGAGCGCAAGACAGATCAAGACTGCTCTTATAGCATCTCGCTAAACAGCCGCTTCACCGGCAGTACCGCCCTGCCAGGAGGTGATGTCGCCTTCATGAACCGGCAGGACGACATCATTAACGTTGATCTGCATAGCGGGTCTCCTCCTTAGCCGCAGTCTCCAGCGCCTGAATCAATTCCTTCTCGCCCCTGCGGGCAGCCTTCCCTGAAAAAGAAACATGCGTAAGCCTGCCGCCTTTCACTGCAGCCTGGCGGAGAATACCCAGCATATAATTCTGCGCATCCGATAACACGAGCTCACCCGTTCCGGCGGCAACTCTGCACAGGGCACGGGTCGTTCCCGCTTCTGACTCCGGCAGGTCTTCTTCCCCGGGCTCAATCACCGTGAATTGGAACAGCGGCACCGCCTCCGGCAGCTCCTCACCCGCTAAGAATCTCTGATTATATACCGAGTACATCAGATTGCCGGTATGCGCTCTGGAAGCATCCGACTCTTGCTCCGCAAGGATTCTGCTGTTCTGGTAAGCAATAATTCCGGCCGTGACCAGCAGAAACAGCACCACTCCCGCAATTAAAGTATACATTCCTGTCACCAGCCCATCACCTGTAATGAACAATACCGCTTCTATAGTATCATGGACAGAAGTAGCCGTGAATGGTCCTCCCCGTGTAAAAACAATTTTTTGCGCGGATTCCATAAAGTTATTTTGAAAGATTCAAATTAACAGTTGAAACTTTACGCAGCATGTCTCATAATGAAGTGGAGCCTGCTGTTTTGTCAAATCCATACGAAATCAAGGGAGGATACCCGGAAATGAAATTTTTCTTGGATACCGGAAATATTGAGGAAATCAAACGTATTACCCGCCTCGGATTAGTGGATGGCGTAACGACGAACCCGTCGCTGATCGCCAAGGAAGGCAGATTGTTTAAGGATGTAATCAAAGAGATCGTAGCGATTGTCCCTGGTCCTGTAAGCGCTGAGGTTATCGGTCTTACGGCTGAAGAGATGCTTAAGGAAGCTTACGAGATTGCTGAATGGGCTCCGAACGTGGTCATCAAGCTGCCTATGACCGAAGATGGTCTGGAAGCTTGTTATGAACTGACCAAAAAAGGCATCAAAACGAACGTAACTCTCGTATTCTCCGCTGCTCAAGGCCTCATGGCCGCTAAGGCAGGAGCTACTTATATCAGTCCGTTCGTCGGACGTCTGGATGATATCGGTGTAGACGGCATGAAGCTGATCAAGGATCTGAAGACGATTCTGACCAACTACGACCTGAAATCCGAGATCATTGCCGCCAGTATCCGCAACATTGCCCATGTGGAGCAGGCTGCCATTGCCGGAGCTCACATCGCTACCATCCCGGGATCACTCCTGCCATCGCTCTGGAAGCACCCGCTGACCGACAATGGTATCGAACGCTTCCTGAAGGACTGGGAGAAGGTTCCACAGGTTTAAAAACAAATAGTTCAAGCCCCCTTCTGCATCATGCGGAGCGGGGCTTTTTTGTGTTGCAAAGGAGCTTGAACTCCCCGATCAATATAGGTGGATTTCCTCCACTAGTTTAAGAAGGAGCACAGTCTTTTCAGGTAATAGTTGAAAAAAACGCTCTTAATATTTGCAAATCCTCCAGAGTTGAGGAACTCCTTAAAAATAAATGACGTTTTTCCAATTAATCTCCCCAGCCGCTGCAAGACACCGAAATTAGGATGCGTTTTTCCAACTAATGATGCATTAGGTAGGGCGGGTGCTGCAGTAGGTATGACGGACAGCATTCAAGGGCTGAATTTGGCAGAGCGTGCCCCATTCATCCTTGACTCATTTACTTGTTATGCTTATACTTGTTACAACAAGTAATTAATAAAGGAGCAATTCATTTATGACCCTGTCCTCTCCCCAGCAATTCCTCGGCTTCCTGCTGGGCTCAACCCACCGGAGAATCTCAGTGAGCTTCGCCCGGGCGTTGAAGCCGTATGACATCACACCTGAGCAATGGTCCACCCTGCTGATGATCTGTGACCGCAGCGGAGTCAACCAGAAGGAGGTGGCCGTTGCCTCCGCCAAAGACCAGCCCACCACCGCCCGGATCGTGGAGCTCCTGATTAAGAAAGGCTTCATTACCAAAACAGCCAACCCGGAGGACCGCAGGGCGTTCCAGCTCTATGCCACAGGAGAGGGAAGGGCGTTAATTGAGAACACTATAGCTCTGGAGCAGCAGACTATAGATATGGCTGTAGCCGGGCTCGAGCCGCAGCAGCTTGAAGATCTCCGCAGTATGCTGGAGCAGATCTATCACAACACCGGAAATATACATCAGGAATAGGAGTCAACCCACTTGAATCAATCCTCTGAACGTCTATGGACCACATCCTTCATTACACTGACCCTTTGCAATCTTCTGCTGTTCATAGGACTGCAGATGACCTTATCTACCCTTCCTGCTTATGCGGAAAGTGCTTTGCATGCTACCCCCGTGCAGGTTAGCCTTGTTACCAGCCTGTTCGCCTTCAGTGCCATTGCCTCCCGCCTCTTCTCGGCCAAGGCGATGGAGAAGGGCGGGCGCAACCTGCTGATCTTCCTCGGCCTTGCCATTGCCCTCTCTGCGGTGGCGGGCTATTATTTCGCAGGCAGCATCTTCACCCTGCTGCTGTTCCGCATCCTGTTCGGCATAGGCTTCGGCATGGCCAGCACAGCGTTCCCGACCATGGCCTCCGATGTCATCCCCATCCGCCGGATGGGGGAGGGCATGGGCTACTTTGGATTATCCACCAGCCTCGCTATGTCGGCTGGCCCGCTGATCGGACTCAGCCTGCTGCAAGGACCAGGCTTTGGGTCCCTGCTGCTGGGGACGGCTGTCGCGATTGCTCTCATCCTGCCGATGGGCTTCCGCCTGGCGAAGTCACTGCCTGGCGGACATCTGGAGCCGCCCGCAGTTCCGGCTACTGCTGCCGGAAGCAATCCTTACCGCAGGCTGCTGCTTCCCTGCCTGCTTAACTTTCTTTTATCCATCTCTTACGGCGGTCTGCTCGGCTTCCTGGCGCTCTACGGGCAAGAGAAGCACCTCCAGCATATCGCTTACTTCTTCCTGTTCAATGCCGTAGCCATTGTCGTGATCCGGCCGCTCTCCGGCAGAATCTACGACCGCTATGGTGCGCCCGCCCTGCTCATCCCGGGAAGCCTATTCATCGTTGCGGGGCTGCTCCTGCTATCCTTTGCCTCTACAACGGCGGGCTTGTTCCCGGCCGCCCTATGCTACGGCTTCGGCTTCGGCTCCATGCAGCCTGCGCTTCAGACCTGGATGATCCAGTCTGTCGAGCCACGCCAGCGCGGGTTAGCCAACGGAATGTTCCTGAACTCCCTGGATCTCGGTGTCGCCATCGGCTCCATGCTGCTTGGCGCTGTCGCCATGTTCACCAGCTACGCCGTAATGTACCGGTATTCGATATTGGCACCTCTCCTGCTGCTCGCTGTCTATCTTCTGGTACTCGTGACTCAGCGATCCCGGAAGCACAAAGCTGCCCTACAGGGTTAGCTGGAAGCCACACTTCCGTGGAATACACAAAACCGCCTCGCGTCACACGCGCAGGCGGTTTTATATTTACTCACTTCTCCAGCTCACCAGCCGAAACCGTTTCACGCACTGCAGCAGGCATGAACGGGCTAGGCTGTCCCAGGCTGTAGATGTGAAGCAGATGCATCGCCCGGGTACAAGCGGTATAGAACAGCTTACGTTCATGTTCACGCCCGTATTTCTCAGCGGAACCGTCATAGATGATTACAGCATCGAACTCGACGCCCTTGGCGAGGTAAGCCGGAAGCACCAGCGTCCCTTTTTGAAAATTAGGCGTTTCCTTCGTAACCAGCCGCACCGGCAGCCGCTTCTCCAGTTCACGATGCACCTGTGCGCTCTCTTCTGCTGTCTTGCAGATTACCGCCACATAATGATAGCCCTGGGCATGAAGCTTCAGCACATCCTGCTCCACAGAGGAGAGCAGATCATCTTCACTGTCCACCAGCGTCAGGAGCGGCTCCTCCCCCCGGCGGTGAAAGGGTACGATCTTCTCGCCACCGGGAATCATCGCCCGCGTGAATTCAACAATCTCATACGTAGACCGGTAGCTGCGGGTCAAGGAGATCACCTCGGTGTTCTCTTCGCCGTAGATGCTCACCAGCCCCGCCAGATCTCCCAGCACCTCGCCTTGGGCATAGATCGCCTGGTTCAGGTCGCCCAGCACGGTCATTTTGGCCCGCGGAAACAGGCGGCGCATGAATTCCAGCTGGAACGGCGAGTAATCCTGCACCTCATCGACAATGACATGACGGATCAGCGTGTTCGTCCGGAAGCCCTGGCTTAGCTCCTTCAAATACAGGAACGGCGTAGCATCCTCATAGGCCAGCTCATTGCCCCTGATCGCAGTAAGCGTCTGCGCGCAGATCTCATCCCACGCTTCAGGCAGCGGCTGGCGGGTATCCAGGCGCTCTATCAGCCCACGACCCTCGAATAAGCGGCTGTACAGCGCCTTCACATCCACGAAGCGTCCGCGCTTGGTCCAGCCGCGCAGCGGCTTGAGGCGCTGGCTGACTACGTAGCGGGCAAGCAGGATCCGCTCCGCATCATAATCATCGAAGCTGTCATTATGCCCTCCGCCCTTGCGGCGCATCTGGTTGTAGGCCCGCTGATAATCGCTGTTATCCATCAGCTCAATCTGTTCGTCTACCCACGCCGCACTCCGCTCTTCTGCGCCGAAGGCCGCAATTTTTTTGAGCAGCCAGCCTGTCATCAGCTCAATCCGGTTCGCCAGCTTGATGCCCGGGTCGTAGCTGTAGAACTGGCGCTCCATCTCTTCCTTAGAAGCAACCGCCTTCCCCTGGAACATCAATGGCTTGAATAGCATGCCTTCATGCTCCAGCAGATTCACATATTGCCGGATGGCGCTAAGGAAGGCTACTGATGATTTATAAGCAATGCCTTCACGGCGTATGAATGCCTCCTCCCCGTCCGGGGCATTCAGCAGACTCTCCGTCTGGCTGAACACATCCTCCAGCTGAAATTCCTGGCCCAGCCGATGCTCCAGGTACATCTGGAAGGTGGTCTGCTGCATATTCTCTTCCCCCAGCTCAGGCAGTACAGTGGATACATAGCTGTTGAACAAGGGGTTCGGCGAGAAGAGCAGCATCTGATCCGCCTGAAGCACCTCACGGTACTTGTAGAGCAGATAGGCTACCCGCTGGAGCGCCGCTGACGTCTTGCCGCTCCCGGCAGCTCCCTGCACAACCAGCATCCGGCTTCGGTCATTGCGGATGACCGCGTTCTGCTCCTTCTGGATGGTGGCCACGATCGATTTCATCCGGTCATCGGCGCTGTGGCTGAGCACCTGCTGAAGCAGTTCATCGCCGATGGTGACGCCCGTGTCGAACATGACTTCAATCTCACCGTTATCAATCACGAATTGGCGCTTCAGTTCCATGGTGCCTGTAATCTGCCCGCCCGGCGTCTCATAGGACGCAGGCCCCGGTGCCCCGTCATAATACAGGCTGGAGATAGGCGCGCGCCAATCGTAGATCAGGAAGGTCCCGTTATCCTCCATCAGCGAACCGATGCCCAGATAGATGGTATCAGCCGCAGCATCCCCCGCCTCCGAGAAATCAATCCGGCCAAAATAGGGCGATACCACCAGCTTTTTATATTTTTTGAGCGCCTTGCTGGATTGCAGATGATGGCGTTCGCGTTCGTTCAGAATCTGTGCCTGCTGCCGCAGACTGGTCGAAGTCTCCCCCAGGTCGTCGGGGCTGCTGAAGTTCACTGTGACCTCTTCCCAGAAGTCTTTGCGCATATCCACGACATCCGTGCGGTGGAGTCCCAGCTCCTCTGACAGCAGCCGGATATGGGTAGACAGCAGCTTGGTGATGCCGTTTACCCGCTCCTGCTCCTTTTGCCACTCGTGATCATGTTTATCCAATTCATTTCATCCCCTTCGGAAGGTTGACTAACAATGTTACCAACTCTGTAGTTGTTTTACAAGTTTTTGCCATATTCAGCCTACGCTCTATATTTTCTCACTTAGCACTGCACTTTCCTTGTCTTCTGCGTTCATGCGGTGGATCTGGTCAGCCACCTTATCCAGACGCTCCAGCTGATAGCCGTAGTCATAAATGGCCGCAGCCACCACCGACAGCCGGAGTTGCCCGGACTTCTGCGGATCATACCCGTTAATGGCTGATTTCAGGAAGCGGTCATTGTCCTCTGCCAGCGGCTCGGAATCATTGGCTCCCGGCTTCAGTTTTTCCTCGAATTTCAGCAGAATGTATTCATGATACTTGATCAGCTGCTCCAGATGGCGGTCGAACAGCTCATCCGTTTGCTCCGTCCGGTCGGCCTGGAAATAGTGCCGGTCAATCGCCTCAAGCACCTGATAGCCCTTTTGCAGGGAACCCAGCAGGTTTTTATAGACTACCATCTGTCTCGTCTGACTGTATTTAGCCCTGCGGAGCTGCTTCTGCTCCTCCTCGAACAACGCGTATTTGTCAGCCAGCGCTTTAATCGCGCCCTCCAGGCCGTTCTTCTCATCCCGGAAGACACTTTCCTTCATCTCATGCGACACCGCCGTCCGCAGCAGCAGCGATAAGCTGGTGAACACATTCTCGATCTGCTGGATGTACTGCTTGCGCGGCTGGGGCGGAAATACAGTGATATTGATAATAAAAGCCGACAGGATCCCGGTCAGGGTCAGCAGGAACCGGGTTAATGCGAACTGCCACTGGCCGGAAGCCTCCATGACAGAGATGACCGTGACCAGCGTCAGGCCGATCGTATCGGCCCGGTTCATTTTCATGCTGATCATAATCACCAGGATGCATACCAGTCCAACCGCAATCGGTTCATTGGAGAGCAGCATTCCGCCAAGCAGCGCTATCACGGCCCCCATCGTACTGGTCTGGATCTGATCGAGGAAATACCGCCATGATCTGTATATGGACGGCTGCATGGCAAAGATTGCCGCAATAGCCGCACCGACAGGAGAGGCGAAGTTGAATAGAACGGACAGATAAAGGGCAAGCGTTACGGCCATTCCTGTTTTGAGTATGCGGGCACCGAAAGCCAAATCCATCCCTCCCAAGAGCTTGAAGCTTATCATAATTACTACGTATGTTCATCCTTTATGTATATCCTGTTATTACCCATGAACTGCGCTGGCGAATTTTAGTATGTCTTAAGCCGGGCTTCAGGATTCTTTCAGCTTTCAGGGAATACTGTTATACCGGGTAGTCACTATAACCATCAGAAGAGGTGTATTCATGAAAAAAACGACCCGAACCCTAACCGCATGGGCAGCAGCCATGATGCTTGCCCTGTCTCCAGCAGCCGCCTTCGGCGAGCAGCTTCCCAAGGGCACAGCCACCCCTCCTCCGGCCTCACCGCATACCGGCAGAGAGCATACCCCTCCCCGCAGCGGGGACCGGAACTTCAGGGCCGGAGGCCATTTCATTATCAGCGAAACGGCTGAGCTCCTGGGAATGGGCCGTGAGGAGCTGATCGCCAGCCTGAAATCAGGTAAGACCCTGTCGGGTCTGGCCCAGGAGAAGAAGGGCTGGAACGAAGACCAGTATGTCCAGAAGCTGAGCGATGCCGCCAGCCTAAAGCTGGATGGATTCGTCAAGGAAGGGAAGCTGACGCAGGAAGACGCGGCGAAGCTGAAACCGGGCTTACCGACGCTGATCAAGCGCAGCCTCAGCCGCGTAGCCCAGCTTCACCAGGGCAAGCCGTCACCGCCGCCTGCTGCAACGAAGGCCCCCTGAACTGTACGGCACCGTCCCGGGAGAGACAAGCTAGCCAGACCGTCCTCCTTACGGATGGATACCGTATGCAAAAGAACAGGCACCGAATGCCCGGAGTTACTACTTCCGGGCATTCTTTGTGTTACGCGGGTTCGCCATGTAGTTCCTGTAAGCCTCGAAGCAGGCCGCCGACAGCATCAGCCAGGCTCCGCTCGCGGCATAGCCGCCGATCACATCACTCGGATAATGCACCCCCAGATAAATCCGGCTCCAGCCGATTCCCCCGGTCATCAGCACAGTGAACAGAATCAGCAGAAACCGCTCGCTCCGGTTGCGCATATGCCTCCAGAGCAGGTAGGCAATGACTCCGTATAACGAGAAAGCCGCCATTGAATGTCCGCTGGGGAAGCTGTAGCCTGCCTGCTCAATCAGCCTGTGAATGGTGGGACGCTCCCGGTGGAACCACAGCTTGAGGAGCGTGTTCAGCAATTGGGAGCCGAGGCCCACCCACAGGAACAGGGCAAGTTCCATCCGGTGCTTCAGCACGAAGAACAAAATGAGCATGGTCAGCACGGAGGTACCTATTGCCAGCTTCGAGGAGCCGACCAGGGATAAGCCTTTGGCCAGCGCCGTCAGCGGCGGAGATTCCATCGATTGTACGAACCGGATCACCGCATCGTCGAAACCCCGGGCTCCGCCCAGCTTAACCAGCAATGCGATCAGGATAAAAGCCAGCAAAAACCATATAAACCGCCGGAACCCGCGGGACCAGTAATGATAATATAGCATAACTACCCCCTTGTCTATTTGTCAGGCTCAATGAACACATTTCCTGGGAAGGTCTGTCCCGTGTTATAATGGCCTGGAGAAATTATTTTAATTAAAGATGGAGTGCTGCCAAGTGGAAAGTCTAAAATTGCAGGAACGTTTGTTGAACCAGTGCATCTCAACAAAGATGCCTGTGACGATCTTTACAACTAACGGAGTCAAAATGCAGGGACTGGTAACCTCTTATGACGCTTATACGATTACCTTGCAGGGTCAGGGTGACGGGAGACAGAACGTACTCTTCAAATCGGCAGTCTCCACCGTGGTGCCGCTGAAGCCCGTCTCACTCAAGTAAGCTGTCAGCACGGCGCACATTTTAACCTAAGCTATTACAAATGAACTGTCCAGGAACTCAAAAGGAACACCGGAGCAGCATCCCGGTGTTCCTTTTGCCGTTGTCTCCCTAGGTCAGTCAGCTCGTCCTAAGCGGGGAATACCGCCGGCATTACGCACACCGGCTTCGACAGTTCAGCTGTGTTGCCGGTGAAGCTCAGGCGGCCGCTGCCTTCGTCCAGGGAGAAGACAACCAGATTATTGCCGTCCCGGTTGGCAACAATCAGATAGGCACCGTCCGGTGTAACTGTGAAGTGACGGGGATGTCCGCCTCTGGTGGATACATGCTCTACCAGGGTCAGCCCGGCTGTCTGCGGATTTACAGCATACTGTACGATGCTGTCATGTCCGCGGTTCGAGCCGTACAGATATTGGCCATCCTTGGAGAAGGTGATCTCTGCACAGCTGTTCTGGCCGGCTTCATAGCCTTCAGGCAGTGTGGATACAGTAGCAGCCGTCTTCAGGGTTCCTGCCTCTGCATCATACAGGAATGATGTCACCGTGCTGTCCAGCTCATTAATCACATAAGCAGACTTCCCGTCTGGATGGAACACGAAATGCCGCGGTCCAGCTCCGGCATGCAGCGGAGTATCTCCAATCGCATCAAAGGTTCCCGCCTCTGTATTTATCCGGTAGCTGCGGATCAGGTCCAGTCCCAGATCCGAGACGAACAGGTAGCGTCCATCAGGGCTGAAAATTGCCGAATGCGGGTGCGGACGGTCCTGGCCCGGTGTTGCCCCATGTCCGGTATGCTGGGCGGTATCCGTCAATGCTACTGGCAGTCCGCCCTTGTCCAGCGTGAGCAGTCCAACCGATCCCCCGTGATAGCTGCACACTATAAGATGTTCATTATTGGCGTCCCGGTTAATATTACAGGTCGTGCTCTGGCCTTTGCCTTCAGAAGGCATAGTCTGAATCCGCTGCAATTCGGTCAGCTTGCCTGTCTCAGGATCGATTGCGAAGGTTATAATTTCCCCTTCCTTGCCGCCCGTACCGTTCGGCTTCTCCCCAATGGCATACAGCTTCCGCCCGGAAGGGTCCACATTGACGAACGTAGGATTCGTCAGGCCTTCTGCGGTATCCAGCCGCTCCAGCGTGCCCCCGGTTTCACCGTCAAAGGCAAACACCTGGATACCGCTCTCTTCTGCGGTGGCATATGAACCGGTAAATAACAGCAGCTTAGTCTTCTCGTTCATCTAGAATTCCTCCTCAAGTTAAACAGCCATCTATATAATTTACATTTTTTCGTGAGGGTTGACAAATGCAACGGAAAAAATGACAAAAAACATTTCAAAAATAAGACTTCTCAAGAACAAAAGAGTATGATATAATGAAAGCGCTAACATTATTGTCAATCAAGAATAAAGGGGGAACACGAATGAGCAGCCTGCTGGAAGCCAGAAATGTATATGAGGACTTCGAGGTGGAGACAGACATTCTGTTCTTTAAGGTCGGGGACCATGACCTGGTCATTTTTCACGGCAGAAACTACAATATTAAAAAGAGAATGACTGCCGAGCAATTGAACCGCTTATTGTCGAGCAACAGCTATTACCATGTGTACGGGAGCTGCTACGTGAACCTGAACAAGATCAGTTCCATCGAGGATGACTGCATCTACTTCGGTGAGATGGGCCTCTATGCGAAGTCTGTACGGGTTCCAAGACGTAAGCAGGAGAACATCCGCCATCTGCTTAAGGGACTGAGTTCCTAAGCCGGAGGCGTTATCCGCACACATCTTGCAGCTTGGTACTCTTCTATTCGAATCATTACAGTCTCTCTCATCAGGCCGGAGCGCATACGGGGACACCCGTGCTGCTCCGGTTTTTCCTGTGTTTCACCTGTTTCTTAATGGAATCTTAAAAAGTAATTGTGCTTTTTTATACTTTCTTAAGGTTTGGAATTCTGTTTTCTGGTAAAGTTGTAGAAAGACAGGCACCACCTATATTGAAGGGAGTCATTAATTATAATGGACAAAAAAGATTTCAATGAAAATGAAAAGCTAGAAAACGGCATTACGCCGGAAGAGAACGACGCTTCTGTGATTACTCCGGAAGAAGGCATCGAGCCTGCTGGAACAGCCCCAGTGCCGCAGGAACCTGTACGAACAGCTCCAAGAGTTGAAGAAAGCGTTCCCGTAATGAACAAAGTCGGCGGCGGAGGTACTCCTCCTTCCTCACCTGCTCCATCCGGCGGCGGCAAAGGCTGGATGATTGCGTCGCTCGTACTCGCCGCAGCGCTGATCGTAGTGCTGATTGTACAGCCTTTCAAGAAAGATGACAGCAAAATTGCAGTTGCTTCCGTGAACGGAACAGACATCACCAAAGCGCAGCTGTATGATAAATTGGTTGAAGCCGGCGGGGAATCCACCCTGCAAAACCTCATTACTACCACTCTGGTAGGCCAGGAAGCCAAAAAGGCTAACATTAAGGTAACCGATGCTGACATTAATCAGGAAATCGAAGATCTCAAAACCCAGTTC
Organism: Paenibacillus sp. FSL R7-269; assembly: GCF_000517865.1. NCBI lineage: Bacteria > Bacillati > Bacillota > Bacilli > Caryophanales > Paenibacillaceae > Paenibacillus > Paenibacillus sp. FSL R7-269. The sequence goes on from NZ_ASPS01000021.1 coordinate 183,992, forward strand.
GGCGGCGAGGAAGCGCTCAATAACGCCTTGCAGCAGAGCTCGATGACGATTGAGGATCTGAAGAAGCAAATGCCTCTCCAGGTTGAGATCCGCAAGCTGATCGAACCTAAGATCACAATTACCGACACTGATATTTCTAAATATTTTGACGAGAATAAGGCTAAATACAATCAAGAAGAGGAAGTTCGCGCTTCCCACATTCTCGTGAAGACCAAAGAAGAAGCCGAAGCCATTGTTAAGCAGCTCAAAGACGGCGGAGACTTTGCCGCACTGGCTAAGGAAAAATCCGCTGATACCGGCTCCAAGGACAAGGGCGGCGATCTTGACTTCTTCAAACGCGGAGACATGGTTGCAGAATTCTCCGATGCTGCCTTCAAGTTGAAGGTTGGCGAAACCAGCGGTGCAGTGAAGTCCGAATACGGTTACCACATTATCAAGGTTACCGACCGCAAGGAAGCCAAGGAATATACGCTAGCTGAGAAGAAAGACGAGATCAAAAAGACCCTAACGGCACAAAAAGTGTCTGAGATGTCGGCTACCTGGTTGGCGGATCTGAACAAGAGTGCCAAAATCACGAATACTTTGACCGATAAACCGGATGCATCCGTTCCTCCGGCAGCCAGTGAAGCACCGGCTGCTGCAACGGAAGCTCCTGCTACGAAATAAAGATTGCGATAATGGTACAAGCTATAACAATATAGAAGGATACAATAAAGAGGACAAGCGGGAACGCCAGTCCTCTTTATTTGTGTTCAGATGTCTGCCTCAATTATTGTTCATGCAGATTGAGCATGACAAAAACCTCCTTGATCTGGCTATATTCATACTTAGCCGGATCAGGGAGGTTCTAAACTGCTTATCGCAGGGTTTTCTTACTTAATGACCTTCACACGTTCTTCAATCGGCTGGAATTCCTTCTCGCCTGGAGGAGTCAGGATGTTACCGAATGGCATCTGGGCAATCAGCTTCCAGTCTGCAGCAATACCGAAGGTCTCCTTCACTTCATCGTCGATCAGCGGGTTATAGTGCTGTAGGGATGCACCCAGACCTGCTTCTGCGAAGGCGGTCCATACTACAAATTGCAGAATTCCGGAGGACTGGTTGGACCAGATCGGGAAGTTCTCAGCATACAGTGCAAAGTTCTCCTGCAGGTGCTTCACCACTGCCTGATCTTCATAGAAGAGCACAGTGCCGTAGCCGGCTTTGAAGGAGGACAGCTTCTGAGCTGTGCCTTCGAATTGTTCAGTAGGAACGATCTTACGCAGGGTTTCTGCTGTAATATCCCACAGCTTATCATGTTGTTCGCCCAGCAATACTACAGCTCTGGAGCTTTGCGAGTTGAAGGAAGTTGGGCTATGTAGAACAGCCTCTTCTACAATCTTCTGAATTTGTTCATCAGAGATTGGGGATTCTTTACTGATGGCGTATATGGAACGTCTGCCTTTTACCGCTTCAAAAAAAGTCTTAGACATAAAATAACTACCTCCATTTAATTAAGTAACTTACTTTTTTTAATCATAACACTTTTCCTGTCTGAATACAACACATCATTCACAACTTTTTCCTGTACTAGCTCTTTGTTTGTATATCCGCTCTTAGTGTCGCTGAATTGCTCTCATTTATGCACCTTCCACTATTTTCTATAAGCTATTCTGGAGGTTTAGAAACAACGGCTAACATATCATATATACAACCCGGTCATAAATAAGCTACAATAATTCAGCTAAAATACAGAAAGAAGGTTAAGCTATGCGCGTCCCGCTTCATAACCGCACAACTCATATGGTGAAGCTCATCTTAATAATGCTCCTCTCTTCCCTTCTCTTCCTCAGCGGGTGTGAAGACTCCGCTTCTTCTGCCTTGAACGCTGTTCCAGCGGCCGCCGGGTCCGTGACCCCTGCTACAGAACCCGGAGAACCTGTATCCTTCTGGGTCGCCACCGATACGCATTATCTGGACAAAGCCCTGGAGGACGGCGGTCAGGCCTTCCAGACCTATGTCACAGGCGGCGATGGCAAAATGCTTCCTTACAGCGATGAGCTGACCGAAGCTCTGGTCCGGGACGTGGAACAGAACAAGCCCGCCTTCCTCATTCTGAGCGGTGACCTCACCAATAACGGGGAAGCAGGCAGTCATAAGGAGCTGGCTGCGAAGCTGCACCGGATGGAGGCTGCCGGAACCCGCGTCTACGTGACTCCGGGCAATCATGATATCAACAACCCCTGGGCCAGATCGTTCGACGGTGACAAGCAGGTCGTTGCCAAGCATATTAATGTAGAGGATTTCCTGCGCATCTATGACGATTTCGGATATAACGAGGCGGTCTCGCGGGATGCAGACAGCTTAAGCTATGCGGTGAAGGCCGCACCCGGCCTTTGGCTGCTGATGCTTGACAGTGCGCAGTATACGCATAATGAAGAATATAATTTTCCACAGACCGACGGGCGCCTTCTGCCCTCCACCCTTGCCTGGATTGACGACAATGTGAAGCTGGCCGCTCAGGAGCATGCGTCTGTGATTACCGTGATGCATCATAATCTGCTGAGCCATACCTCCATGGCCGTATCCGGGTTCAAACTTAATAACGGCCAGGAAACGATGAAGGATTTTCGCCGGAACGGTCTAAATCTGGTATTATCCGGGCATATTCATATGCAGGATATCCGCCGCGATCCTCCAGAAGCCTCGATCGATCCGGCCTTGCCTGTCTATGATATTGCAACAAGCGCCATGGCGGTGAATCCGCACCAGTTTGGCAGAATGACCTTCGATCCCGCTTCACGGGCCGTGACCTACCGCACCGCTCAAGTAGATGTTGAAGGCTGGGCCAAAGCCAACCACAAGACCGATCCGCACCTGCTGAACTTCAAAGCGTATGCGGAGCAGATTTTCGCAGAGAATTCGTATGACAAAGCGATGAGCCGGCTGAAGGAGAGCAGCTTCACAGAAGCGCAGAAACAGTCGATGGCTGAGGTGATGTCGAAGTTGAACGTGAAGTATTTTGCCGGGAACGCTGCTGATTCGCTGGAGGAGATCCGGGCGATGCCGGGATTCAAGCTGTGGGAGAGTATGGAGGGCGGCTTCATGTCCGGATATATCCGCAGTATGGCGGAGCACGCAGAAGAGAGCAATACCTCGCTGGAGATGGTTCTGACTACACAATAGCAAAGGTAAAGCCTCCCTTCCGGTATACGAAAGAGAGGCTTGTTCCAAGCTTATGCTTCTATAAACTGAAGTGCACAATCCGTATGATGATCGGCAATTCCTTGTGCGAGCTGCTGGTCAGGGAAGCCTCTGTGAACTAACTTCAACCCGCCTGAGATTAATGAGAGATGATGATGGAACTTATAGAATAGCTTCCGGTTCTCATCGAGCGGAACATCGTTCAGATAGCGGTAGTACTCCCCAAAACGCATTTCGAGGAAGCTGTGCTCGTGTTCAATATCATAAAATTCGGCTCCTTCAATATCAATCAGGCAAGGCTCCAGCTGATCCGTTACGATCACATGGTTGGGGCCAAGCTCCCCGTGAATGAATCCGTAGCTGTTTCGGGGTACTATCTTAGACTCCAGGTTGTATAGCCTGTCGAGTAGCTTCCCTTGGTTCTTGCGGATTGCTTCCACATGCGCTGCGGCGTAAGTTAGCTGTTCTATCCCATTGTATAATTGATACAGATGACATTGTTTGTTGTTAGGCGCAGTCTGATCCGGTTTACCGTAGGTTCTGCTCTGAATCCTATGCATGGTGCCAATCATCTCTCCCACCTGCTGGAAGACCTTATCCTGAACCTTGCGGTCGGGATGCTTGTAATACCCCCCGGCATCTTGTCCGGCTACATATTCAACCAGCGCATAATCGAAATCGTACCGGTCTCTGTCTCTGTTCAGATCATAGAGTATTGGTGTGCGGATCGCATGCTCCATCAGGAACTTGTTATTGCTCGCAAATAATTCACTCCCGTAGGACTCAGCATGCAGGTTATGATTAACAATTTCTTCCTGAAAATAATTCATGGTAAGGTCCCACACGTACAGAATACAGGAGAACCCATTGCTGCAGTCGAGCTTATAGACCACCTTCTGGGCACCGCCCTCCATCTTGCTGACCTTAACGACGGTATAACCCGTGCCTAAGACCTTCTCCACATACTCCTGCAACGCAGCAGCCTCCAGATGACAATGAAATTTCAAGGAACCACACTCCACTTCTTCTTGTATTGCCGGCTACTCCACTCTATTCCATTCCCGGAAAAAAATATAGACTGTTTCTTTGCGTTCTGTTATTATGTTGAATTAGGTCTTGCTAAGTTTGCGGTTCGCACTGGAGTAATTAGAAAAAAAGTTGAAGAAAGATCATTCAACGGGTGTATGACTATCGGGCTCATTTTACCGGTGAATCTCAAGCGTATGAACTCACTACTCGTACCATGAAGGATGTCTGCAACATACTTTCCATTTAGCGAGATCGTGAAATCCTCCCCCTTCTTCTCGAATATAGCTACCTCGTCCTCAATATCTCCGATTTCTGCGGTTTGGGATAACAAACGTAGTCTGTCGGCAGCGGTTTCTAACCTTATAATACTTTCACTCGCCAATACCGTCGTCCGTTCTACCGCTTTTAACAGAGGAGCTGTTCCAATTGTAATCTCTGATATAAAAGTATGCGGAATCACATGGTGCAAGGACGGGTACTCTCCCTCAATTAAAGCAGATTGAACCATAATATGGTTAGCAGTGAATCTAACATGCCGGTTGGTTACTTCAACTTCTGTTGTTCTGTCCTCGCCGTCCATGATTTTTACCGCTTCAACTAAATTTCTGCCAGGAATAATAATATGCTTATCCATCTCAGCTTTATGTTCAACATCAATAGTCCGGGAAGCCAGACGGATACCGTTAGTAGCCGTTAACTGTAGCCGATGATTTCGATACTGAAAAGATACCCCGGTCAACACAGGCCGATGTTCTGATGAAGAAGCCGCCCCTGCTACCTGTAGGATGGAAGCCTTCAATAGTTGATTATTAACTGCTAATTTAAGTGCAGCATGATTCTCAGCAGGATGTATAGCCGGATAATCTACAGCATCCATTCCGCATAACCGAATTTGTGTATGTTCTGAGGAGATAGTGAGCCGTAAGGATCTGTCGACTTCCAAAGTAATCATCCCAGAATCAGACTTCCGTAATATTTCGCAGAAATACCTTGCCGGTACAACCACTTCTCCAATTCTCTGAACCGTCAAAGAGGTATCTTCCCCGGGAATCCGATACTGGATAGTCATACTGCTATTGCTTGCCGTAACTATTAGTTCATTGGATAGAGCTTGTATATGAACCCCTGCCAGTATGGGAATCCGTTGGTTTGCCGGTACAGCCTTAAGCACTTGCTGAAGAGCTTTGAGAAGAATATCCTTGCTTACGTTGATCCGCACTGACTTCACCCGCTTCCATAAGCTACATTACAAATCGGTAGACTCAATCAGAGATCGGATAAGCTCCGACCGGGACAATTTATGCTCTGCGCAATGCTGTTCTACCTTCTCCCAAAGCTCACTAGTTAAGGTTAGCGAGACTTTTTTCGTTACACCTATGTTCTTGCGGCCTGCTCCCTCCCGCGGACCTCCTCTTGCAGACATGAACCCTAATTGACCTTCTTTATTGGAAAGACCTATTTTTAGATCATTTTGAGTCAAATTGATTTGTCCTCTCTTTTTTTGATTTTGGTTACCTTTTTCAATATTCTTATTATTATTTTATCATACGATCAATGGGCTTACAATGTTAGGAATGGATGATTCTGGTGGCAAAAAGAAAACCACAACAAAAAACTGACCCTGCAAAGTTGCAACGGCCAGTTCTATATAGAGCAAACTATTTTAGTATCCTTTAGATTTAGGCAGCCTTACGATCACATTCCCCCGACCACCATTCCACCCGCCGCACCAGCCACCACAACCAACCAAGGCGGCAGCTTCCAGAAGACCAGCATTACAAACAGAATGATAGCCAAGGCAAAGTCCAGCGGCGCGAGGATGGCTGTCGTCCACAGGGGATCGTACCAGGCGGCAAGCAGGATGCCGACCACAGCGGCATTGATTCCGGTTAAGGCTCCTTGAATCCGGGGGCTCCTTCTTAAGCTGTTCCAAAAAGGCAGTGCGCCTGCAACCAGCAGAAAGGCTGGCAGGAAAATCGCGAGCGTGGCCATTATGGCCCCGGGAACACCGGCGGTCATTGCTCCAAGATAGGCTGCAAAAGTGAACAACGGACCCGGTACAGCCTGCGTGGCCCCGTATCCCGCCAAGAAATCGGCTTGGCTCACCCAGCCGGCAGGAACGACTTCTTGTTCCAGCAGCGGAAGCACGACATGTCCGCCGCCGAATACCAAAGCACCGGAACGATAAAAGCTGTCAAATATCGCTATTCCTCCCGTCTCAGCCGTCCCTCTTAGGAGTGGGAGTACTATCAGGAGTAAGCCGAACAATGCTAAACAAACGACACCGGACGACCGGCGAATAGGGACCGGAACATTCGTCAAGCTCTCCGCAGGACTGTGGCGATACAGCCATAACCCGGCTATGCCCGCAGCAGCAATCGTTAGAATCTGACTGTAGCCGGTCTGCCATGATAATGTAACAGCTGCCGCTATAGCCGCGATGGTCACTCTTTCCCGGTCCGGGGTCAGCTTCTGCCCCATGCCAAGGATGGCCTGGGCAACAATCGCAACAGCTACGATTTTCAGTCCGTGAATCCAGCCAACACCAGCAATATCATAGCCCTGAAGCAGGAAGGCAAAAGCGACCAGCACCAGGACAGAGGGCAAAGTGAAGCCCAGCCAAGCGGCCAACCCGCCCAGCCAGCCTGCCCGCACCATTCCGATGCCAATCCCCACCTGACTGCTCGCCGGACCGGGAAGGAACTGGCAGAGCGCTACCAGATCCGCATAGCTTCGTTCATCCATCCATTTCCGGCGGCGGATATATTCATTGTGGAAATAACCCAGATGGGCGACCGGTCCGCCGAAGGAGGTAAGACCCAGTTTGGCGGATACAAGCAGAACCTCAAGTAACGCCCCGGCCCTGCCCTTCCGCTGTTTTTCCGGCACCGCCTGCTTCTCTGCTTGCATACCTATTGCTCCCTTGACTCTAGAATGTATACCTCATTCCAGACTATCATCCGAGTTCAAGCATTAGATAAAAGGTACAGCAGTGTTCTGTAAATGTTCTGTAAATGTGCGTATTACCTCACTGTACGCTAGTTGCAGGGCTGAATGATTCTATGGTGTAAGCTTGACACTATCCAGCCGGTCGATCAGCTTACGGAGGCCAGCTTCATCCGCTCCAGACGGACGGACATCCTCGCCCAGCAGCTGATCCACCTCTTCTCTGGTAAATGTGAAGCTGTAACTTATCCCTTCATCCGCAAGCGAATAATGAATGATATCTGCATTATCGATCAGGGTGAACAGCAGGACCGAATTCTTCAGGAGAGGGTCACGGCTTACTGCCTGAAGCTCATCGTTCCACATTCCGGTAATATCGTTTACTTTATAATTGACGGTTAATGCATATGGGCGGGAGCCGGTTGTCAGCTCAATGCCTGCCCTCTCCAGTCCTTCCGGCAGCGGCATTGCACCAAGCAGCGCTGTGACTTTGCTGGCGTCCCCAATATACTTTGTTTTGCTCTCCAGCAGCTGATCCACCGCATAACCGGTATCTAACACCTGCGCCGGGGGCTCCACCGTCTTCGGATTGGCTGTACATCCAATAAGCAAGATCACAATAAGCAGGGTACAAGCGGCCATGCTCCTTGAAGTCGGTTTTCGGTACGCCAGAATATGCTTGATCCGGGCCTTCACACTGCTCTCGCCAAAAGCCAGCGGGCTGCCGGTCATAAGACCGCTCCGGCGGGCTGAGAAGCCAAGCAGGGAGCCTGAGTAGCTGCTTTTAACCTGCGGACCCAGCTTCCGGATCACCACTTCATCGCAGGACATCTCCATATCCTTGCTCATGAGCACAAAAGACAGCCACATCAGCGGATTGAACCAATGGAGAATGACCAGCAGGAACATAAGCGGCTTGACCAGATAATCCCGTCGGTCAATATGAGTCTGCTCATGCAGCAGAATATGGGACAGCTCCTGTTCACTCATTCCGGCCGGAATGTAGATCCTTGGCTTCAAGAAGCCGAAGACGAAAGGAGTCATAATCTGGTCGGTCTCAAAAACATGCCCATTCACCAGGGTTGCCGTACGGACTCTGCGCATGATTCTTACATAAGATAACACGCTGTACAGCAGCAGTGTTATAGCGCCTGTCAGCCAGATCATACTGCCGGCCCACAGGATGATCTGCACCGGATTCACGCTTGCTGCAGGTGCAGCCGGCGGAAGCAGGCTGTTCAACAGACTTCCATGAGAAGCTGTTCCGGTATCCACCGCAGGCTGTGCTTGCATCCCGATGTTCTTCGGAACGAATTGCAGCTGCCCTGTGCCGGACGAGCCCGCAGGCCCTACCAGCTTCAGGATACTGAAGCTTGAAGTGAAGCTAACCGGAAGGATCAGCCTGATCATTACTGCTGACCACAGCATATAGGAGAAGATTTTGGGAGCGCGCCGCAGCAGGACTCTCGCCAGCATCACGGCGACGGCCACATAACTGGCGGTAATGCTCATGTTCAGAATACTGATCCACAGGTCCGTCATTGGGAGGCCTCCTCAATAATCCTCTTCAGCTCCGCCGCTTCCTTGGCCGATAATTTCTTATCCCCGAGAAAAGCAGTCAAAAACTGCGGTAACGAGCCGCCAAAGGCTTTGTCCACGACCGTCTGGCTCTCATGCCGCTGTGCTTCCGACTTCGGGATGATGGCGGTGACCATAGCCCCCTCGTTCCTGAGAATTCCCCGCTCACATAGCTTTCTTAACACGGTATAGGTCGTGGACTTCTTCCAGCCCAGTACCGCTAGACTCAGCTTCACCAGTTCAGTGGAATTAATCGGTTCATGGTCCCAGATCAGGCAAGCAAATTTATATTCGGCATCATATAATTTGTAGGGTTCCATCCTGTTCACTCCTTATAAGTTTATTGCAGTAGACCTACTGATGTTAAGTCTATTGCAGTAAACCTATATTGTCAAGGATGCACCCGTTACCTCCAGCACAAAATAACCCCACAAAGTGGGGATTTAGCTTCGATGATAACTCAGGTACTTTGCGGGACCCCAAAACACATAAATTCTTATCTATCAAAAGAAGCCGGAACCGCCTGATTGCTCAGGGGTCCCGGCTTCTTGACTGTTGCCTTACTTCTTACGGACGTTCGATCCAGATATAGCCGTCATCATCTACTTCAACCGTAGCATGCAGGCCTTCGGCCAATACACGCAGCGGCACATTAGCATCTCCGTACTCATCTACGAATACCGCTAACGGAAGCTTCACGGTCTTGCCGGCAATTTGTGCCTGCGCGGAACCGATTTTGAAGACGAGCTGATCACCGTATACATCGTCGGTAACCTTGATCGACTTGTTAGGTCCATCCCACTCTACCTTAGCATCCAGATCCTCTGCGACATAGCGCAGCGGAACATAGGTAGTGCCATTCTTCACAACCGGATAATAATAATCGTCGTCCGGTGCGATCATCACGCTCTTAGCGGTGATTCCCATCTCTTCTTTGAGCAGCTTATATACCTGTGAATTAGGTTCGAAGCTTCTCAGGGTCTCCCCTGGAGTAAGATCTCCCATGGAGTAATCAATTGCACCTGTTGTGCTGATCGCATCAGCCGTTACCGGACCGTTCACATTCCAGGTCTCGGATACCAGCTTCATGTTGATGCTCTGCAGCGGCAGATCTTCACTGGCCGGAAGAGCAACATTGAAGTCGATGTTCTGTTTGCGGACATGGAAGCCGCTGTCCACGAAGATATCCGCGCTCAGCTTGGTATCCTTGCCTAGAACAGTCTTAAGTTCAGGAGTGGTCTCATAGAGGTTCTCCAATTGCTTGTCATAGACCAGCAGGAGAGCATCCACAGCCAGCTTAGCTGCATCATGCACTACAGTGACTACCCCTTCTTTATCCTCCAACGGAATATCGCCCAGACCAATGCTGTTCAGATCTTCAGCTCTGTCTTTGATCAGCGGATACATATAATCATATAGACCGCTGATCAGGGCAGTGAAGCCTTCGGTATCCTTAGACACAGATCTCAGGAAGCTCTTAAGCAATACCGGAAGCTCTTCTCCTGTAATTTCCGTATGTAGCTTCGTCAAGCTGGTTGGCTGGCCGTATACGGATTCATTTACTGATGTCACTGTGATCGCACCCGGATTCGGAAGATTCTTGATCACAAACTGGGAGGCCAGCTTAGTGAATTCCAAGGTCTTGGCAGGATCGGTTGCTTCCAGACCAAGCAACATTTCATTGCTCTGAAGCGGCATGTAGAACGGCTGCTTCGCGCCTTCTGCGGTGAAGACCAGGTTCTTCTGGTCGGTGAAGAGGGAGAAAGGAATCTTGAACTCCTTGTAACCCACAACTCCCGTGGCCGAGACATTGCCGTTATCCTGAACCTTCACATGGCCGAGCGTAAGTGATAAGGAATTAATAAGATCAACAACTTCCCGGTCCTCTGCGGTGATGCCTGCGGCAGGAACAGCGCTCAGGGTCATCGTAGTGCTTGATTCAGAGGATTTAACATCCAGATCCCCCAGCAGTGCCTTATTGACATCGAAGCCGCCAACCGCTTGGCAGCCTGACAGAATCAGCAGCAGGGCGAGAATCGGCACCAGCCATTTGGTTCTTGCTTTCATTTTCTTCATAGCATGTCTCCTCTAGCTCATAATTTGGCAACGTACCCATCATCTCAGAGGAGCATCAATTTGTAAATACAGCACCTGGAAATGATGAACCCTCATACGCTAAATAAACTCCGCCATTCTATAAATACCCATTCTTTGAAAAAGAGAAACTTTACCAAGGCAAGTATTACTAAATGGGCCGGATAAAAGCTCCACCAAACCCAGCGCGGCAGACGTCTCTTCTCCAGCAGCACCCAAAAACCCGGGGTCAGCGCAATCAGAAAGGTCGGAATAATGCTGGCCATCTGCACCAGCCAATTATAATAGAACAGATAGAATACATTCAGCGCCAAATGCGCCAGCACGAGCACATAAGAACGGGTGTATCGGAAGATCAGCACCAGCAGCAGGCCGTAAGCGTTGTAGTCGAGCGGCAGCGCATCCATCAGCAGCACAGCGACTACCACTACCGGAATACCCGCCCACAGATTGGGCAGCTTATCAAGCAGGGCAAGGACCAGCGCTGAGATCAGCAGGGTGAATACGACGTTCCAGCCTCCCGGATGAATCGCCAGATTGTACGGAATCTGCGCCAGCACAGCGATGACAAGCAGCCGCCGCAGATAGCGGGGTCTGGAGGAGGTATGGATATAGCCTTGCGCCAGCGCGTAGCAGTAGATCGGGAAGGCAATTCTCCCCACATATCTCCAGGCAAGCTCACCCGGGAAAAAGATCAGCCCAACATGGTCAATCAGCATGGTAAGCATGGCAATAATCTGCATTTGTAGCCTCCTGTTACTAGCATGAAATATAAAGCACCTTAGGTGCTATTATCCATGCCAGAGGCAGATGCTGCAAGCTGCGCGGGAAGACTTGAACGACAGGTAAGCCGGACCCACTCCCTCAGGAGCAGTTCCGGCCCGTTTTTATCCTTAGATCAGGCTGTCTTCGACTTGTTATAGATATCGAAGCCTACGGCAAGCAGCAACACCAATCCCTTGATTCCCTGTTGCCAGTCAACGCCGAGGCCGACAAGCGACATGCCGTTGTTCATCACGCCCATGACCAGACCGCCGATAATGGCGCCGACCACGGTTCCGATTCCCCCGGACGCAGAGGCTCCGCCGATGAAGCAGGCAGCGATAGCATCCAGCTCGAAGTTCGTACCTGCCTTAGGGGTGGCTGAGTTCAGGCGTGCCGCGAAGACCAGACCGGACAGGGCAGCGAGTACGCCCATGTTGACGAATACCCAGAAGGTCACCCGTTTGGTTTTGACGCCGGAGAGGCTTGCCGCCTTCTCATTGCCGCCCAGGGCATAGATATGCCGCCCCATGGTCATGTGGTTCATGACGAAGGAGTAAATCACGATCAGCACCATCAGAATCACTAGAATGTTAGGAATCCCGTTATATTGCGCCAGAACATAAGTGAACAGGTTGATGACGATCACCAGTGCAGCGGCCTTAGCAACAGACATCCAAGCTGGCGATTGCTCGAAGCCGTACTTCACCGTGATCCGGCGGCTGCGGATTTCCTGATAGATCACCAGCAGCGACAGCAGAACGCCGATGATCAGAGTCAGCACATTCAGCGAACCCACGCTTGCGACATCGGGAATGAACCCGGAGCTGATCTTCTGAAACGTCTTCGGAAACGGCGCAATTGACTGCCCGTTCAGCACGATCATCGTCAGGCCGCGGAACAACAGCATGCCTGCCAGGGTAACGATGAACGCCGGGATTTTGACATAAGCGACCCAGAAGCCCTGCCAGGCCCCGACCAGAGCACCCATCAACAGCGAAATCACTACAGCCAGTACGGGATTCAGCTCCATATCCACCATCATAATGGCCGACAGGGCGCCGATGAAGGCAGCTACCGAGCCGACGGAGAGGTCGATATGACCGGTGATGATCACTAGCACCATCCCGATCGCCAGCACCAGTATGTAGCTATTCTGCAGAATCAGATTGGTCACGTTCAGCGGCTTCAGCAGAATGCCGTCCGTCATAATTTGAAAGAACACCGAAATAAAGATCAAGGCAATGATCATGCCGTATTGGCGGATATTTTTTTTGAACAGTTCACTAATAGCTCCCATGCGGTGTTACCCCCTGCTTCGTGTCATAAATTTCATCAAAAGCTCCTGCGTGGCGTCCTTCCGCTCCACTTCCCCGCTGATCCGCCCTTCGCACATGGTGTAGATCCGGTCGCACATCCCGATAATTTCCGGCAGCTCGGAAGAGATGACCAGCACGCCCTTCCCCTCTGCGGCAAGGCTGTTGATAATGGAGTAAATTTCATATTTGGCCCCGACATCGATGCCCCGGGTAGGCTCATCGAGGATCAGAACATCTGGTCCGGCGTAGATCCATTTACTGAGCACCACCTTTTGCTGGTTGCCGCCGCTGAGATTCACGGTTTTTTGCAGGATGCTGGGGGTCTTGATGTTCAGCTTCTTACGGTACTCCTCTGCGACCAGCACTTCCTCGTTCTCATTAATGACGCCATGGCGGGAGAGCTTCTTCAGACTGCTGAGCGAGATGTTCCGTTTGATATCGTCGATCAGGATCAGGCCGTAATGCTTGCGGTCCTCGGTCACGTAGGCTAACCCATGCTCTATCGCCTGGCTGATGTTATTCAGGTGCACTTCCTTGCCGTGCATAAAAGTCTGGCCGCTGATCCGCTTGCCATAAGACTTGCCGAACACACTCATCGCCAGCTCCGTGCGCCCCGCGCCCATTAGCCCGGCAATACCGACTACCTCGCCGCGCCGGATGTGGAGATGGATCTGATCCAGCATTTTGCGGTCCGCCTGCGTCTCGTGATAGACGTTCCAGTCGCGGATCTCGAAGATCGTCTCCCCCAGGTTCGGTGTGCGCTCAGGATAACGGTTCGTCAGATCGCGCCCGACCATGCCTTTGATAATGACATCCTCAGTAACGGCATCCTGCTTCATATCCAGAGTCTTGATGGTCTGTCCATCCCGCAGAATCGTGACCGAATCCGCTATCTTCTCGATTTCGTTCAATTTGTGGGAAATGATAATCGAAGATATCCCCTGCTTCTTCAGCTCCAGAATGAGCAGCAGCAGGTTCTCGCTATCATCCTCATTCAGCGCCGCTGTCGGTTCGTCGAGAATGAGCAGCTTCACTTCCTTGGAGAGCGCCTTCGCGATCTCTACAAGCTGCTGCTTGCCGACACCTATCGTAGAGACTCCTGTAAACGGCGATTCCTTGAGGCCGACGGTGGTTAGCAGCGCCTTGGTCTTGACCGTCGTTTCGTTCCAGTTGATCACCCCGCGTCTGGCCTGTTCATTGCCGAGGAAGATGTTCTCCGAAATCGACAAATACGGAATCAGCGCCAGCTCCTGATGGATAATGACGATTCCCAGGCCCTCACTGTCCTTAATATCCTTGAACTGGCATACCTGTCCCTGGTACAAAATATCCCCTTCATACGTCCCGTGCGGATACACTCCGCTAAGCACCTTCATCAGCGTGGACTTGCCTGCCCCGTTCTCTCCGCAGAGGGCGTGGATCTCGCCTGCCTTCACCTGCAGATTGACTGACGAGAGCGCTTTGACGCCGGGGAATGTCTTGGTAATGCCTTTCATCTCCAAAATAATTTCACTCAAGTGCCTCTCACCCAGCTTTCCTTGTGACTGTGCAGCGGTTCTCCGGCGGCGCTCCTTGCACTTCACGGCTGCCGCCGGTACCCGCTAGACCTGTAATATGACGGCTATTGTCCCAGCTGTTCCTTGGTATAGTACCCGCCGTCTACCAGCACTTTATCCACGTTGCCCGCATCCACAGAGACCGGCTCCAGCAGGTAGGACGGGACAATTTTGACTCCGTTGTCGTAGGTAGTGGTATCGTTGACTTCGGCTTCGGTCCCCTTCAGCACACTCTCGGTCATCTCCACCGCCTTCTTAGCCAGCTCGCGGGTATCCTTGAATACCGTCTGAGTCTGCTCTCCAGCCAGAATGGACTTCACGGAGGCCAGCTCGGCGTCCTGTCCGGTAACTACCGGAAGCTTCTTGTCGCCGGAACCGTAGCCTACACCCTTGAGCGAAGACAGGATACCGATGCTGATACCATCGTATGGAGACAAGACGGCGTCCAGATTATCGCTTGCATAGTTCGCGCTCAGCAGGTTATCCATCCGTGACTGGGCGGCAGCGCCGTCCCAGCGCAGCGTAGCTACCTTATCCATCGTAAGCTGCTTGCTGCGGACCACCAGCTTGCCGGAATCGATGTACGGCTTCAGAATCGACATGGCGCCATCGAAGAAGAAGTAGGCATTGTTGTCATCCGGCGATCCGCCGAACAGCTCGATGTTGAAAGGGCCCTTACCGTCCTTCAGGCCAAGCTTCTCCTCAATGTAGGAGCCTTGCAGCACGCCCACCTTGAAATTATCGAAAGTCGCATAGTAGTCTACAAATTCACTTTTTTTGATCAGACGGTCATAAGCGATGACCTTAACGTTGGCGTCATGCGCCTTCTGCAGCACATCCGTCAGCGCCTCGCCGTCAATTGAAGCGATTACAATTGCGTTCACGCCTTTGGTGATCATGTTCTCAATCTGCGACACCTGATTCTCGACAACATCCTCCGCATATTGCAGATCCGTGCCGTAGCCCAGCTTCTCGAACTCCTTGACCATGTTGTTGCCGTCATTCACCCAGCGCTCCGAAGATTTGGTTGGCATCGCAATGCCCACCTTGCCCTTGGATGTATCCCCGCCGCCGGAAGAGCTGCCGGCACTGCTGGATGAATTACCGCTGTTACCGCATGCAGATAAGATGAGTACCAGTGTTAGCAGAAGCGTGATCATTGAATATCTTTTCATTCCTGCACTACCCCCTGAACTATTCTGATGTCTTCCACAGGTGTTCCCGTGTGACAAATCGAGTATAGCAACCGGGAGCAGGTGCCGTATTTACACTGAGGCTACTATTTTTGTGAAAATATAACTTATGTGTATCTAACCCCATTAACCTTTGACTAGCCTCTGGAAAGTCGAATTAAGGAAGCGAAGCGATCATAGTTTCACATACGACGAAAAAACGCCTGTAGCCGATTGACCACAGGCGCTTCACAAACAATTATTATAGCTTTGGAGGTAGTTATAGTAGCTATAATATAATTCCGATTGCTAATCTCCCTTACTCTCACCGCGTACTTCAGCCTGCACCCCTTTACGGAACTGCAGCGGTGCCACTCCGGTCTGCTTCTTAAAGGCGGTGCTGAAATAATGCTGGGTCTCATAGCCCGACTGCTCCGCCACCTCGCTAATACTGAGCTCGGTTGAATGCAGAAGCTGGGCGGCCCGGCGGATACGGGTCTGGGTCAAATACGTGCCGAAGGATTCGCCCAGCTCCTGCTTGAACAAGCGGCTCAGATAGACCGGGGATGCTTGAAGCAAGCCTGCTGTTGCCTCCAGGGTAAGCCCGTATTCGCTGTAGTGCTCCTGGATATGCTGCTTGGCCCGGCGGACGAGCGGGGACAGCGGCTGCTCCTTGACCAGCGCCACCCGGCAGCTCCGGTAGGCGGCGGCCAGCTCTGTAATCTCTCCCTGGATCAGCCGGGTGCCGACTTCAACGGCGATTTTGAGATGGCGGCGCACAGCTGCCTCCACTCCTGCCAGGATGCGCTCACCGGCGGCATCCCAGAGCAGGATAACGATCAGTCCGGCGGCATCCCGGAACATCACCTTGGGATACGGGTCCAACAGCTCGGCGGCGATATTCTCGATGGCGAACAAGAAGAGCTGCCGCTCCTTCTCCTTCATCGCCGGATGCTGGCCCTCCCACCTCCAGCGGATGATGCCGATCAGCTCCGGCCGCTGCGGAGGAAGCTTGAGGAACTGCAGCTGCTCCCTGATCTCCGCCTGGCTCAGATTGCCGTCCAGCCATTCCTGGCAGAAGCGCTCGCGCAGCAGCGGGAAGTTCTTCATCAGCTGCCGGGAGGCCTGCTCCAGATGCTGGCTCTGCTGCCGCTCGGACTCCAGCTCATCTCGTACGCCCCGCAGCACCTGCATCAATTGCTTCGGCTCCGCAGGCTTGAGAATATAATCATTCACCTGCAGCCGGATCGACTCCTGTGCATACGCGAATTCATCGTGGCCGGTGATCACAATAATCTTGCAGCCGGGCAGCGCTTCCCGCAGCCGCTTCATCAGCTCCATGCCGTGCATAATCGGCATGTTCAGATCGACCAGGGCGATATGTATTGTATGCTCCACGGCCAGCTCCAACGCCTCCTCCCCGTCTTCTGCCTCTGCGGCCACCTCCAGACCGAGGCTATCCCAGTCCACGCATTGCCGGATGCCCTCCCGGATAATGCGTTCATCATCGGCAATGATTACTTTCCATTTTTCTATCATCTGCGTATTCTCCTCCTCTGTCCTAGTACTTCTCAGGGTAACTCTCACGAACAACCGGGTGACGTACGGTTACAAGCGTCCCCTGTCCCGGTCCGCTCTCAATCTGGATACCGTACGGCTCTCCGTAGGTCAGCCGGATCCGCGCCTGCACATTCAATATGCCATAGCCGCTTCCTGCGCTGCCTGTTCCAGCCATGTCCGTCTCCGTGCGCTCCAATTCTTCTGTACCTACCGCTTCGAGCCGCCGCCTGAGCTCCCTCAGCTTATCCGCAGACATCCCTGCACCGTCATCGCGTACGGTAAGATACAGGTCGTTGTCCCGTTCCACGACTGCAATGGAGAGGAGTCCGGGGCCGCGCCGCTCCTTAATGCCGTGATAGATCGCGTTCTCCACCATCGGCTGCAGCAGCAGCTTAAGCACATACAGCTCCTGTAAGTGCGGCTCCACTTCAATGGAATAGGTCAGCTTGGTGCTGTAACGGACATGCTGAATTTTCAGATAGCTGACGATATGCTCCAGTTCATCGGAGAGCGGTATGATATCGCTCCCTTTGCTTAAGCCCAGCCGGAACAGCCTGGAGAGGGACTGGACCACCTCGGCGATATCCTCCGCCCCCTTGCTGCGGGCCATCCAGTGAATCGTATCCAGCGTATTGTACAGAAAATGCGGCTTGATATGCGCCTGAAGACTGCGCAACTCCGCCTCACGCTTTTGCCGCGCCTGAAGCTCGGTCAGAGATAACAGCCGGCCAATCTGGGCCAGCATCGTATTGAAGCTGCGGCCGAGCAGCCCGATCTCATCGGAACGGCTGCCCCAGTAGCGGATCGTCAGATCGCCGGACTGTGCCTTGCTCATGAAGGAGGCCAGTTGGCCGATAGGACGGGAGATCGAATAAGCCAAATAGAATGAGGCGGTCATGCCCAGCATACAGACCACAAATACAAAGGTGACAACATTGAACGTAATCTCGCGGATTCCATAAGCCGACTCATCCATCGGGAACACGCCCATCGTGGTCCAGCCGGTAAACGGCGAGGTCCGGTAGATCAGCTGAAGCTTGCGGCCGTCTACGGTCTCCGAGGTAATGCCCGAGGACTCGGTGAACAAACCTGCCGGGATGGTACGCATTAAAGGGTGCTGCGGCGCATAAATCATCTCTCCGCGATTATCCACCACCGTCAGATATCCGGTTTTGCCGAGCGTGACATCTCTGGCCGTCTCCGCGATCACCCGCAGCTTCAGATCCACCAGCACCACGCCCTGCACCACCTGCGTCTCTGGATTCACAATGGCCCGAACAGCAGAGACTACCTCGCTCTCCTTATAGTCCACATGGGACCTGACCGCACGGCCATACGGATGCCCAACAATCAGGAAGATCCCCTTATTCTCTACCGCCTGCTTGTACCAGCTCTCCTCCGTCAGCCGGGTACCGGAACGGGTATACATCTCATTGCTGATGAAACCGCCTTCACGGTTGACCAGCATAATGCCGGCTATCTCGGAGCTGAGCGTGGTGAAGCCCTGCAGAAATTTGCGGATATTGTATTCCGCCGATTCCCCGTTACCTGCTGCGGGGTCTGGCTGTGCCGGAACCGGCGGCTCTCCCTTCAGGAACTTCTGGACGCCCGGATCGAATGAGATCAGGTATGTAATTTTCTGCAAATTCTCTACGTCACTCTCAATGGCCGTATTCACCTTGCGGATGAGCTGCATCGTGTTCTCAGTGCTCTGCTCCTCTACGATCCGGTCCACCGTCCAGCCAATCAACAGCCCAAGTCCAATGGAAGGCAGGATGCTAATCAGCAGGAAGTGAATAATCAGCTTATAGCGGATCGGCATATTATTCAGCTTCAGCTTCTCCATCGTCACGCCGGTCTTGCGCATCACAGGCTCCCCCTCTGCCGCCTATTTGGCATAATAATTGTCCACATTCTGCCGTGTGACCACATCGATTCCGGTATCTACAGAATCGGGGACAGGCAGGGGCTTGTTATTGGCATAAGCTTCAGGATCGGCTTCCAAATCGCGGTGCAGATGGAACAGCTCGGTCAGCGACCAATACCCCATATTCCAGGTGCCCTGGGCCATGGTTGCGGCAATCTTGCCTTCTTTCACCAGATCAAGTGTGCCTTTATCCGTATCGAAGCTGATAATCTGCGGGACCGGTCCGCTGCCTGGAGCAGCTTCCACGGCTTCCGCAACCCCGATACCGCCATTACTTTCCGTGGCAAAAATCCCGGCCAGCTGCGGATACCGCGCCAGCAGCTGCTCGGCAGCCTCCCTGGACGCCACCTGATCTCCCCGCCCATCCTTGACCGCCACCAGCTTCATCTGCGGGTACTTGCTGCGGATTGTATCCGTGAAGCCGTCCGTCCGCTCCTGATGATTATGCTGATCCGGTGTGGTGATAATGGCGACCTCGCCCTTGCCTCCGGTCAGTTCGGCCATCTTATCCGCCGCCTTCGTTCCGGCATTATAATTGTCCGTTCCCAGGAAGGAATACGCCTTGCTGCCCTCAGCGCCCGAATCAAACAGCACCACTGGAATGCCGCTCTCCACAGCCTTGTTAATCGTCGCAGTAAGCAGCTTGGAATTCACGGCCGAGATGGCAATTCCCGCCGGCTTCTTGGCGATGGTCTGCTCCAGCACCGTCATCTGTTCATTCGCGTTGTGCTGGGTGGAGCCGTGATACTCGACGGATACATTAAGCTCCTCTGCGGCGTCCTCGAAGCCCTTCAGCACGCTTTTCCAGTAATCAATACCGATCTGGAACGTAACCATTACGTATTTGTCCTCAATATTGCCGCGCAGTCCGGTAGTCTCCCACGGATCTGCCGTATTCCCCTGCTGCTTGTAATTCAGCACGTAGAGCACGAAGATGCCGATTAGCAGCACGTAGACGAGCCAAAGCTTTTTCACATATGTAACCCCTTTCATAAAAATGAATGCCGAAGGCACAAGGGCCCCAGGTTCTTCCATCTATGTCCAATCTAGTCTACTGGCTTGGCAGCCGTTCCGTCAATTACGTTACAGGGCCTATAGTTAAAAACTCAATATCTGCTGCGACATTTTATGTCGTACCAGCTATTTTATACTGTACAGGTACCATCAATTCAATGAAACGAGGATTACAAGAATGTCAAAAACCAAACGCGGACGGGTACTCTGGACCCTTCCTTCCCGTGGACGCGGCACCTGTCCGGTCTGCGGAACCACCCGAATCAAGCTGCTCTACACCAAAATAAAATCCGACGGCACCGCCCTGAAGGTCTGCAAGCGCTGTGACAAAGCCGCGCAGGTTAGAGTGGACGCAGCAAACCGGTAAACTGACGCAAGGATGCCCCCTGCTTCATGCTTCGCGCATGGATGCCGGGCAGCATCCTTGTTTCTTGACGGGGAATGCTCACCTCTGGTCTAATGCGTCATCACCAGCTATACTGGAGGCTTACAGAAAGGAGCGGAGCCCTAGTATGAGCCATATTCACCGGATTCAGTGGTTTGACCAGCAGATCCGCCAGCTTGCATATCCGAACAGCAGTAAGCTGGCGGAACAGTTCGAGATCTCGAGGCGCCAGGCGCAGCGGGATATTGAATACCTGACAGAATCCCTGCGGGCTCCGCTCCAGTATGTGGCGAAGCAGCGCGGATATATATATCAGAACAACAGCTTCGTGCTGCCTCATCTGTACATTACGGACGAGGAGCAGCGGGTGCTTAAATATCTGGCTTACCGGTATAGTCACTATGATTATGAGAATGCCCAGAGTATCCGCAAGGTCGGGAGTCTGCTGGAGCGGTTCACCGAGCAGCCGCTTACGGATAGAGAGCTTAAGCTGCCAGTCTTTGAAGTGAATGCCCAGCGCATACAGATGATGGAGATGCTGGAGCAGGCGATCCTGGCCCGCAGGGTGGTCCATGTTCTTTACAGGAACAGACAGGACACTCCGCAGGAGCTATATCTCTGCCCCCAGCAGCTAAGCCGGCGGGTAGAGGAAGATTATCTGGTGGCCGCTGTGGAGGGAGACGGGCGAAACGAGTACTTCAGCCTGTCTGACATCCGCCAGCTAACGCTGACCGGCAGGGTCTTCATCCCCGTGGAGGACGGCCCGGCAGCAACGGCAGAGCAGACCAGACCCTTGAAGCCTTTCACGGCGAGAATCCGTATGAACGGAATACCTCAGGATAGCTCATGGGATGGTTATCAGCTCCGTGCCGCCGCTGATGAGGTCTATGAGGTTGATTTTTATGATACCAGCGCGTTTATTACTCAGTTGCTCCAGGCGGAGTGGAATGCCCTCCTGTCCCCCAAATGGCTTAAGGACAAGCTTCGCAGTATATGTAAGGCAACGCTGAAACGGCTGGATGAATAGGAGAATGAACAGTGAGCAAACGATCAGGCGTAATTCTTGACGTTCAGATGAAGCGTGAATCGAAATCTTTTACCGATGCGCTCTATGCCGTAACCACTGCCGCCGGTTTATTCGAGGGTCCAAAATTCATGCTCTCCGGGCTAAGCGGCATGGCCTTCAAATTCACCGTGCACGAGAAGCTCCTCCCCATGTCTGTTACAGCTTACGGACAGTGGGGCACAGAGCATCGCCGGGCTGTCGATAACCTCGGGATCTTCTTGCTGGATGACGGCGGGCGAACCAGACATGATTCGTTCGGGGAGTATCAGCGCATCGCTATTGACGGTGTCAAGCTGAGTCTCGACCGCGGCCTGGCCTGCATCTACTGGATACCGGAATTCGGAGTGATTCATGGTTATGATGAGGATGACCGCGTGTTCTATGTACAGGATGGCTGGTCCGGCGAGACACAATATGTGTTATATGATAACTTCGGCCTTAACTTCACACCCTTCTGGGACTGTACGTATGTTGGAGAGCGGGTGAAGATTCCGCTGCAGGATACTGTGCTCGAATCGCTTCGCCTTGCGCTGGAGGATTGGGAGACTCCTCACAAAACACTTCCTGACGTAAGCCTCGGCTCAGGCCGCCTGGCCTACAGCTTCCTGATCCGGGCGCTTCAGCAGGGCGGATTCGACAGCTACGGCGCTGTCTACATCCTGGAATCCTACCTGACATCAAGGATCGAAATCTCCGCTTATCTGCGGGAGGTTCAGTCTGTATTGCCGGGGCTGGAGGAGGTTCAGCACTTGTATGCTGAGCTGGTGGAAGGACTGAGGGGGCCGCTCACGGCTGCAATCTCTGAGAACAACAGCGGCAAGGTGCTGAATGAGGAACAGCTTCGGTCCCTCTGTGCTGCTTTGGAGAGGGCATTGGAGCTTGAGGAGCAGGCCATGGGGCGGGTCAAAATAATCTCCGGACAGTACCCGGACCGTAAGCGGTCCACACTGCCAAGATGGGGGGCGCATACCGCACGATGAATGACCATTATAACAAGCACGTTTCAGCCACTGCGGATCAACCGCGTGTGCCGCTCGCATCTTCTTTTGCGGATGCCATGCATCAGGTCCTGTCGGCTAAAGGCTGGTTCACGCTGTCGAAGCCCATGCTGGCCGGAATGACGGCCTTATGCTTCCGCCTGTCGGTGCACAGGCAGCTTCACCCGGATTCTGCTACGGCTTATAACTGGGCAGCTGAACATTTCGTAGCGGCTGATCTGATCGGCATTATCGCCAGTCAGGGTGCAGGCTTTAACTTCAGCCCCACCTTCCCTCTCTATCAGAAGCAGGCTATTGCGGCAATCCGCCAATCCCTTGAGCAGGGCACCGGGGTGGTCTGCTGGAAAGACCGTTTCGTAGTGATTACCCGCTATGATGACGAGCGGCAGCTCTTCTATTACAAGGAGAGTGATGCTGCCGCTGAGCTGGAGCTGCCTTATGATCAACTCGGAAGAAATGAGTCACCATATTGGTACGGCCAGATCTATGAAGGTCAGGTCCAAAAAGATACTCTTCAGGTAATCAGAGAGTCCTTCATTCAAGCGGTGTACAAGGCAGAGGTCCATGATCTGATGCTGCCGGAATCGCAATATGCCTGCGGCCTCAAGGCCTATGACGCTGTGCTGGTAGCCTTAGCGGATAAGAGCTATGATGCTGCCGGAGCCTATGAGACGCTGGTCTTCTATGCTGGTATGAAACAGGATACGGCTGCCTACGCCAGGGAAGCCAGCCTGTACTGGCCCGAACTCGAAGGGATTGCCGAACATTATACGGCTCTAGCCGCTGTCTATAATGAAATTACAGACGCTCTTAACGAGAGGCCCGTGCAAGCTCCAGAGGCACCATGTTCCATTGATGCTGAGAGCCTGCTGCCGCTCCTCCGGGAAGCCAAGCGTATAGAGACCGCAGCGATCCAGTCCATCCGTCTGCTGCTGCGGGAGCCGATCGAGAACCGCTTCCATGATGTGGGGCTGCGCTAAGCCCTGACGGAGTGCTCAGAACATCAGAGACTCCGCGTACTTCTCCCCTTCCAGCAGGTCATATTCTACTAGACGGTAGTCATTCAGCAGCGCCTGCTGCTCCGGGGTTAATTCCTTCAGGATTCCGTTATCGCCCGGCCCGATCAGCACCTTTTTGCTGAGTCCGGGAATTTCCGCCCGCACCTGCTCCAGTAGCTTGTAGAAGGCTGGCAACGTCTGCCCGGATAACCGGAAGACTGCAGGGCCGAGGAAGGCCGGGCTAAGCGTCCCGAGCGGCTCCTTCCCGATCTCAAAGTTAGCGAGCACCAACAGCTTCGTCTCATGCTTCAGCCTTGGCTGCTGATCCCAGCCTGCTGCGGTATAGATCCCGGCGCTGAGCGCAGGCAGATGATCTCCCCAGAACACCGCAAGGGTCGGACGCTTTATCTTCAGCAGCTCCTGCTGGAGATAAGCCATGGCCTCGTCTGTCAGCTTGGTGTCCTGTATATAAGTCTCCAGCTCATCCTTCTGCTCCGGCAGGCCTCCTTGGACGGTGATTGTGTTCGGTCCGTTCAGGCCTTTGGTGAAGGGAAAATGATTCTGCATCGTCACCAGATGCAGGAATGCCGGGCCCGAAGCCGCTTGAAGCTGCCGGACTGCCTCCTGTACAGCCGCTTTATCCGAGACATACCCCCCTGGAGTCAGGCGGTCAGCCTCCGGCAGATCCTTCTCACTCGTGAAGCGGTTGAAGCCCAGCACCGGATACACACGGTTCCGGTTATAGAAGGTCTCATCGAACGGATGCAGCGCCAGTGCCTCATACCCTCTGTCCTTCAGAATACTGACGATCGACGGCAGGGAGGACATTTTGACGATGCGCTGTTGATAAGGAATCGTTCCATCCCCCAGAAAATACATCGACAGCCCGGTCAGGGCCTCGAACTCCACATTGGCCGTATTGCCGCCGAATTCCGGGGACAGCAAATAACCGGACGGCGTCTGGCCCGCCACCCCATGGATGAACTTCAGCGGATCTTCGCTTAATGTATACCCAGGCAGACGCGTAGGGTCAAAGAACGCCTCATTCATCATAAACATAATGTTCGGCTGCTCCTCCGGCGCGGCCTGCACCTGCACATCGGGCAATGCCGAATACTTAGCAGCCACCGCTTCAACTGCTTCACGGCTGTAGCCCTCCGGCTTGTCCATCAGGCTCTGCCGCAGATTCCCGGCGAAGGCATATACGAACCCGTTCTGGGTATAATTCACCTTCTGATTCCAGAAGATGTTCTGATAGCTCATCGCTGCAACAACAGGAGATTGACCGGTAACCAGCACAAGAAACCATGCGCTGAGCCCTACAGAGATCCCCGCCAGCGTCACGCGCAAGGACAGTCTGATCCGGTTCTTCGGCAGCTTAATAATCACAAGGACCAGACCGGCAACCAGCAGAACAGCGGCCCCTATAGCAAGCGGAGAGATCATCCCGCTGGTGATTTTACTCATCTCACCGGCATTCTTCAGCAGCATCAGATCCCACGGAAACAGCGGTTCGCCTCTCGTAGCCAGCTTCTGATCACTGGCAATCCCGAGCAGAACGAACAGCGCCGAGACCACTGCCGGTCCCGCATACGCGTTCGGCACAATCACTGAGCTTAAGAGCAGGATGAAGAAAATAAACAGACTTCCAGTACAATACAGCCAAGGATAAGCGCCAACCCACTTTAGCGTATGAAGCACATCCATCCGAAAAGAAGCAGCCTGCAAAAACAAATTCAGCCCAAACCCTATAGCCAGCAAAATAATCAATAAATACGACAAACGCTTCGATGGCAATAACCTTGACAAGTTCATTCACTCCTAACTGTTAAAGGAGTAGTATACGCCTTTTAGCTTAAAACCGCCTTAAAATTCAGCATCCAATTGGGCACACCCTCTATTTTTCTCCTGTTCCACTAGGATTTGGGGAGGAAACGTGCGCTTGCTGGATACCCCCCCTCTTCAAAAAAAAGCTATCGGCGAAGTAGCCGAAGGATAACAAGTTGAAAAACGTAGTTTAATACTCCGGATTCTACCGATTTTGCTGAAGCAATTGGAATAACTACATCTATACAAGCGGATTAGGGCTCTTTTGAAGGAAATCTGGTTCAACAAATGCTATTTTTCCAACTGCTTCTCGACCAGCCTTCTTCCGCCCATCAGCAAGTGGATTTTTTCCAACTGTCTCCGCTTCTGAAAGCACTCAATAAGGCAATGAGCCTACAGCCAGTTACTCCCAGCAAAAAGAGAGCAGCATCCAAATTTCAGACGCTGCTCTCTTATCTTTTCTATTCTCATCCCAGCAGGATAGACTGAAAGGATAATTAATAATTAGGCCAAAGGATTGGAGGGGAATTTTGGAACTGTAGGAGCGGCAGCGACCGCCTTTGTCCCCGGGTTTCCACCGCAGTAAGCGGTACAAATCAAGAAATCTGGGGACAACAGCGGCCGGAAGTCCAAATATTCACCGGAATGACGCCCGAGCCTAAGCCTACTTCACGTATATCCGGCTGCTCTCCTCCCAATATTCCCCAGGCTCCAGCCCGAACAAACCGATGTCATCAGCAGGCAGATCCACCTTCGGCGCATTCACCAGGTTGATCTGCGGTTCAGGGCAGAAGAAGCCTTCGGTCGCGCCGTTGTTCCAGATCATCCATTGCTTATACGAGGTGCCCACATCATACACCAGCGTAACTCCAGCCTTACTGTCGGTAAGCTCCATCCGGTTCCGTCCATTCTGGGCGGCTGCAGTATAGTGGTTGTCCATCGACGCGTAGAACGGATACAATCCTTCGCCGCGCAGAGCCACCTCATCGGCCGTCAGCTCCTGGAATTTACCGGTTGGCAGCATCCGCTCATTAAGCTCCCAACGTTCGCCAATCGTCAGCTTAACACGGTAATCCTGCGCGCTGCTGCCTGGTGCGAATGGAGCATTAATAGCCGTATGGAACGCCAGCAGGCAAGGCATCAGCACATCGCCGTCATTGTGGACCAGCAGCTGCTGGGACAGGCCGCTTTCACCGAGCGAGTAGCGCAGCTTGACCGTGTATTTGAACGGCAGGTACTGATAGGACGGATGATTCTCATCCACCTTAATAGCTACAGTGACAAAGCTTTCACTTTTGCCGGTGCCGAATTCCTCTACCTCCCATGCAGCTGTATGTAGGAAGCCGTGCAGATGATTGCCGGTCTTAGCTTCATTGACTGGCAGGTGGTAGGTCTGTCCGTTCCAAGGGAACTCTCCATCCTCATAGCGGTTAGGCGGAAATAGCACAGGAATGCCGTGAATGCCCGGGTTCGCCTTGAATGCTTCCATCTCCTCCGCGCCCGGCTCATGCAGGAAACGGTAACCGCTCTCAGTATCACGGAAGCAGATCAGATTCCCGCCGATGCCCGGCAGAATAGCCGCTTCATAACGGCCAGCCTTCAGCCAGACAGCAGCTTCGCCCTCATAGTGTCCTTCAAATGCTGTAATCGATGTCATTACATTAATCCCCTTCCATATGTTCAAAATGACTCTCTCATAGATAGAGTACCACATCTGCCGGAATGGAAACATGCCATTTTTATAGCTGCTCCACTTCGACACTCATGACATGCTCGATTTTTTTGACATCATAATAGATTTCCGTAGCATAATCCTTGTCTGGCGCAGAGACGACCATATCGATCATTTGCCTGCCATCATCGAGATCCTTGATCTTCATCCGCCGGATGGTCCGGCCGGTTTTGCGCGTTTTGCGCTGGTCGGTCATGACATTCCGCTGCTCAATCTTCTGGATGACATCCGTCAGGATATAGTTGGGTTCCATAATGATTTTGATGGAGATCTCGTGCTTGTTCAGCACCTCAGGTCCGATGGCCTTGATCAGATGAGGTACAGCGTTAACCGCGAACATAAGCAGTATAACCGCATAACCCGCCTCTACAAAAAAGCCCGCGCCGACCGCAATCCCGATGCCGGAAGCCGTCCAGATCAGCGCCGCCGAGGTCAGCCCGGAGATGGCATCTCCGCCTCTGCGCAGAATGACACCCGCCCCCAAAAAACCGATGCCGCTGACGATCTGCGCCGCCAGACGCATCGGGTCCATGCTCGGATGCTCAGGTCCACCGAATTTGTCATACGCGTGAATAGATACCAGGGTAACCAGACAGCTGGCGATACTGATGACCATACTGGTCCGGATTCCCAGCGGTTTCTGTTTCAATTGGCGGTCAATGCCGATGAACAGCCCGAACAGCATGGCCACAAGCAGCTTAATGATTGATTCTGTATGCAGCAGGTCCATATTCATAATTTATTTTCCTCCTTTCTCGCCCGTCATGGCACATAGAATCAGTATACCTGAAATACGCTGCAATCTTTACTGAAATTTTCTGCCCCCTGTTCAAAAAAAGAAACAGACGCGTATCCCTGCTAACCGGGAGCTTCAGGCAGTACTGCCTGAGGCCCCGGCAAGGAACATCGTCCGCTTCAGAGAAGACCTCACTTATCCCATCATATGAGCGATGAGTGACTTATAGAAGGATTAGCCGTGCAGAAGCGATTCTGCTCCGTCACAGTAGATTTCCGTACCGGTGATATGATCAGAATCCTCAGAAGCCAGGAACAACGCAAGCTTGGCCACCTGATCTGGTCGCCCCGGCCCTTTCTCCAGCGGCTGCCCGCCATCCGGGAACTCCACTTCAATCTGCACTTCCTTAAGATCATCCGAAGGATAGGTATTATCATCTATATTCGTGGTAATGGCTCCCGGACAGATAGCGTTTACACGAATCTTGTACTTGGCCAGCTCAAGCGCAGCCATCTTCATAAAAGCCACCTGCCCCGCCTTGGTTGTACTATATGCAGAGAACCCGACATTGGAGAATACCCGGTTGCCGTTAATCGAGCTGTTGATCAGAATGCTGCCGCCCTTCTCCTTGAGATGGGGAATCGCATATTTGACGGTGGCGAAGGTGCCCCGCAGATTAATCTGAATCGTCTGGTCCCAGGACTCGATGTCCATTGTCTCAATCGGTGTCATGGCGCCGTTGATCCCGGCATTGGCGAAGACCACATCCAGCTGTCCCCACTTCTCCACTACCTGGTTCACGGCATGCTCCACCTGCTGCGGATCAGCAATGTCGCATTCAAACACTGCGGCTTCTCCGCCCTCCTGCTTGATCTGAGCGGCCACCTTCTCCGCATTCTCCACCGTCCGGTCCAGAAGTGCCACCTTGGCTCCGCTTCTGGCGAACTCCAGCACAGATGCCCGGCCGATACCCGAGCCGCCTCCTGTAACAATCGCTACCTTGCCTTCCAGTTTCTTCGCAGTCATATGTGCAGTCGCCTCCATTGGTGTTTGATGTTCAAGTTATGTTCTTTCCCTTAACTTTACCTCTCATACCCGGAAGTGAATCGGAACATAGCGCCTGAAATGGAAAACGGAAACGGCTGCGCCTTCCTTTTAAAGGACGGTACCGTTTCAGTGAGAAATAGAAGGATAAGTTATAGCGTGAAACATATAAATTTTTATATTTCAAAAAAGCTTGACCCGTGCCGGTTGAACCGGCGTCAGATCAAGCCTTAACGCTAAAGAATAATGATCCAAAATCAGCCCAGCATCATCCGGTCGTCAGCCAGCTTATGGCCGCTGATCGCTTCGAATTCGCCAAGCAGACGCTCTACCGTCAGATCCTTCTTGCGTGTCTCATCGAAATCGAGGATGATCGACCCTTTATCCATCATGATAAGCCGGTTGCCCAGCCGGATCGCCTGATCCATGTTATGGGTAACCATCAGCGTAGTCAGCTTCATCTCACGGACAATGGTTTCCGTAAGGGTGGTGATTAGCTCCGCGCGCGATGGGTCAAGCGCGGCTGTATGCTCATCCAGCAGCAGAATCTGCGGCTGGGTGAAGGTTGCCATCAGCAGGCTCAGCGCCTGACGCTCGCCTCCCGAGAGCAGCCCCACCTTGGCCCGGAGCCGGTCCTCGAGGCCGATGCCCAGGCGGCTGAGCTGTTCGCGGAACAGCGTACGTCTCTGCGCGTTGACACCCAAGGACAGCCCGCGGGGCTTGCCCCGCTTGTAGGCCATAGCCAGGTTCTCCTCAATCGTCATATGCGGAGCAGTCCCGGCCATCGGGTCCTGGAAGACCCGGCCGATCCAGCGTGCGCGCTGGTATTCCGCCAGATGGCTGATCGAGCTGCCCTCAATACGCGCTTCCCCCAGATCGGGCTTCATCACGCCTGAGATAATATTCATCAGCGTAGATTTGCCGGCACCGTTACTGCCGATAATCGTTACGAAATCCCCGGCGTTCAGTTCAAGATCAATTCCCAGCAGCGCGACCTTCTCATCCGGTGAGCCGGGGTTGAACAGCTTACATACATTATCAAGCTTCAACATTAGCGGCCCCTCCTCTCTGCTTACTGCGCTGAGCCAGCTCAGCAAGCTCTGCGGTCCGTCTGCGGGCCGTGCTCTTCTGCTTCACATACCGCTGAACCGACGGGAAGACGAGCGCAATAATAACGATAATTGCGGTGATCAGCTTGAGGTCGGAAGCCTTAAGCCAAGATACCCGGAGTGCCAGAGCGACGACGATCCGGTACACGATTGAGCCAAGCAATACAGCCAGTGTCGCCCGGAAGACGTTCTTCGCACCGAAGAGCGCTTCCCCGATAATCACCGATGCAAGCCCGATGACAATCATCCCTATCCCCATTGAAGCATCGGCGAAGGAAGAATACTGGGCGATCAATGCGCCCGAGAGCGCCACCAGCCCGTTCGACAGGCTGATTCCCATAATGGTTGTTGTATCAGTGTTCACTCCGAAGCTGCGGATCATCCGCGAGTTATCGCCGGTGGCCCGCAGGGCCAGCCCCAGATCAGTGCGCAAGAACAGATCCATCAGGATTTTGACCAGCACGACGATAAAAGGCATAACCAGCAGAGGATTAATGGAGCTGAATAACGTATCCTCCCCCATCACGGAGACATTCGGCTTCACCAGAATCCGCAGATTGATCGAATACAGGGCTATCATCATCAGAATCCCTGATAACAGGCCGTTGATTTTACCTTTGGTATGGAGCAGACCAGTACACATTCCTGCCGCCATTCCGCCGAGCAGTGCACACAGAGTCGCCAGTAATGGAGAGTAACCGCTACTGATCATCACTGCAGCAATCGCGCCGCCGGTTGTAAAGCTTCCATCCACCGTCAGATCGGGAAAATCCAGAATACGGAAGGTAATATACACCCCAAGTGCCATGAATGCGTAGAGCAGGCCCATTTCCAGAGCCCCGATTAATGAATTATACATTGCTGACTTCCTCCCTCAAGCGGCAAAGGGCGCCCACCCTCGGACGCGCCCTGTTTATGAACTCTATAGGTTATTGAATAATATTATTGCCCGGGTCAGCCACTTCAGCCTTCATGGCATCGGTCACTTCAATTCCCTGTGCTGCCGCTGCCTTGAGGTTAAGGACCAAGTCCAGCTTCTCCTGCATCGTCACCTTCATATCACCGGGACTCTTTCCGTTCTTAAGCACTTCTACCGCCATTTGGCCGACCTGATAGCCATGATCATAGTATTTGAAACCTACTGTAGCAAAAGCACCCTTCTCCACCGTATCACGGTCTGCCGAGAAGAACGGAAGCTTGTTGTCATTAGCCGTCTGGATAATCGAGTCTACACCGCTGACAACGGAGTTATCAAGCGTAATGTACAGCGCATCTACACGCCCTACAAGCGATTCTGCAGCCTGCTTCACTTCCGAAGTATTGGTAATCGCCGCCTTCACCAGCTCAATCCCGTGCTTGTCCAGCTCACCTTTGGCGATATCCGCCATAACTACAGCATTCGGCTCTCCTTCATTAATGACCAGGCCCAGCTTCTTCACCTTGGGAAATTGCGTGGCAATGAAGTTCATCAGGCGGGTAATCGACTCCGGATTGGTATCCGATGCGCCGGACACATTGCCTCCGGGATGCTCCAGATCACTGACAATCTTGGCATCGAGAGGGTCGGTTACCGCAGCGAATAGAATCGGAGTGTCCTTCACTTTCTGAACAACTGCCTGAGCTGAAGGTGTCGCAATCCCCAGCACCAGATCGTTCTTGTCGCCGGCAATCTTCTGGGCAATGGACAGGTTGTTGGCCTGATCAGCCTGGGCGTTCTGAAGATCCACCTTCAGGTTCTCCCCTTCGACAATCCCTGCATCCTTCAGCGCAGCCAGGAATCCCTCGCGGGTGGCGTCCAGAGACGGATGCTCAACATATTGCGAGATAGCAATCTTGTAGGACTTGGCATCGCCTGAGCCTGCACCCGAGGCTGGAGCTTCCGTTGCTGCGGCCGGAGCATTTCCGGTGCCCGCGTTATTTTTCACTGGAGCATTATTGTTCCCGCAACCGGCAGCAACGAGCATCAACGCCATACTAAGCCCCATCCAAATCTTCTTTGTCTTCATGAGATAACCCCTCTTCTTGTACGGGTTCAGCGCGAGAACCTGGGCTAGCGGTCCAGCATTATCGCTTTCATCTTTAAAAGCATTAAAGCGAAGGCCTGCACCCTGTCCCCATCCGCTCCCCGAATCTATTAAACATATATTATATGTAGGTTGATTTCCCGTCAATCATTTAAGTGGGGGCCATATTTTACAAAATACGCACAATGAATGTCCACCCGCTTCAACAATCTGCAGTTTATCTTGACATTGTTTGCTAAAGCCTGCAGCACATAAAAAAAGCGGTCCTGCACAAACTTACCTTAAAGTTGAAAATGGAGCGTGCCCAATGCCAATAATCAATCTGCGTACAAGCAAAATGTTATTGTCCTCCGCTATCCTGGTTACCGCCATTACGGGAACAACCGCCTGCAGCTACACCAGCAAGGACAGCACTCCCAAGGTTAACTCGCTGACCCCAACCGGAACTTTTGCGGGCAGCTACTATGAGAAGAATTCTTTTACCGACAAGGAAGGCAAGTACTGGATTCCGCTCAAACCGGCTGTCGCCTCCATCGGCTTCCGGATGAAGGATGACACGGCAAGCGGCGGCTATACCAAGCTCGGCTATAGTGATGTAATGTATATGCTGCGGCCGGATTCCAGCCAGGTGTTCTCATTGGGCCAGAAAATCACCCTTCCCGATGTCCCCCTCCGCCGTGAAGGTCAAATCTATATCACCCCTACCGCCTTGTCCAAGCTGCTACAGACTGAGGTCGGCTGGAATCCCGTTACTGGCGAGATTAATATCGCGACTCCTTCCGACAGGGAGAGCACAGAGGATTCCGCCAAGGCAGAAGCTCCGAAGCCGCTGCGGATTCAGAGTGTATCGAATGTGGACACAGGCGAGTTGGTCTCCTATGCCAAAAAGTTTCTTGGGGTACCTTACGATTTCGGCGCCGGACCCTATGAAGAGACCAAGCGCTTCGACTGCTCGTCCTTTACACGCCATGTCTTTCAGAAGTTCGGGGTGGATCTGCCCCGGCTGGCCAAAGATCAGGACAACATCGGCAGACGGGTGTCACGCAGCGCGCTGGAGCCCGGCGATCTGATCTTCTTCACCGTACCCGGACGTTTCGAGAGCGACGCGGTTCCTGGTCACGTCGGTATCTACATCGGCGGTGGGAATTTCATTCACACCTGGGGTGACCCTGGCGTACAGATCAGTGAGCTGGACAGCGGATATTGGAGCAACGTAATTCTGCACATGCAGCGCGTGCTCTAGACCCGGACACAATAAATGCAAGGAAGCTTGCCCGGGCTCGCTCACATAGCGGCCGGTTCACTTCCTTGCATTTTTTTGCTGCAAATCATTATTATTCCAAATGTTACTCCCTACTCTTCTTGGAGGCATGCTCTGTCAATAGTCACCTGCTGACTCCACTGTCCCTCTGCATCCCCGCCCGCACGAACCCTTTGAACCGGCTGCCCTGATACGACAGCTCTCCCCGGTCCCCCTCCACAATCATGGCGTACGCCTTTGGCTTCACTTCAAGCTCTCTGCGGCTGCCATTATGGAATTCAAAGGTCACATAATAACTCGTATGTGTCCCCATATGACCTCTTCCACCCCAGACCTCTGTCCGTTTGGCTACTGCCGTAACGACCCTTGATTGCAGAGGACTGGTCTGGTTCGTCATCCAGGTCTTGAGCCCTCTCCAAATGGTATATGCAACAAAGCCTGCGATCAGCAGCAGAATGAGCTTTAACAAGAACGGCCCCTCCGTGAAAAATCCGCTCTGACTGCTGGCCGCTGCCGGGTACAAACCGTTAAATACGCCTGCATTATGCAAATTATCTGCTCCTTCCGATATTTTTTTCACAAAAAGTTCAATTTACTAGAGAATACGCAGTGTAGCAGCTCCGGTTTCGTTATTTCGCAGTCGTAGGCCTTGAAATAATAGCGTATTATATTTGGTCCTGCTAAGATCCTATGATATGCTTTAAATAAATACATTCTTCTATTTCAAAAAAAGGGGGGGTTCTCATGAGGAAAGATTGGATGCGTCTGTCGCTGCTGGATTTGCTGAAGGCTGTGTTCCTTCCGGTACTGCTGCTGACTTTTCTGATCATGGCCCTCCAGATGCTGCATGAACAAGAGCCTGAGATGCATTCTGTCCGTCTGGACCGCTATGAGCATAAGCTGGCCCAGCCGGTGCGCGTTCATCATATGCAGATTTATGACGCCCAGGCCGTCCGGCTTGCTCCCCATGAGAACCCTCTGACGCTGGAGTCCGGACCTCCCGGGCTGCTGCTCTGTGTATCTCTGCTGCCCTTCATTTACATTCTGCTGAAACGGCTGCTGATGATTCCCCTCAAATATAATTCACATTTCGTAGGAGAGCAGCTAGCTATACGCTGAACGAAGCTGCCATCGCCTTAATCCGCAACACAAATACCGGTTTCCTGCTGAAAGGAGGAAATCTTATGAAAGTCAGATATAGAAAAGCTGCACCCTTACCTTATTCCAAAACCCTGCGTCTGCTCTCCGTTGTAGGCGGAGGATTACTTGCAGCTGTTGGTCTTGAGCTGTTCCTGATGCCGCATAAGCTGCTTCCGGGCGGCATTGCCGGATTATCCGCCCTGCTGTCCCATATGACAGAAATGCGGCTTGGATTATTCCTGTTCCTGTTCAACCTTCCGTTTATTCTAATGTCGCGCAGGCAGATTAATCTCCGCTTTGCCTTGTATACGATGCTTGGCCTGATCTGTCTGACGGCAGGGTCATTGGCCTTGCACCATTTCCCGGCGGCAATCAGCGAGCCGCTGCCCGCGGCTATTGCCGGAGGTCTATGCCTCGGGTTCGGCCTGGGCATCTCTGTGCGCTTCGGTGGCCTGACCGAAGGAAGCGAGAAGCAAAGCGTACGGCTGCTGAACGGAGGACCGCCCAAATCGGCTGAGATGCCGATTATGCTGTTCAACATGCTCATCCTGCTCTACGGCGGATCATTATTCGGCTGGGATCAGGCGATGTATAGTATCATTGCGTATCTGCTCGCCTTTGAAGCGCTGCGATTCTCCCTAAGAGACCTCTCGCTCACCCAGGCGGTGTTCATCACCAGCAGCAAATGCGAGGAGATCCGGCGCAAGCTCCAGCAGTCGCTGGACCGCGAGGTGAAGCTCGTAAAATCCACAGGGCCTGAAGGTGAGCCAGGTACGGTATTCTGTCTGGCCAGCAGGCTGGAGGAAGAGCAGCTAGCCTCTATCGTGCATGACTGTGATCAGGACAGCAAGATTGTAATCAATGCCGCGCGGAACAACCGGATCTCAGCGCTTTTCCGCAATAAGCCGCCGGGCTGAGCAGTATGGCCTTCCAGGACAGCACAGAATAAGTAAAAAGCGTTCCCGTGTGTTACTTACGGGAACGCTTTTTGGATTGCAAGCCTATCAGAGGATTACTGAATCCCGCCTTCGTCAGCGGAACATCCCCCATAAGCGGATTAAGTGAAACGTATTGCCGGGGTCGATCTTTTGGGCAATGACGAATTTCACAATTTGCTCTTCCTGTGCAGACGTCAGCTTCTCATGCATCACCGACGAGGCATTGCGTACCAGCTTGCGCACGACTGCTGTATCCTGCAGCTCCTGTTTGGAGATGCCGGTAATCATATTCTTGACGCGTTCCTTGACCGCCGGATTCTTCATCTTCAACTTGATGCGCTCCACCAGCTGGGGACTGATTCCATATTGCTGATAACCCAATTACAGCACCTCCTGTCATATCCAATCATTCACAGTATATGAAGGCAGGTGCCCGGATGTGCCTGTTCAGTCAATTAAATCCCCCTGGAAAATTTGTTCCTGCTGCAAATACCCGCGCAGCGGCGCAACATCCGCCGAGGTCCAGAAGGAAGTCTCCCGCAGCAGCTCAGCAGCATCATCGCGTGCCAGCTCCAGCGTCTCGAAGTCAGCGGTCATATCCGCCAGCCGGAATTCAGGCAGGCCGCTCTGCTTCGTCCCGAAGAAATCCCCCGGTCCGCGCAGCTCCAGATCCCGCCGTGATACCTCGAACCCGTCATCCGTATCTGTCATTGCAGTCATCCGCTCGCGCCCGATCTCCGACTTCGGATCAGCCATCAGCACACAGTAGGAAGCATGCTCCCCTCTGCCGACCCGGCCGCGCAGCTGATGCAGCTGAGACAGCCCGAAGCGGTCAGCATCCATGATGATCATCAGCGTGGCATTCGGGACATCGACACCAACCTCTACGACCGTTGTAGACACCAGAAGCTGCAATTCGTTGCTGTAAAAGTTCCGCATTACCTCGTCTTTCTCGGACGGTGTCATTCTCCCGTGAAGCAAACCCACCTTATAATCCGGAAAAGCCTGCGACATCTGCACATGCAGATCAATCGCATTCTGCACATCCAGCTTCTCTGACTCCTCAATCAGCGGACAGATCAGGTAGGCTTGCCGCCCCTGCTCAATCTCGCGGCTGATCAGGTTCATCACCCGCTCCAGCAGATCCGGCTTCACCCAGTAGGTGGTAATCGGCACACGGCCCTTCGGCCGTTCAGATAACGTAGACACATCCATATCGCCAAAGACGGTGATCGCCAGCGTCCGCGGGATCGGAGTGGCGGTCATCGTCAGCACATCCGGGTTGTAGCCCTTGCGCCGCAGGACACTGCGCTGGTTCACCCCGAAGCGGTGCTGCTCATCCGTAACCACAAGCCCCAGGCTGCGGAAGAAGACATCCTCCTGGATCAGCGCATGGGTTCCGACAACCACATCTAGCACTCCCATCTGTAGAGAGGCCAGCAGATCCTTCCGTTTGCGGCCGGTTACGCTGCCGGTCAGCAGGCCCACAGTAATGCCGAACGGCTCGAACATCCTCGTGAGCGAGCGCATATGCTGCTCTGCCAGGATTTCAGTCGGCACCATTAGCGCACCTTGAAATCCGGATCTTACAGTCGCGTAGAGCGCTATGGCCGCGAGTACGGTTTTGCCGGAGCCCACATCGCCTTGAAGCAGCCGGTTCATACAATACCCTGAACGCATATCCTGCAGAATCTCCAGCTCCACATGCTTCTGGGCATCGGTCAGCTCAAACGGCAGGCTGCGCACGAATTGCCTTACCGTTGCGTTGTCCACCGTATGAACCACACCATCCATCCGGCCACGGTTCAGCACGCGGAAGGCTTGTACCTTAAGCTGGAAGAGGAACAACTCCTCATACACCATCCGGCGCCTTCCCTGCTGGCCCTCGCGCGTATCTTCCGGCTGATGAATTGTGGCAATGGCCCGCTTGCGTGACATGAAGTCATATTTGCGCATAATGCTGTGCGGCAGAATCTCCGGGATCAGGTCTCCGTACTGCTGCAGAGCCTGGCCGATAATTCTGCGAATCCAGGACTGCGTAATCTTGCCTCCGATTGAGTATACCGGCTGTAGAGTACCTGTCTTGCCTTCTCCGCGGTCCGGGAATTCATAGTTGGTCACCGTAATCTGATTGCGCTTCTGGTCCCACTTCCCCGTCAGCACCACTTCACGGCCGACCGTCAATTGTTCACGCGCATAATGCTGGTTGAACCATGTCGCGGTGAACATCCACGGCTCTGCCACCATCTTGCAGCTCATACGGGATTTGCCCCCGAAGCGCTGCAACACCGGAATGCCGATAACCTTGGCCACCACGGTCGCCTTATCTCCGTGCTTGACCTCACTGAGTGATTTCGGACGGAAATCCTCATACCGGAAAGGGTAATACTCCAGCAGATCCTTCACTGTAAAGACGCCAAAGGCGTGAAGCTCGCTTTGCTTTTGAGCGCTCACGCCAGTTATTTGTTTCACTTCAATTGAATCCAAAGTAAGCACCATGTTCATCCCCTATACTTAGGCGGGCCAGATGAATACGGCTAAGGTCCCGTTCCCGACATGGCTGCCCACAACCGGGCCCACATTGGTCAGAACCTTCTCTTTCAAGGTGAAATGTCCGGCTAATTCCCGCAGGAACTCTTCGCCGGAAGCCGGTTCAGCCGTATGACCCACGGCCACATGTATTGTATTCACACCCGGCAGATCTGCCTTGAACAGTTCGATCATGCGGGCGACTGCCTTCTTGCGCCCTCTGACCTTCTCTACCGCATAGATAATGCCTTCCGCATCAATGGAGAGGATCGGCTTGATGTTGAGCAGTGTACCCAGGATAGCGGACGCTTTGCCGATTCTGCCGCCCTTTTGCAGATATTCAAGGGTATCCACGAGAAAATACAGCTTCCGGGATTGGCGCAGTCTCTCCACCTTCGCCAGAATCTCCGCAGGAGCATGTCCCTGCTCCGCCAGCCGGGCAGCTTCCACAACCATGAATCCGAAGCCGTAGGAGGCGGAGAGGCTATCCACCACAGTGATAGCTTCGCCTTCCTCTTCAAGCATGGATTTGGCCATGACAGCAGACTGGTAGGTTCCACTTAAGCCGGAGGATATGTGGAAGGACAGGATTGAACTGCCCGGATTCTTCTCCTGTATACTACGGTATACATTCATATATTCTACAGGAGAAGGCTGCGAAGTGGTCGGCAGCTGTGTCGAGCGGGGAAGACGCTCGTAGAACTGTTCCGGAGTCATATCCACATTATCCCGAAATGCCTCTTCGCCGAACATCAGCGTCAGCGGAACCACTTCAATGCCGTATTGCTCCGCCAGAGCAGGCGGGATATCGGATGTACTGTCGGTAACGATTACGGTCCGACTCATAATGTTCCTCCCCATACTATAATTTGGCTGCTCCACTCTGCTTGCCTTGAGAACTTAAGCGATTCTATGACTCGACTGAGAAAAGATAATAATACAGCGGCTGGCCGCCTTCATGAATCTCAACCTCAACCTGCGGATACGTCTCTTCCAGCCAGCTGCCGAGGGCATCCGTAATGTCTGCCTCAGTGTCTGCACCAGTGAGTACAGTAACGATCTCGTCACCATTGACCAGCATGCTGGACAGCAGCTCCTTGCTGACCGTGAGCAAATCATCGGCAGCAGCAACAATCTTAGAGCTCTCGATGCCGATATACTGACCGGATTTGATCTCCAGATTCTCCATCACAGTATCACGTACAGCATTGGTGATCTGTCCGGATTTGACCTGGGCAATCGCCTCCAGCATATTGCTGGTGTTAGTATCTACCGCATCCTCTTCCTGGAAGGCAAAGGCTGCCGAGATTCCCTGGGGAATACTCTTGCTCGGAATCACCGTAATCTCACGTTCGCCCTCCAGCAGCTCCTTGGCCTGCTGCGCAGCCAGGACGATATTGGAGTTATTCGGCAGAATGTAGATATGCTTCGCAGAAATCGAAGAGATCGCATTCACGAAATCCTCTGTACTCGGATTCATCGTCTGGCCGCCGGCCAGGATCGCATCGACACCCAGGCTGCGGAAAATATCCGAGATTCCATCTCCTGAGGAGACCGCAATGAAGCCGTACGGCGCCAGATCATCCGCAGGAGGAACCGCCGGCGCCTGCACGCTGGCCTTCTCTTCCGGGATATCAGCGAAGACATCGGGCATCGGTGCGATGTCCATACCGGCAGTCAACAGATCGCGGTGCTGCTCACGCATGTTAAGGATGTGAATCTGGGTAATCTCCCCGTGGACGAGCGCCAGGTTAAGCACCTCTCCGGGAGTCTTGGAATGCACATGAACCTTGATCGTCTCATCATCCGAAATAACGATGATCGAATCCCCGTTAACTGATAACGCTTTCCGAAAAGCTTCCTCATCAAAATCCGCTTTCACGGATGCGCCAAGCTGGCGGTTAATGAAAAATTCCATATCATATAAAAATTCAATGTCTTCCGTATGGAGCTGTGATTGCGCGGAAGACTGTACGGAGGACAACAAATGCTCAGGTTTGGTCAACACCGGTGCCGGCACGGATACAGGGGCCGCAGCTTGTCCTTGCACAGGAGTCTGTACAGATGCTGAGACTGCTCCGCTGGTCAGATGCTGGTGGAAGCCTTCATAGATGTAGACCAGGCCCTGGCCCCCCGAATCCACCACGCCCACCTGCTTCAGCACAGGCAACAGCTCAGGCGTATGCGCCAAGGCTTCCTTGGCTTTGGCCAGGACTTCGGTCATCAGCTCGGTAATATCCGTTGTGCGGCGTGCATAATACACTGCATGCCTTGCAGCTTCCTTGGCAACCGTCAGAATGGTGCCTTCAACCGGCTTCACCACTGCCTTATAGGCGGTATCTACCCCGGTCTGCAGCGCTGCAGCGAACTGCTGTGT
Organism: Paenibacillus sp. FSL R7-269; assembly: GCF_000517865.1. NCBI lineage: Bacteria > Bacillati > Bacillota > Bacilli > Caryophanales > Paenibacillaceae > Paenibacillus > Paenibacillus sp. FSL R7-269. The sequence goes on from NZ_ASPS01000021.1 coordinate 224,296, forward strand.
GTTAAGCTCATCATATTGGGCCGCATAACGTCCAAGACCTCTGAACAGCTGTGACAAAATAACGCCGGAGTTCCCCCGCGCGCCCATCAATAGTCCCTTCGACAGCACTCCCGCACATTGACCGACAGAGGCCGTGTTGTTTCTCTTCAATTCGTTCGCGCCTGCGGTCATGGTCAGATTCATGTTCGTGCCCGTATCGCCATCCGGCACCGGAAACACATTCAATGAATTGACATGCTCGGCATGCTGCTGCAGCATTTCCGCACCGGCTAGTACCATTGCGGTAAAATCTGTCCCGTTTATAGAACGCTTACTCAATGAGAATTCCCCTTCCTAACTTCATGCCTAATCAATTCGATGATCAACTGGACATAATGCACTAATTTATATTGTACTATAAGAGTCTACAGAAATAAATGTTTTTGAATCGGTTGACGAAGCAATTTTTGCTGTGATATGATATTCAAGTATTGTTTTACGCAGGTGTAAGTAACAAGGAGGTGTAATCTATGTCCCGCACATGTACAGTAACAGGCAAGAAACCGGGCAGCGGTAACCACGTGTCTCACGCTAACAACCGCAACCGTCGCTCTTGGGGAGTTAACGTTCAGAAGGTTCGTATCTTGGTGAACGGCAAACCGAAACGCGTGTACGTCAGCACCCGTGCTTTGAAATCCGGTAAAGTTGAACGCGTCTAGTTTCCGATCATTCCCGGGCCTAGCGATATCTCATACCAAGTAGAAACGGACATGCCGTTCTTTCATAGACGGTATCCGTTTCAGCGAGAATAGAAGAGATATTATATTTGTAGCAAAAAGCACCCTTTACATTCGTAAGGTGCTTTTTTTCATATTTACTTGTCTTCTTTAACTTAACTCTTCTGAAACGTGTTCAAAATCGCTTTAACAAAACCTCCCAAAAATCTTGGCAGCTTGAACGTATAAAATTTCATAATTAACCCTCCCATCAATTCATGCCATGCAGTAGGAGACGATCCTGTCTAGATGAAAAATGTACCATCGATTGCAGACCTCCGCAAAAAAGGCTACATGAGATTTCTGCTCATGTAACCATATTTATGCGACCACAACTTGGCCTATACCTTCCGTATGTGAATCAAGCAGATTGAGGGTTAATTCGTTCATTAGTTAATGGGCATCATTGCCTATTGCCGGACTGCCCTGTCCGCCGCCTCACGTATGGCCTTGATCGCTCCTGCGCGGTCGCTGCGGCCGAACACTGCATTACCTGCCACAAGCACATCCGCCCCCGCTTCAGCTACAAGCGGTGCCGTAGCTTCGGCTACTCCGCCGTCTACCTCGATATACAGACCCTTGTGATGGATCTCTTCCGCCCACTTCCGGAGCTGCGTAATCTTATGCAGTGTGCGCGGAATGAAGGCCTGCCCGCCGAAGCCCGGATTGACGGTCATTACAAGCACCATATCCACATCCTCCAGGACCTCACGCACCGCCGCAGCCGGTGTAGCCGGATTAATGGCCACCCCTGCCATCAGGCCGAGCTCCTTGATTTGATGGATTACACGGTGCAGATGCACGCAGGCTTCGAAGTGAACCGTAATCACAGAAGCGCCTGCAGCGGCAAAATCAGCGATATAGCGTTCCGGGTTCTCAATCATTAAATGTACATCCAGAGGTAAAGAAGTATGGGCTCTCACCGCGGACACAATCGCGGGACCCAGCGTAATATTCGGCACAAAATGTCCGTCCATCACATCTACATGAATCCAGTCCGCACCGCTGGCTTCCGCTTCGGCCACCTCTGCGCCAAGCGCTGCGAAATCTGCTGACAATATGGAAGGAGCAATTTTTACCATGAGTTTAGTACCTCCGCTTTTTATCTTTCATTTCATTAAAGAACAGCTTGTAATGCTCGTAACGGCTATCTGCAATATCCCCGGACTTCCAGGCTCCTATCACCTTACAGCCCGGTTCGTGCAGATGGCTGCAGCCGCGGAATTTGCAGTTCTCCGCATAAGAGGCGAACTCCCGGAAGCACACAGACAGCTCATCCACACCCAGCTCCAGAAAATCCAGCTGGCTGAAGCCCGGAGTGTCGGCCACAAATCCGCTATTACCTATATCCATCAGCTCTACATGGCGTGTAGTGTGACGCCCGCGTCCGAGACGGAGACTGATCTCCCCTGTCTCCAGTGCCAGTCCCGGCACAAGCCGGTTAAGCAGGGTGGACTTCCCTACGCCCGACTGTCCTGAGAAGACGCTGATGATACCTCCCAGACGCTGCCGCAGCTCATCCGCACCTGATCCGTTCAGTGAGCTTGTGACCATGACCTCGTAACCAATCTGCTCATATAGAGCTTTGACGGCCTCCGTAGCCTGTCCTTCATCATCAGCCAGATCCTGCTTCGTGAGCACAATCAGCGTCTCCAGGCCTGAATGCTCGATATGAACCAGGAACTTGTCCAGCAGATTAAGATTCATATCCGGCTCCCGAACGGAGAACAACAGCACCGCCAGCTTAACGTTAGCCACCTGCGGGCGGATCAGCTCCGATTCACGGGGAAGCAGCTCATCTACCATGCCCTCTCCGTTCTCGGTCAGCACATAGATCACCCGGTCACCGACCAGCGGGGCAATTCCTTTCTTCTTCAGAATGCCGCGCCCCCTGCACTGTACCGCCTCTTCCTCAGTTACGATCTGTTGATTTCTGAGCGGCTTAACATAGTAATATCCGCTTAACGCTTTAATTATGATTCCTTCAGGCATACATGGTGAGCCTTCCTCTCCTGTATATTGCGCAAATGACCCAAGTGTGTAGTACCCCGGGTCATTTCGCTGCTTCAGCCCTGCCCGTATTCCCGGCAGCCTGACTGAAGCTTATCTCTGTTCTATTATTTATGTCCTTTATCTTTGCCGGGCCTGTTGTTAGGGCCGTTACCCTTACCATTACTGTTGCCATTGCTGAGGGCGGAAGCCAGCTCGTTGTTAGTCTGTCCGTTACCAGGAACATAACCCGTCTGATTGGTCCCGCCCGTCCCGTCAACTTCCCCGGTGTCTGGAGGAAGTATCTCAGGCTCTGCTGTCGGGTCAGGAGTTGGAGTCTCAGTAGGCTGGGCAGGCACGGTAGGAGCAACTGTCGGTGCAGGAGTCTGCGTCTCCACCGGAGGCGGTTCAGGCTGCTGCACAGTGTTATTCTTGACATCCACATAAGTGATCGGATAAGTCTCCAGGAACTCCCCGTCCCGGTATACGGATACCATGCCGTCTTTGTTAGGGGCAAGCAGCATATTTACGGACAAGGTCTGGCTTTTGCCAATGGTGCGGGTACCCCACTCCTGGTTCTCGCCTCCGTTGCGTGCATCGGCAAACACAATACGGATCTTGCTCTTCTTGCCGTCTGCAGCCGGTGCTACCGGAACATTGAACGTAAATTCCAGAGCTTCCGGAGGATACCCTGTGCTGATGTAGATCGTAATCTTCTCGCCTGGAGGGACCAGATCCCCTGCCTCGTAGGCCCACTGCTTCGTAACCTTACCCTTCTCGTAAGTGAAGCTCGGCTCTTCCTTGACAGCATCCAGCACCAGACCTACACTCTCCAGCGCAGCCTTGGCTTCCTTCTCCGTCTTCCCGAGGAGATCCGGCATCTGGGTGCTCTCTTTGCCTTTGCTCACGATTAGCTTGATAGTTACCGTATCAGGATCGTAATCGGTTCCTGCGGCAGGTTCGGAGCTGATAACCTTGCCCTTGTCAAATTCCTCACTATAGCGCTCATCCGGCTTTGCAATTCTATCCTGGGCAATACCGAGAGCAATGAGCTCTTTGACCGCATCGTCATAACTCAGGCTAGAGACATCCTTAAGCTTAGGAAGAACCTTGGCGGCACTTACCGTCAGTATAATATGAGTTCCTTCTTTGACCATCGTATTGGTCTTGTTCTGCTTCCAGACAATATTCTCTTCGAAATTAGGATTATACTCAACCAGCGCGGGCTCCTCGGCAAACAGCCCCACAGCCTCAAGCTCAGCCTTGGCCTCCTGGAAGGTCTTCCCTGTCACCGCAGGCACCGAGACTTCATCGACCGACAGCTTGGAATTGACATACCACACAATTCCGGTCATGGCGATCAGCACGACCAGCGTAAGGCTGATCCACAGCGCTGCGCGGCCCTTACGCTTCACAGCAGCAGGCGGCGGAGCTTCCTCCATACTGCGGACTCGCTCCTCTCCGCCGCCACGGCTGCTTAGACCGCGCTGTAGCGGCTTGATTGCCGGAATGATGCGTGTTCTGTCCTCATCATCATCCTCCTGGAACAGCATCTTGGCTTCGCTGCGCCGTTCAGGCAGCAGACAGGTCTCCAGATCCTGCAGCATTTGCTTGGCAGACTGGTAGCGCTCCTCCGGGTTCTTGCGCATCGACTTCAGAATTACATTCTCCACGCTCTGCGGAATCAACGGATTCAGCAGACGCGGCTCCTCGAATTCCTCCTGCAGATGCTTCAGCGCCACGCTGATCGGGCTCTCCCCTAAGAAAGGCAATACACCCGTAAGCATCTGATACAGTACAATACCCAGGGAGTACAGGTCCGACTTCTCGCCCGTAGTTACGCCCTTGGCATGCTCTGGCGAGAAATAATGCACGGAACCGACCACAGACCCCGTCTGGGTAATCGTAGTAGACGTAACCGCCCGGGCAATCCCGAAGTCGGTAACCTTAACCCGCCCGTTACGTCCAATCAGAATATTATGAGGTTTAATATCGCGGTGAATGATTTGATTCATATGCGCATGATCCAGCGCATCACATATCTGTGAGGCAATCCGCACAGATTCATCCACCTGCATCGGTGCCCGCTCTTTGATAATTTCATTCAGGTTCTTGCCTTCAATATACTCCATAACGATATAATGGACTTCATCTTCCTGGCCTACATCGTATATGCTGACTACGTTGGGATGAGATAACGATGCAGCCGATTGCGCCTCCCGCCGGAACCGGCGGATGAATTCCTCATCATGCACAAATTGATTGCGCAGTACTTTGATAGCAACATTCCGGTTAAGCAGAATATCATGGGCTCTATAGACAAGCGCCATGCCTCCTCCGCCGATCCGTTCGATGACTTGGTAACGGCCGCCCAATTCGTGACCGATCATCTTTCCCACTCCTTTGTCTCGGGCACTGCGGCCTCTCCTTGGTGTTCCAGCATAGCAACGCTTATATTATCGCTGCCGCCCGCAAGCAATGCCAGTTGAAGTAATCGCTCTGCTCTTTCTTCCAGAGATATTTCATTAATTCCGGCTACCTTGCCCAGATGCTCCAGGCTGACATAATTGCTAAGTCCATCGCTGCACAGCAGCAGGAGCTCACCAATTGCAAGCGTAATATATGCCAGATCTGCGGACACCACTGTATCCGTCCCCAGCGCCCTGGTAAGCACATTGCGGCGCGGATGATTATCCAGCTCCTCCAGACTGATCTGGCCGTTCCTGAACAGCTCATTCACCAGCGTATGGTCCTCGGTTAGCTGCCTGGCTTCACCGTCCCGGATCAGATAAGCCCTGCTGTCTCCGATATGGCCGATATAGCCTGCCGACCCTTTCAGCAGTGCAGCAACGATAGTGGTCCCCATATTATGGAGCTTCTCATCGCTCTGCGCTTCTCTGTGAACTGTGTTATTGGCTTCCATGATGGAGGCAGTCAGCGCTTCCTTCAGCTCTGCCTCAGGGAGATCAGGCTCCAGCTGGTCCAGAATTCCCCTGACCGTCTCAAGTGCAAGCCTGCTCGCGGTATCGCCAGCTAGATGTCCCCCCATTCCGTCGGCAATAATGCCGAGGGTATAACCGTGGCGCGTGGCGCCGATCCAGACTGAATCCTCATTGACGGTACGTACCCGTCCAATGTCGCTGGCTTGAACTGTTCTGATCAAATATCCTCACCCCAACTCCATATGTTTGGCGCGCAGCTGTCCGCATGCGGCCGCAATATCATGGCCCTGCTCACGGCGGATGGTAACATTCACGCCCTGATCGGCCAGTATACGCTGAAATTCAAAGATATCATTGCGGGAAGTCCGAACATACTTGCGCTCAGGCACATGATTGACCGGGATCAGATTCACATGGCATAGCATGGTCTTGAGCACCCCGGCCAACTCCTCTGCATGCTCCTTCTGATCATTGACGCCGCCGATCAAGGCATACTCGAAGCTGATCCGGCGGCCTGTCTTAGCCTGATAGTACCGCAAGGACTCGATTACATCATCGAACGGATAGCGGCGGTTCACCGGCATCAGCTTGGAACGGAGGGTATCGTTAGGAGCGTGAATCGAAATCGCCAGATTAATCTGTGTATCTTCATCAGCGAATTTGTAGATGTTCGGCACAATTCCGCTGGTGGATACAGTAATATGGCGCTGGCCAATATTCAGGCCCTTCTCATGGATCATCAGACGGAGGAATCTCATAGTTGCATCATAGTTCTCGAAGGGCTCGCCTGTCCCCATAATGACAATGCTGCTGACACGTTCGCCGCGCGCATCGAGAATCTGCTGGGAACGGACGACCTGGGCAACGATCTCCCCTGCCGTCAGATCCCGCTTGAGACCCCCAAGGGTAGATGCACAGAAGGTACATCCAATCCGGCAGCCTACCTGGGTGGTCACACACACGCTGTTGCCGTAATTATGCTTCATAATAACTGTCTCAATCGCATGATCATCATGCAGACCGAACAGGAATTTCACTGTACCGTCCTTGGACTCCAGCTTCGTAATCTCTGTGAGTGCCGAAATACTGAACTGATCTACCAGCTTGGCTCTGAGGGCCTTAGAGAGGTTGCTCATGGATTCGAAGTCATTGACCCGCTTCACATACAGCCAGTCAAAGATCTGCCCGCCGCGAAAAGCCGGCTCTCCGTTGTCCTTGGCCCATTGCTGCAACTCTTCTAAAGAAAAATCATATATTAAAGGTTTCATTGTATTTTTGCACCTGTGCTTTCATAAATTATATGCGTATTGTTTCTCATTCTTCCTATTTTAACACAAAACTCAGAACCGGTAAAAGAAAAGCCCGCCGCGCGAAGGAATCTGCGGGCGGGAAGCTGAAGTCAAGAAGCACAATCGCTATATTACAAGAGTCGCTCCAGCCGGGCGATATAGAAGCCGTCGCTGCCATAATGATGCGGAAGCAGTTGTATTCCGTCACCGGCAGCAAGCGCGGTTCCTTCCAGCCGCTCCCAGACGGCTGACTTGAAGCTGACCGGTGCGAAGCCGGGATTGCGCTCCAGAAAAGCGGCAACAACCTGACTGTTCTCCGACTGCTCGGTAGTACACGTACTGTAGACCAGCACGCCTCCCGGCTTCAGCAGCCCGGAGACCGACTGTAGCAGCTCAAGCTGTAGCGCAGCCACACTTACAATATCCTCCGGCTGCTTTCGCCATTTCAAATCAGGCTTGCGGCGGATGACCCCAAGCCCCGAGCAAGGAGCGTCCAGCAGAATCCGGTCATAGGATTCCGGCTGAAGGGCTGTGCCCAGCTCCAGGGCATCTCCACTTGCAGTAGTGATACATTCCAGGCCTAGGCGTGCTGCCTGCTCGGCAATCAGCTTAGACTTATGCTCATGCAGGTCATTGGCCAGTATGGAGCCCTCGTCATTCATCAGCTCGCCCATATGTGCACTTTTGCCGCCGGGGGCAGCGCAGCAATCCAGCACCTTCATCCCGGCTTCGGGAGCGACAACCTCGGCTACCAGCATGGAGCTCTCATCCTGAACGGACAGATAGCCGTCCCGGTACCAGGAGGTCAGCGCCAGATTGCCGCCGCCTCTGATGACCAGCCCGGCAGGGCTCACCTTCGATTCGGCGGCATCCAGACCGGCTTCCAGCAGCTCAGCCAACATGGCCTCCCGGCTAATCATCGTTGTATTGACACGGACACTGACTGCGGGCGGCTCATTATTCGCCGTACACATGGCTTCTGCCGTATCCGGGCCGTATTCCGCCGACCAGCGCTTCACCATCCACAAGGGGTGGGAATGCAGGATGGATATCCGCTCTTCCCGGCTCAGCCCCTCAGGCAATACCGGCAGGTCTCCGGCCCGCAACACACTGCGCAGCACGCCGTTGACCATACCTGAGATGCCCTGATGGCCGCGTCTCTTGGAAATATTCACAGCCTCGTTAACGGCTGCATGCGAAGGGACCCGGTCCAGATACATGATCTGGTACAGGCTTAGCCGCAGCAGACTCCGTACCCAAGGCTCCAGCTTGGCCATCCCTTTGCTGACGAAGCTGCTGAGGACATAATCAAGGGTAATCATCCGTGAGAGGGTTCCGTACACCAGCTCTGTAACAAGTCCCGTATCCTCCCGGCTGAGGCCCGCCTTCTGGAGGCTGCTTCCCAGCAGCAGATTGCTGTAAGCGCCCTGCTGCTCTACGCGCATCAGAATATCAAGAGCAACCTCACGCGCAGAAGCCTGCACAGTGGGCTTGCCGCCCTGCCTATTCCGGCCCGCTCCGCCTGCGGTAGGCTTTGTGCCCGAAGCCGAAGACTGATTGCCAGAAGTACGCGGACGTTGTCCGCCGCCTCCCTTGCCGCCCGCGCTCAACCGAGCACCGTGCCGGGTGCAAGGGTTGCACCACGGCTGAAGTCGGCTGCGCTCATGGCTTTTTTGCCGGCAGGCTGGACGGTTGTAAGAAGGAGCGTCCCGTCGCCAGTCTTCACCTCAACTCCGCGTTCGCTCACGGACAGCACGGTGCCAGGAGCCGCGCTGCCCCCCGGCTGTTCCTCCGCCTGCGGCTTCACCGCAGCCCATGTCTTGAAGGTCTCGCCATTCCACAGGGTGAACGCACCCGAGAACGGTACCAGACCGCGAATCTGATTGTAGAGATCCAGCGAGCCCCGGCTCCAGTCGATCCGTTCATCTTCCCGGCTTAGATTCGGCGCATAGGTTGCTTCACTGTCATCCTGCACGGCAGCTTCTACACGGCCGGCTGCTAGTCGCGGCATCTCTGCCTTGAGGAGATCCCGTCCGGCAACACTTAGCTTCTCAAACAATGTGCCTGAAGTATCATCATCCTCTATCGCTACCTCAACCCGTGAGATCATATCTCCGGTGTCCAATCCTTCCGCCATATACATCAGCGTCACACCGGTCACCTTCTCGCCGTTCATGATACAGCGCTGTATCGGAGCACCGCCCCGGTACTTGGGCAGAAGTGAGCCATGAACATTTACACATCCGTTCGCCGGCAGCTCAAGAACGCTCTTAGGAAGAATCTGCCCATATGCGGCGGTAACAATCAGATCCGGCTCATAGGCAGCCAGCTCTGCCACTGATTCGGGGCGGCGCAGCCGTTCAGGCTGAAGAACAGGCAGTCCCAGCTCTAGCGCAGCCACCTTCACCGGGGTTGGCGCCAGCGTCTTCTTGCGGCCTTGCGGCCGGTCCGGCTGAGTGACCACAGCCACTACCTCATAGCCCTCTTCCAGCAGCATCCGCAGGGAGGGGACCGCAAAGGCCGGTGTTCCCATGAACACTATTCTCATTTCATTCACTCCTCAGTTTCACTGCGTTCTGCTGTGTATTCATAGACCTTCTCAGCGATATCCGTGAACAGCACGCCATTCAGGTGGTCAATCTCATGCTGAAAAGCCCGGGCCAGCAGGCCGCTTCCGGTAATGGTCACTTCCTCGCCCTCGCGGTTCAGGCCGCGTACAGTCACTGTCTCCGCACGGCGGACATCCCCGTTCAGGCCGGGAATACTCAGGCAGCCTTCAGGTCCGAACTGCTCCCCGTCCATGCTGAGAATCTCGGGATTGATCAGCTTGATCAATCCATGTTCCTCATCGGCATCTATTACAATCAGCCGTTTCAGAATGCCTACCTGCGGGGCTGCGAGACCAACACCTTCTGCGTCATACATCGTATCTGCCATATCATCGAGCAATTTTTGTACATTGGGGGTGACGGTGGTTACCGTCTTCGCTTTCTTGTGCAATACTTCATCCGGTTCTTTCACAATCAGCCTGATTGCCATTTACACTAACACCATCCTTGTTCTATACATATCATTAATACTTATCGATTCCTTAGGGCAAAACCGCCTTACTATTGTAACACGCCGGAGAATTACATCAACATCTGCGGATCAACATCAATGCTGATCTGCAGCCCCTTATCGCGGACGGAATCCTCCAGCTCCTCCGCCACCTGGCGGGCCAGCGCAATGGCGTCAATCGCACCGCGCCATTTGATGATGCACTGGAACCGGTAGCGGCCCTTCAGCCGGGGCAGCGGCGAGGCCACCGGTCCCAGCAGATCCAGCGCATCCGAAGAGAGCTTGTCCAGACTGCCGTACCAGCGCAGCTGTCTGGCTTTGCCCTGAATGCTGAGCGCATAGTTCTCCGCAAGCTTCAGCAGCAGCGGAAGCTGCTCATGCGACAGAGTAACCAGAATCAGACGGCAATAGGGCGGGTAATGCAGCTCTTTGCGGTGCTTCAGCTCGTCCCGGACGAATGAACGGTAATCATGCCCGCTGGCATGGATAATCGAGTAATGCTCCGGTGTATACGACTGCACCACCACCTCGCCGGGGAGCTGATGCCGCCCCGCACGGCCGGCAACCTGCGTCAAGAGCTGAAAGGTCTTCTCAGCCGCCCGGAAATCAGGAAGATTGAGCGCAGAATCCGCAGTAATGACCCCAACCAGCGTTACATCGGGGAAGTCGAGTCCTTTGGCGACCATCTGTGTGCCCAGCAGCACATCGGCCTTCTTGTCTCTGAACTGGTTCAGCAGCTTCTCATGTGAGCCCTTCTCCGTGGTCGTGTCCACATCCATACGAATAACCCGGATGCCGGGGAACAGCTTGCCCAGCTCTTCCTCTACCCGTTGTGTCCCTGTCCCGAAGAAGCGGATATGCTCACTGCCGCACTCCGGGCACAGCTTGGGCGCGGGCTCAGCATGCCCACAGTAGTGACAGCGCAGATTGTCGCTACGGCTGTGATAGGTGAGCGAGATATCGCATTCCGGACAGCCGGCAACATAGCCGCAGCTCCGGCACATGACGAAGGTCGAGAAGCCTCTGCGGTTGAGCAGCAGCACCGTCTGTTCACCGCGCTCCAATCTGCTTACCAGAGCGGCATGCAGGCTGCGGCTGAACATGGAGCGGTTGCCTTCCTTCAGCTCTTCACGCATATCAACCACTGCCACCTGCGGCAGCTCGTTGCCGAGTGCACGGCTCGGCATTTCCAGCAGAATCGGCGAGAAGTGGATATCACTCTGCGATCTAGCGGCATGATAGCTCTCCAGTGAAGGTGTTGCAGAGCCCAGAATCACCACGGCACCGCCCTGCTCTGCCCTGCGGACAGCCACATCACGGGCATGATATTTCGGATTCTCCTCCTGCTTATAGGAGCCTTCATGCTCTTCATCCATAATAATGAGGCCCAGATTGGCAAACGGAGCGAACACGGCTGAGCGTGCTCCGACCGCAACCATTGCCTTGCCTTCGCGGATCTTGCGCCACTCGTCATAACGTTCGCCTACAGACAGCCGGCTGTGCATCACCGCCACCCCGCTGCCGAACCGGCCCTTGAACCGTTCCACCATCTGCGGAGTCAGTGCAATCTCAGGCACCAGCACCACTGCCTGCCGTCCCTGCTCGATACAGCGCTGGATCGTCTGGAGATAGATTTCCGTCTTCCCGCTGCCGGTCACCCCGTGCAGCAGGAAGACTTCATGCGTCTGCTGCTCTACAGTGCCCACAATCCGCTTGTATACAATCTCCTGCTCCGCTGTCAGCGGAAGCGGGGTACTTGGCTTAAAGTCCCGTCCCTGGTAGGGGTCACGGTAGACTTCAATTTCACTGATTTCAATATAACCCTTGTCTGCAAGTGCTTTGACCGTGCCCGCAGTAACCTGAAGGATCGCCAGAATATCCTTGAGCGGCATCGGCAGCAGGGCTTCCATATCAATGAGGTAGGAGAGCACCTCCTTCTGGCGCGCCGAACGCGCCGGGAAGCTGGAGAGCGACTCCCGGGCTGCTGACAGGCCAATAGCCAAATCAACGGCCTTGAGCTTCTTTTTGCCCATTTTATCCTTAATCGACTGGCTCTCTGCCAGTACGCCGCGCCGCACCATGAACTTAATCGTCTCTGCAGCCTCAGGGAAGGTGCGGGTCAGCAGCTTCATGGATACCTCACTGTGTCGCTTAACGAAATCAATGATCTGCTGTTCTTCGTTATCCGCCTCCAGGAAGAGCGGAAACAGCTCATCTGCGGGGGCGCTGGACGCCTCTTCTATACTCCCAAGCGAGATCAGACGCTCGGCTTTGCCCTTCAAGGCAGTCGGAAGCATCGCCTGCAGTGCGGAGATCCGTCTGCAGGCGTATCTTTGACTCATCCAATCAGCCAGCTCCACCAGCTCCGGCGACAGGGGCGGCAACAGATCCAGTACTTCTACAATCGGCTTCATCCGGGAGACACTGCCGGTCTCCCCTGATTCCAGGGACACTACGAAACCTTGGACCGTTCGGGGGCCGAACGGAACAGCCACCCGGCTGCCCACTTCAATCCACAGCTTCAGAGCATCCGGGATAATATAGTCAAACGGCCGGTCGGTGCTGCGTACAGGAACATCGACAATGACCTTGGCAATATCCATTATAGTAAAGCTCCGGCTACACGATCTGCAGCCAGCCGCAGAATCCGGCGCGCCACCTCATCCTTGGAGGCCAGCGGAAGATCAAGCACCAGACCTTCGGCATCATACACCTTGACGATGTTGGTATCCGTGCCAAAGCCCGCGCCTTCTACGGCCACATCATTGGCTACGATCAGATCAAGGTTCTTGCGGACCAGCTTATCCTTGGCATAGGCTTCGGCATTTCCGGTCTCAGCGGCAAAGCCGATCAGGAACTGCTTATCCTTGATTCTGCCCAGGCTCTCCAGAATATCAGTTGTCTTCACCAGCTCCAGCGTCATGGTGCTACCGCTCTTCTTAATCTTCGAGTCACTGCTCTCGCGTGGACGGTAATCCGCAACCGCCGCTGCTTTTACAAGAATATCGCAATCCCTCCAGCGGTCCATGACCGCATCGTGCATCTCCTGTGCTGACTGGACACGGACCAGATCGATACCGGCATCACGGGGCGGCGCCTCATCGGTACGCGCGGCAATCAGCGTCACCGCAGCACCCATGGCGCGCGCGGCGCGCGCTAGGGCGAAGCCCATTTTACCCGAGGAATCATTGGAGATATAACGGACGGGATCTATGCGTTCCACCGTACCTCCTGCGGTAATCACCACTTTTTTGCCGGCAAGCGGTCCGGAGGTCTTCTCCTTCTGCAGTACAAAAAAGTTCTCAACCACCTTCACGATCTCCTCCGGCTCCTCCAGCCGTCCCTTGCCCACATACCCGCAGGCCAGCAGCCCTTCTCCAGGCTCAATAAACTGAATACCTCTGTTATAGAGGGTATCCATATTGCTGAGGACCGCCGGATGCTGATACATATGGACATTCATCGCCGGAGCTACCATAATAGGCGCTGTTGTAGCAAGAAGCGTGGTGGACAGCATATCGTCTGCCAGCCCGTGGGCCATTTTGGCGATAATATTGGCCGTAGCCGGAGCAATCAGGACCAGGTCGGCAGCATCTGCCAGATCAATATGCGAAATCGAAGACGGGTCGCGCTCCTGGAACGTATCACTGTACACCCGCTGCTTCGACAACGACTGGAGCGTCAGCTCCGTAATGAACTGCTTGGCCGATGACGTCATAATAACATGTACCTCGGCCCCCTTCTGGGTAAGCTTGCTGGTCAGCGCCGCCGCCTTATACGCAGCAATACCGCCGGTGATTCCGAGTATAATCGACTTCCCTTGTAGGCTCTTCATTTGTGTTCTCCCCCCGCTACAGAATCTATATTAAGCTTCAATATTTCCATATAGATAGAGAAAAAAATAACAACCTTCCGGTTGTCAGGAACAGCCCGGTACGGGCTATTTTGTTTATGAGCAGCCTGCCCGGCAGAAATGGTTCTGCCGCCCTTACTGTGGCGGCACCATTTCAAGCGGGACAAGTGCGGATAGATCATGCACCCAAGCCTCTTCAGGCTTAGGCTACGGAACTGGTCCTATTCCTCGCCGCGCGTTACTATAATGCGGTCTTCATAGATTTCTTCAAGTGCAACACCGACATACTTATGCGATTTAGGCGCAACGATATCGGTCTTGCCGCCTTCACGGAGTGCTCTGGCCCGGCGGGCTGAAGCGACTACCAGGGAATACTTGCTGTCGACCTTAGTCACCAGTTCGTCAATGGATGGATATAGCATGTAAGGCACCTCTTCATCTTTTACTGTAAATATGGACCAATCCTGTAGAACTTGTTCATCGCACCTTACAATGTTCGGCGATAATAATGCTTTCTATTCGCTTGCAGGCCAGATCAATCTCATCATTCACCACGGCATAATCATAATGCCGGATCAAACCGATCTCGTCTTCAGCCACAGACATGCGGTGGCTGATCACATCAGGATGCTCTGTTCCACGTCCGCGAATACGGTCCTTCAACTCGTCCATGGACGGGGGAAGAAGGAATACAAAGATCCCTTCGGGGAATTTCTCTTTGACCTTGAGTGCTCCCTGAACCTCGATCTCCAGAATAATATCTCTTCCGCTCTCGAGGGTTCTCTCTACAAAGTCACGCGGAGTACCGTAATAATTGCCTACGTACTCCGCATATTCCAGCAGCTTGTCGCCTTCAATCATATCGGCGAACTGCTCTCTGGATTTGAAAAAATAATTGACTCCGTTCTCTTCACCTGCACGCGGAGAGCGTGTGGTGGCAGAAACGGAATAGACGAGTTCGGGCATCTTCGGCCGCAGCGCTGTGCATACCGTGCCTTTGCCGACACCGGAAGGGCCGGATAGTATAATCAGCAATCCTTTTGACATAGTACACTCCATTTGTTGTTATTCATCGTTATCGTCGTCTTTGCTGGATAGGCGGTGAGCTACCGTCTCAGGCTGTACAGCCGAGAGAATCACATGGTCGCTGTCGGTAATAATGACAGCCCGCGTCCGCCTCCCGTAGGTGGCATCGATCAGCATATGCCTGTCTCTGGCCTCCTGGATAATTCTCTTAATCGGTGCCGATTCCGGGCTGACAATGGAAATAATGCGGTTCGCTGACACGATATTCCCAAAGCCGATGTTGATTAATTTGATTGCCATGTTCCGGTTGTTCCCCCCATAAGTAACATCATAGCTTGCTCCCTGGTTCCTGTCATTCCAGGTTCGCCGCCTGCTCCCGAATCTTCTCGAGCTCCGCCTTCATATCAAGCGTCAGATTCACAACCGCCAGATGACTGCACTTCGACCCTATTGTGTTGGTCTCCCTGTTCATCTCCTGGATGAGAAAATCAAGCTTGCGTCCGGCAGGCTCGCTGCCCAGCAGCAAGGCCCGGCACTGGCCGAAATGGCTGTGAAGCCGGGTCAGCTCCTCATCTATATTGCAGCGGTCGGCGAAAATAGCCATCTCCATGCCGAATTTATGCTCATCCCAGGGCAAGCTCCCGTCATTCAGCAGGTTAAGCCGTTGCCGCAGCTTCTCGCGCTGCTCCGCCACAACCAGAGGCGCATATCTGCTGATTCCGGCATGCAGCTCTTCCAGACGGTCAAGTCTGCGCGTCAGATCGGCCGCCAAATAGGAGCCTTCCCGTCCGCGCATCTCCAGCAGGGCCTCCAGACTAAGCTGGAGACCCTGCTCCAGAAGATCTGCAAGTTCTCCGGAGGAGTCAGCAGCAGCCGTCTCTTCCTTCGGTTCCATTACACCGGGCATAGCAAGGATATCCCGCAGGGACAACTCTCCCTTGAAGCCATACTCCCGGACCAGTACCTCCGCTGCATCAAGATAGGAGCTCACCCTGCGGCGGTCCAGCACATGCGTGTCAGCCGCCCCGTCGGTGAGTTCTCTATTAATAATAACATCTACCCGTCCCCGTCTGATATGAGCCTGAACCATTCTGCGCAGCCTATCCTCATACCCCGTCCATTCCCTGGGCAACCGCAGCACAACTTCGCAGTACCGGTTATTCACCGATTTGACCTCGAACGTTATCTTGTGTTCGCCGTATTGCAGGGCTGACTGACCGTATCCGGTCATACTATATGACAACGGAATCACATCCATTACACTATTGTAATTGATTATTACTAGCGAAACAAGGGGGATAACTTCCGTCCTTGCTTCTCCCAAATATACTCCAGGAGCTGCACGCTCATATCATAGAACATAAACGGCGTAATCAGATAGATTCCGTTAAAATGTGCAATAGCCGCATCCAGCAGCTCCTTGGCGATCAGCACCCCTTCGGCCCGGCCCGCCTCGCCTTCGAGTCCGGCCATCCGGCTGCGGACCTCGGCGGAGAGCTGAATGCCGGGAACCTCATTATGCAGATACTCTGCATTGCGTCCGCTGGCCAGCGGCATAATGCCGATGAAGATCGGAATATCCAGGTGCTCGGTAGCCTTGGCAATCCGGGCAATCAATTCAGGATCATACACGGGCTGGGTCATAATATAATCCGCACCCGAGGCAATCTTCTTCTCCAGGCGCTCGACCGCTTTGTCCAGATGCTTGACATTGGGATTGAACGCTGCGCCGATGACGAACTTCGCGTTCTGCTTGAGCGGCTTGCCGGAGAAGGCCACGCCGTCATTGAGCTGCTTAATCATACGTATAATTTCAAATGAAGTCAGGTCATAAATCGAGCTTGAGCCGGGCAGATCCCCGAACCGGGCAGGATCTCCGGTCACGGCCAGCACATGGTCAATCCCCAGCGCGTCGAAGCCCATCAGATGCGACTGGGTGCCAATCAGATTGCGGTCACGGCAGGCAATATGCACCAGTGGCCGCAGGCCTGTGCGGGCCTGCACCAGATGGCCCAGCGCCATATTGCTCATCCGGGTGACAGCAAGCGAATTATCGGCCAGCGTCAGCGCATCGGCTCCGGCCCGGCGCAGCGCCTCTGCCCCCTTCATGAACTTCGCGATGTCCAGATCGCGCGGAGGGTCAAGCTCTACGATAACGGTGTGGCGTTCCTTGACCAGATCGACAAGCGTCGGTTCGCCGCCTCTCTGTCCCCCGTCATCCGCCAGATGCTCCTGCACCGCAATGCTCTCAGGCGCACTGAAGGCAGCAGGCTCAGGCAGCGGCTCCACCGCATAGTCCTTCAGGGCAGCGGAGATTTCAGCGATATGCTTAGGAGTGGTGCCGCAGCAGCCCCCGATAATCCGGCTGCCCATATCCGCGAACACCGGAGCCATCTGTCCGAAATATTCCGGCGAGGCGCCATAGCGGTACTGGCCGTCTACATAATCGGCTACGCCCGCATTCGGATAGATCGACACCGGCAACGCCAGCTTGCCCTGTAGCGTACCCAGCGCACGCTTGATCCCGTTCGGTCCGGTGTTGCAGTTGAAGCCGATCACATCCGCTCCGTCCTGCTGCAGAATATGGAACGCTTCCGGCAGGGTTAATCCGTCTAGCGTCCGCGCCGAATCGTCCACAGCCAGCTGGCAGATTACCGGCAGCGTACTGAGCTTACGCACAGCCTTCAGCGCCAGATGAAGCTCCTCGACATCATAGAAGGTCTCCAGCATGATCCCGTCCGGCGCTTCCTCCAGGAGCGCAGCAATCTGCTGAGAGAAGAATTTCTTCAGCTCGGAGGAGGACAGATTCGCCCGTTTGCCGGCGCGGATCGAGCCGATGGCTCCGACTACATAACCGTTCTCGCCGGCAGCCCGGCGGGCAATGCGGACCCCCGCACGGTTGATGTCCGCCACCTTGGCCTCCAGTCCGAACTTCGACAGCTTGTCGTAGTTCGCGGAGTAAGTATTACTCTCCAGCAGTACAGCACCTGCATTGATATAGCTCCGGTGCACATCCTCAATGACCTCCGGTGAGGTCAGATTCAATTCCTCGTAGGAGATGCCGACAGGGAAACCCTTTTGATACAAAAAAGTTCCCATCGCTCCGTCTCCGACCAACACACCCTTCTCCCATGCAGAGCGCAAATCCGGCTTCACCGCAAGAACCTCCCCTTTACTGACATTAGTTTCATACTAATGTAACATAAATCGGGATGGATGATAAGCTTTAGCGGGCAAAAGAGGCGCCCGTCCGTTATTCTTGTATGCCAGTCCGGCAAATGATTCATACTACGCTTAATCTTGCCGGAAGGAGACTGTAGGAATGAAGAAAAAAATAAGAAAACTGCTGCTGCGCAAATATGCCATAATTCTCCTGCTGTCGGCGCTCTCGCTGCTCTACCTGTACCTGCTGGACTTGATGTTAGGCTACGGCGCGGAGAATATCCGCTATATTCTGAATTATCTGCTCTATACTACCTCGGAGAAGCTGACTGCGGCTGTACTGGTGCTGCTGCTGATCGTGCCGGATGCCATCTATTGGGTGAGCGGCCGTCAGCCTGGCCGGGGAGCGGAGAAATGATCACGAACCGCCGTCACGATGACCAGCAGCACCGGAATGACTATCATTAAATAAGGGTATACCCTGTACAGCAGGGTCCCGCCCTCATCGAGATGTTCAATGAAGCTGCGTGCATCCAGCATGGAGGTGAAGAGGATGATCAGTCCGCAGGGATAGAGCATTCTCCGGTACGGCAGCTTGAACAGGTCCGAGATTCCGATCAGCGCGGCAGCAAAGAAAACGGCCATTTTGAAAAACACCCCGATGATCAGCACCATAACCACGAAAATATCCACCCGCTGGATGATATCCGAAATGGAGATCTTGCTGATTGTCGGCATCAGCGGGAGCGGCGAACGCTCAACAATGTCAGCACCCAGAACCGAAACATTCAGCGCCATCGTGAAGCTGAGCAGCAGCGCGGAGAACACCATGGCGGCGGCGATGATCCACGGTCCTTTTTTGACACTGGACAGGTACGGCATCAGCATAGTGAAGCACACCATCTCTCCGAACGGAAACATATAATTCTGATGAATCACCGAGCTAAGCACGGGCTGGAGGCCATTCTCCAGTACAGGCAACAGTCTGTGCAGATTGATCGTACCGGAGAGTATCAGCATCACTGTCCCGAACAGGCCGATCCCCAGAACGACAAACGCAAATACCATGGACGTTCTGCTCAGCACCTCCACCCCCTTATGCAGCACATAAGCTCCCGACAGCAGCATCAGGGCACTTAAGATGAACAGCGGAGTATTGTGCATGGTCGACATTGCGAGCATGGTGCTGCCATCGCGCAGATCCCGGGCGGCCAGGTTTATGTAGAGAATAATATAGAGCAGCCCTACCGGTGCCCCGATATATTTTCCGAGAATTTGCCGTGTATAGGCTGTAAAAGGCTGGTCCGGATGCTTGCGGTACAGATAGGCGTATCCCGTGAACATCATCAGCCCCGCCGCGCAGCCGAGCAGGATCGAGAGCCAGGCATCCCGGCCTGCCCCCATTCCCAGATTAACCACCAGCGCCGTGCCCAGCTCGAACAGCACCGTCAGGCTGAAGAATTCGACGAGTCCGATTTTGACCTTACCCATATTCTGTGAACCTCCTCACCCGGATACCCTACCGGCAGACTTAATGAATTTGAAAAGAGTTGCTGCGCATATCCGTATGCCGGATGACCACATCCGCATCGAACCGGATTTCACAGTCTGCGAATACGTCCTCCCAGTGGTCCCTGACCTTCTTCCAGCCGCGCGGGTCCTTCCGCTGTAATGCCCGTCCAAAGCCGAGATAATCGCTGCCCAATTCTTTGGCGGTACTTATAGCTGCTTGTATATGCTTCACGCTTTCTTTTATAAGCCGGTCTGACAGCTCTTCCAGCACTTTAGGCGAGGTAAGATCGAGCGGATTCGGAGCTTCCTTGAGCGCAGCCTGCTGCGTGATCTTGACCGTAAAGACAGTATGCTCCGGGTCAGACGAATTGACCGCAAGCGATACCTGGGACTGATAGATGTTGAAGGAGAGATAGCCGCCCTCCTGCTGCTTGAGCAGAACCGGGAACTCTTTGATCCGATTATGCAAAAGAACGGTACCGAGAGCAGCGTCACCCGTAAGCCAGCCCTTCAGCTTGTCATCCTTGAACGCCGCAAGAGAGGAGACTCTCAGGATCGACCGGGGTTCGATATTCTTCAGGCTGTCATTGCTGCCCGATGACGGAGTCCACTCTCCTCTGGTGTATACCCCGTTGATCACAGGACCGCCTCCTCTGATCTGAATCCCCCGGATCACATCATCCACGGCCATCCGGAAGTTATAGCCGAACTGCTTGGAGGTCGTCTCCAGCTTCTCTACCAGATCATTGGCCGGGATTTTGCTGAACACGGTCATTGTGGACATGATCTCACGCGCAGGCTGTCCCTTGGAGATGAAGATCAGACTGTTCAGCCGGGTATCACTCTCCCGCTCCAGCACATCCAGAAGATCCTTGATGCCTTCGCGGGCGAACGCCTCCGAGATCACCAGTACCCGCACATGGCCCAGGGAGAGGAAGCGTGCCGTCTGGCGGGAAGCGTCTGCCAGTGCCTCGAACATCGTGCGGCCTGTTCCTGTGTACAGCGCAACCGGCGATATGCCTCTGCTCTTCTCTCCGGAGATTTCCTCCGCCACAATCACTTGAAAGGACAGCTTGTACCGCTCAGCCTCAGAGTCGCCCTTGTCGATCGCTACCCCCGAGACAATCGCCCGCCGGTTGAGTTCAACACTGTCCCAGCAGCCGGTAAGCAGCAGCAGTGGAAGGACAAACAGTACACCTATGCCGCCCAAGATTCTATTCCTCACGTTTCTCCTCCTCAGCCCTGCTATTCTTGCGGATTAACGGGGGGCGCTGCTCTTCATGACCGGTCGTTAGCAGCATGTAGTCCGGCATTTCCCCGCGCATCTGCGCCGGCGGCTTGTCCGCGCCGTTCAGCCAGAGCGGAAGTCTGAGCAACGTGTCCTTCTGCCCTTTAACCGAGAGCGGCACGAAGGGGGAGAGATATGGAACACCGAAGGATCTCAAGCTGTTCATATGTGCTACAAGCAGAATCATGCCCAGCGTAATTCCATAGAAGCCGAAAATACTGGCCAGGACCAGAAAAGCAAACCGTATAATTCTCCCGGCAATCGCCATGTTATACGCAGGAAGGGCAAAGCTGGCGATCCCGGTTAACGCCACTACGATAACCATGATGGGCGTAATAATTCCGGCCTCTACCACCGCTGTGCCCAGAATAAGCGCACCGACCACTGAGACCGTCTGCCCGATGGCGCGCGGCATGCGCACCCCGGCTTCACGCAGAATTTCAAAGGCCATCTCCATCAAGAGCAGCTCCACAAAGGCCGGGAAGGGTACATTCTCCCGCTGGGAGAGCAGATTAATCAGCAGCGTCGTCGGAATCATCTCATAATGATAGGTGGTCAGCGCGAGGTAGACCGAAGGTCCCAGAATCAGAACGATGAAGCTCAAATAACGTACCAGCCGCATCAATATGGCAATGTCGAACCGCTGGGAATAGTCCTCTGCAGATTGAAAAAACTGCGTAAACACCGCCGGAAGAATCAACACAAACGGCGTGCCGTCCACAATAATAACCACCCGGCCTTCCAGCAGATTACCTGCAGCCACATCCGGCCGTTCCGTGTTGTAGATCGTTGGAAACGGCGTAAAGGTCTTGTCCTGAATTAATTCCTCAATATACCCGGATTCCAGAATCTCATTAATAACAATCTTGTTCAGCCGGTCTCTGGCTTCGCGGATCAGATCCTCCCCCGCAATCCCTTTCATGTACATCAGCGCCACATGGGTATGGGTCTCCGAGCCGATCTTCAAGACCTCCAGGCGCAGCTTGGCGGATTTGATTCTGCGGCGGATCAGCGAGATGTTCGTGGCCACCGACTCGACGAACCCGTCCTTCGGCCCCCTGACCACGAGCTGGGAGGAAGGCTCACTGACTGCCCGCTGCTCCCCGCCCCTGGTTCCGCACAGAATCGCTGACCGGCAGCCCTCCAGCAGAATCGCTGTGTCCCCGGAGAGAATAGCGAGCATGATTTCCTTCCAATTCTCCTGGAGCTCCGCATCACCTATCTCCATAGCACGGCTAAGGATCTGCTGCGGGAGCGAAGCTTGTTCCCGAGGACTGTCAGCGCCGCCGGCCGCGCTATCGAGGAACAGCTCCTCCGTATGATTCAGCAGCGAGCCCAGCACGAATTCATTCACGGAGGCTGAGTCCGCCAGCCCGCTCAGATGAACAGCAGCCGCTTCCAGCCGGCGTTCTCCCCCGATCTGGATTCTGCGGATAAGGAGATCCGGACTGCCGCCAAGCTCCGTCTGAATATGGAGCAGACTCTGGGCGACCGTATCCGCGAGGCCCAGGGCAACACCACCCTCAGGCTGTCCCGGTCCCGGTGCACTATCTGCTCCTGCATTCTGTGCTTTTCGGTTGGATCCTGACTTCATCACCGCTCCTCCTCCCTGATTCTATGCAGAGTTCTATTATTCGCGGATATGCCTGCCATTATTCGGCTGCCCTTCCACACTCGTCCCATTCCTCTTAAACAACACAACAAATCCCCTGCATCTGGTATGCAGGGGATTGCGAATAGTTATATGGGAATCAGATATCGACTGAGCCGGTGTATACCACCTGCGCAGGGCCGGTCATATACACATGATTATCCTCCTCGTTCCATTCGATGAACAAGTCGCCGCCCTTCAGGCTGATGACCGCCGAGCGGTCCGTCACTCCATTCAGCACGGAGGAGACCAGCGTCGCGCAGGCGCCTGTTCCGCAGGCTAGGGTAGGCCCGGCACCACGCTCCCAGACGCGCATGTCCACGCGGCCGCGGTTCACTACTGTGGCGAACTCCACGTTGACCTTACGAGGGAAGAGCGGGTGAACCTCAAGCTTCGGCCCCCACGTAGTGAGATCAAACGACACTGCATCGTCCACATAAATGACCGCATGGGGGTTCCCCATAGAGACTGCGGTGAACCGGAACGCTGTGCCGTCCGCATCAATCGGCTGGTCCAGCACAGGCTCCGCGTCGATCGCTACAGGAATCTGCGGTCCGGACAGGACCGGCTCACCCATATCCACGGTTACGCTCTCCACGATCCCGTCCTTCACCTTCAGGGAGACCTTCTGTTCTCCGGCGCCAATCGTCTCAATGACTATCTGCTCCGATTCCACCAGGCCATGCTCATATACATATTTGGATACACAGCG
The DNA here is from genome assembly GCF_000517865.1 of Paenibacillus sp. FSL R7-269. Taxonomy (NCBI): domain Bacteria; kingdom Bacillati; phylum Bacillota; class Bacilli; order Caryophanales; family Paenibacillaceae; genus Paenibacillus; species Paenibacillus sp. FSL R7-269. Next base: position 247,535 of record NZ_ASPS01000021.1, read on the forward strand.
GATCGCATTGCCGCATTGCTCAGCCTCGGAGCCGTCAGAATTCATGATACGCATCATGTAATCGCCGCGCTGCGAAGGAAGAATGTACACCAGTCCGTCTGCGCCGATGCCGAAGAACCGGTTGCACAGCGTAACTGCCAGCTCCGGGGCATTGCCCGGCAGCTCATCCTCGCCGAATACGATAATAAAATCATTGCCCAAACCGTGCATTTTAGTAAATTCCATTGTCAGGTCCACTCCTATAAGTAAGATCAGCTGTTTCCACATTCCTGGTTCATCATAAACCAAGCTTCTCAGTGAAACCAGCATACCTTATAGGAGTGGAGTGAAGCTATTGATTTTATGCTGAAAACTTTGTACTTTTTATCATCTGGCGTCCGCCGCTGCGGCTGCGGTTCTTCTTGCCGCCCCAGACGCTGCCCGCTCCCATCAGGAAGGTCGGGATTCCGGCCATCACCAGCACCAGGCACCATTCACGGAAACTGAGCGGAACGGTCTTGAACACCGGCTGAAGCACAGGGAGGTACATTACAGCCAGCATTAAGAGGACAGAGGACAGGACAGCCAGGACCAGATATCTGTTCTGGAACGGATTCCGGTAGAAGACCGAGCGCGAGCTGCGGCAGTCGAACACATGAATGAGCTGTGCCATAACAAGGGTGGCAAAAGCAACCGACTGCGCGCGGATCAATTGCTGCGCGCTGCCTGGATCAATCCGCAGCGTCAGCCAGAAGGCGGCCAGGGTACAGAGTCCGATCAGCAGCCCGCGGCTGACAATCTTCCAGCCCAGACGGCGGGCAAAGATATTCTCCTTCGCCCCGCGCGGCTTGTGCTCCATCAGATCCTTCTCCGGCTGGTCTACGCCCAGTGCCATTGCGGGCAAGCCGTCTGTAACCAGATTGACCCACAGAATCTGAATCGGAACCAGCGGCAGCGGCAGCCCGAGCATCATGGCGAAGAACATGGTCAGAATCTCGCCGACATTCGAAGCCAGCAGATACCGGATGAACTTGCGGATATTCTCATAGATATTCCGTCCCTCTTCAATGGCGGCCACGATGGTCGAGAAGTTATCGTCCCCCAGGACCAGGGCCGAAGCCTCCTTCGTCACATCCGTGCCGGTGATCCCCATCGAGATCCCGATATCGGCAGCCTTGATCGCAGGCGCATCGTTCACCCCATCGCCGGTCATCGCGACGACATGGCCGTGGCGCTGCAGCGACTTGACAATCCGCAGCTTATGCTCCGGCGATACCCGGGCGTAGACGAACACGCTGTCGGAGACCTTATCCAGCGCGTCATCGTCCATCCGGGTAAGCTGGCTGCCGGTCAGGACCGTGCCGCCGCGCTGCAGAATGCCGAGTTGATGGGCAATAGCCTCTGCCGTCGTCCCATGGTCGCCGGTAATCATCACTGTCTTGATACCTGCCCGGCGGGTCACGCTGATCGCATCGCGCACTTCCTTGCGCGGCGGATCGATCATCCCGGCCAGACCCACGAAGACAAGCTGGCTTTCCGCTTCCTTCTCGCTGCCAGCCGTTTCTCCGCTCCGCAACTCCCGGTAAGCCATCCCTAGCACACGCAGCGCGCCGGAAGCCATCTGTTCATTGGCATCCAGCACCTTCTGGCGCAAGGTCGGCGTGCAGGGCACGACTCCGCCCTCCCACAGCATATACGTGCAGCAATTCAGGAGCACGTCAGGTGCTCCTTTGGTGCAGATCATCCGGCCGCCGGGGTGATTCACAACCACCGACATCAGCTTACGTTCGGAATCGAACGGAAACTCCGTCTCCCGGGTATAGGTTACGGCAAGCGCCTGGGCAGTTAGTCCCATTTTGGCAGACAAAGCGACCAGCGCACCTTCCGTAGGATCGCCCTTCAGTTCCCAGACCGGCTGGGCGTTAGCCCCTTTATCGGCCTCTGCACCTTTGCCTTTCTTTTTGCTGCGCGTATCGGGGAAGCTCTCATAAATCTCTGCATTGCTGCATAATGCTCCCACCTGAAGCATGCGCCGGAGACTCTGGTCATTTTTCAAATCAACGGGCCGGCCGTTACGCAGCACACTGCCTACCGGAGCATAACCTTCCCCTGATACCTCAAGGGTCCGTCCGGCGTTCCAGAGCTGGGTGACTGTCATTTTGTTCTGCGTCAGGGTTCCTGTCTTATCCGAGCAGATGACGGAGGCACAGCCGAGGGTCTCTACCGAAGGCAGCTTGCGGACAATCGCCTTGCGCTTGATCATCCGCTGTACACCCAGCGCAAGCGCAATCGTCACAATGGCCGGAAGTCCTTCGGGAATAGCTGCCACTGCCAGACTCACCCCGGCCAGGAACATCGCCGTTGCCGGCTGACCATGCATAATTCCTGCCAGGACCACAACAATGGTCAGTCCCAATGAGACATAGATCAGAATCTTGCCGAGCTGCTCCAGACGGTGCTGCAGCGGGGTCTCCTGGGATTCGGTGTTCTGGATCAGATCGGCAATCTTGCCCATCTCGGTAGCCATACCGGTGCGGATGACCACCGCCCGGCCGGTTCCCCGGGTCACCATCGTACCCATAAAGCCGATATTCTTCTGATCGCCCAGCGGGATGTCTTCAGCGTAGATCGCCGAGGCATGCTTGGAGACCGGCAGCGACTCCCCTGTCAGCGCCGACTCTTCGGCATAGATGCTGCTGCACTGCAGCCAGCGGACATCTGCCGGTATACGGTCCCCGCTCTCCAGCAGGACGATATCTCCGGGAACCAGCATTCTGGCCGGAAGCACCTCCTGCTTCCCGCCGCGCATCACTTTGGCCGTAGGCGCGGAGAGCTGCTTCAGCGCTCTTAACGAACGCTCGGCGCGGAACTCCTGCACGAAGCCGAGTGCCCCGTTAAGCAGAATAATCGCGATAATCGTAATGGCGTCTAAGTATTCGCCGAGCAGGCCGGATACCAGTGTCGCCCCCATCAGCACCAGTACCATGAAATCCTTGAACTGATTGAGCAGCAGCGTAAAAGGCGATACCCTTTTACCCTCAGACAGCTCATTGTACCCGCTCTCTTTGCGTCTTGCGGCGGCGTCCTCGGCGCTTAACCCCGTTCCCGGCTGAACGCCGAACATCTCCTGCAGCTCCTCTGCACCGAGCCGGTGCCAGCTTTTTTGTTCCATAACTAATCTTTCCCCTCCCGGTCGTTTCTTGACTTCCGGCGGCGCACAGCTTTTCCACCTGTTCATGTCCAAGTGTATTCATGGTCGTCCCAAAATATCACCGCATCTAGGTTTCTCCTTTTGCGCGAACCGGTAAAAGTATGGCATCATAGAGGGAGTACTTTATTATCAGGCGACAGGAGAACCTTATTATGGCATTAGACGGCATTGTTACCCAAGCGATCGTGCATGAGCTTCAGCCCTTCATCGGTGCACGCGTCGGCAAAATATATCAACCCAGCACACATGACCTCATCTTCACCCTGCGCGGTGCGGGCGGCGGCGGCAAGCTGCTGCTGTCGGCGAACCCGACCTACCCCCGGCTGCACCTGACCGAGAGAAGCAGCATCAACCCGGCGGAAGCGCCGATGTTCTGCATGCTGATGCGCAAGCATTGTGAAGGCGGCACCATCGAGAGCATTACCCAGGTGGGGCTTGAACGGATTATTCATATCACCATCAGAACCCGGGATGAGCTGGGGGATGTCTCCGCCAAAAAAATCATTATCGAGCTAATGGGACGCCACAGCAACATCATTCTGACGGAGCTGGCCACAGGGACGATTATCGACGGCATTCATCATGTCACACCGTCGATCAGCAGCTATCGGGTCGTTATGCCGGGAGCAGCTTATACCCAGCCGCCGCAGCAGCATAAGCTGAATCCCCTGCAGATCAGCCAGCCCGACTTCCTTGCCCTGCTGGCCTCGGCTGAGGAAGCGGCCCGCTACGCCGCCGAGCATCCGCAAGAGCCGGAGGAGGATATGATCGAGGGCGAGATCGCAGAATTACTGGCCTCGCTTGAGGCTCCGCAGGCTGACGGCTCCGGCGGCCCGGCCCCTTCAGCCGATCCGGCCGGCTGGCTGGTTCACGCCTTCAGCGGCCTGAGTCCGCTGATCGCCGGAGAGATCCTCTACCGGTACAAGGAGATAGGCGGAGAAGCTGAGGATTTCAGCAGCGGGATGGATAAACCCGAACAGCTATGGGAAGCCTTCCATTCTGTCATGGAACCAGTAAGCAAGCAGGATTTCGCCCCGGTCACCGGCTGGAATCCCAAGGGTAAGCCTGTCTTCTCAGCCATTCCACTGAAGCTCATGAGCGGAAATGTGAAGCATTACAGCTCCATTAGCCTCTGCCTGGAGGATTATTACGGAGACAAGGCTGAGAAGGACACCGTCAAGCAGCGGGTTAGCGACCTGATCCGCTTCCTCAGCAACGAGCGCAGCAAGAACATCAAGAAGCTGGCCAACCTGCAAAAGGACCTGAACGAAGCCGAGGATGCAGACCAGTTCCGCATCTGGGGCGAGCTGCTGTTCGCTTCCCTGCACACCGTGAACAAAGGCGACAAGCAAGCAAAACTAGTAAACTACTATGATGAGAATCAGGCGGAGATTACCGTTCCGCTTGACCCGCTGCTAAGCCCTACGGACAATGCACAGCGGTATTTCAAGAAATATAACAAATACAAGAACAGCCTGCGGGTGATCGGCGAGCAGGTCCAGAAGACGCACGAAGAGATCGCCTATATGGAGCTGCTGCTCCAGCAATTGGCCCATGCCTCACTGAATGACATTGAGGAGATCCGTGAGGAGCTGGTCAGCCAAGGCTACTTACGCGACCGCAGCAAGAAAGGCAAGAAGAAAAAGAAGGCAGCCAGACCCACGCTGCAAGTCTTCACTTCCTCTGAAGGGGTGGACATCTATGTCGGCAAAAACAATCTGCAAAACGAATATGTCACCAACCGGCTCGCTTCACCGAACGATACCTGGCTGCATACCAAGGATATCCCCGGCTCACATGTGGTGATCCGCAGCGAGGAATTCGGTGATGCTACCCTAGAGGAAGCGGCCCAGCTCGCCGCCTATTACAGCCAGGCCAAGCAATCCAGCAGCGTGCCAGTGGACTGCACGCTCATCCGTTACGTGCGCAAGCCGAGCGGAGCCAAGCCGGGATTCGTTATCTACGATCATCAGCGGACACTATTCGTCACGCCCGATGAAGAGCGGATCAAGCAGCTGCCGAATGTGCTGCGGAGTTAAGGCTCCAGTAGTGTGCAAACAAATTGAGCTCGCGCGAAGGTAATCTTTCACCATGTATGCGGAAAACAGCATACAATGAGCTCGAGTGAAGACGCATGAGCCCATTGTGTGAGGAAAACAGCATACAACCGGCTCTCTCAAGGCGCATGGGCCTAATGTATGCGGAAACCTGAACACAATAACAGGCGGTTTCCTCTTACTGATCATGCGCTTTACTAACAGTAAGGATTGCTCTTACCAAAAAACCTCCGTCCTGTAGCGCATTGGTCATACCCCTGTCAAGTAGACAGAAGAAAAAACTAAGCAGCCAGCGCGTGTCGATACTCAATCGGCGCGCGCTGTTTCAGTTTCG
>NZ_ASPS01000022.1:0-66136 GCF_000517865.1 Paenibacillus sp. FSL R7-269
CTTTTTTTAACTTCTTTTTCGAGCTCGGCGTTGATGTTTCGCGGCCAGAAATAGAATATATCATGGATAGAGATTCATTGCAAGCATTATTTTATATTTAACATCTTAGAATGATATTAACCGTAAATGGACAGAATAACCGAATATCTAAACGTAAGCTATGCATGCCTCAAGCCTACGTTATCTAACCTTCTAGGAGGATTGTTATGGACACTCATGAATTCGTGGAGAAGTTCCAGGAGAATCAGCGTAAAGCGCTAAAGAACAGAAACCGCGGTAAAGGAACCCCAGGCGCAAGACTGGCCAACAAGCAGCATAGCTCTAACAAATAACAGTAACAAGCATGCCACAAGCGGAAACGGCTTTGCCGTCTTTTAAAGGACGGTACTGTTGCGGCGAGAAATAGAAGGATAATGTATAGTGTGAAACATATACATTCTTCTATATCAAAACAAAGCAGGGATGTCTGCGCAGCCAGTTACGGCTCTGCGGACATCCCTTTTGCATTCTATTCTATAGAAGGAGTAGTAATTATTTGCTCAGCTTCGTTACGCCCACTGCCACTTTCTCGATTTGTGCTTTGCTGAGTGATTTGTCAGCGGAGCTGATGGTTACAAAACGGTCTGCCAGCTTGAAGGTCAGCATTGGCGTATCCGAAGGGGTATACCATTTCGCCTCTGTTCCATTGGAGAGCTTCACTGTACTGCTGTCATATCCATCGGAATAGTCACGCGGCGAGACATTTACACGCATTTTATTGAACAGGAAGCTTACGCCGTCATCACCGCCCGCAACCTTCTGGAAGGCATCTCCGCTGACCATCTGTGTCGGGGCATAGGCTCTCTCAAAACCCTCGAAGTTCGCAAACGCCTTAGCAATCTGCTCCTTCTGCGCCGCACTGTATTCTACCGCCGTCAGCTTCACAGCTGAACCATTATCCGGCGTTGTCGCCCCTGTTCCAGTTCCAAGGATAACTTCATTCGTGGAGGCATTGAATGTCACCGGTACCTTCAGTGCATCTGCCATCGCCCGGACCGGAAGATACGTTGTATCCTTATAAGTGATTGGCGCCATTGTTTTGCCGTTGTTATCAACCGGAGTATAGGCCGCTCCGTTAACTTTGAACCCGATGCCGTGGTTAAGATAGGCGCTGATCTTCTGCATGTTCGTTCCTGCGTAGACCCCTGCTGAACCTGTAACGGCCATTCCGAATACCATCGTTGCTATGATCATTTTTTTGCTTTTCATTGAATATCGTCTCCCTTAGCCTGTGATGTTAGTGTGTTCCTTGCTATGAATTCATTAAACCATTAACTTGTTTCTAACTTGTATCCGGATTGTAAAGAAGTAATTCAAACGCCCACCCCATACACCTCTGTATACAAAATATCTCTAAATCGGCGGAACTCTTTCATCGTCACCGGCTCCGGGTAGGTCATAATGCGCAGCGGAAGATCGGCTTGCCCTGCACGCAGTGGCGGCTGCATATAGTTATAGGGATTCAGGTAAAAGCCCAGCCGCTCGTAGAATCCGATTCTTCTCTGTTCCAGCTCACCGTCCGGCGGCTCTACCTCAAGCAGCACCGGCTTGTCCGAACGCATAAGGTAGCTGCTCATCAGCTTACGGCCGATCCCTCCGCTCCGGCACTCGGGATTCACGGCAATATGCTCGATGAACCGCAGCTCGGGTAACTCCCATGCCGCCAAAAAAGCCAGTATCTCCCCCTCCGCATCCTTGCTGGTATACAGATGATAATTCGGCCGATCCAGCAAAGCCTGCTGCCCGGTGCGGGTTCTAATCTCACTTACCGGAAAAGAGGCTTCCATGATCGCGAATATTTCATTGAATTCCACTTCACTAATGCCTGCTTCATGAATAGTTGTCTCATTGATCATTGTATTCTCGTCCATTGCAATGGCCTGCTTTCTGCCGCTTCGCTGCGTGAAGGGCTCTAATGTATGGTCCCCTTATCCGGTTAAAAATACCTTCAGGGAGCCTGTACGCATCAAGATGTTTCAAAATAAAGACTGTCACAGAACATTCTCCGCTTCCCTATGAGCCGATTAGCATCTGGTACTAGGAGAACGTGCTATACTGTAGTTAACAGATACATCATTACTTATAATAGGAGAGGTTCATTTGGATAATCAACGCTGGATCGCACCTGAATTCTACAATCTCACTTCGGAAATGGAGCAGCATCCTGAAGATAAGATTGCAATTAAATGGTTACATGAAAATGGGAGCCTGGAGCAAATCACCTATGGTGCGCTCATGGCTCAGGCTAACCGTCTCGCCGGCGGACTGGCCGGCCTCGGACTTACGCAAGGCGACCGGGTCCTGGTCATGGTCCCCCGCCGCATCATCGCCTATGCGATATATCTGGCCTGCCTGAAGCTGGGACTGGCTGTTATCCCTTCGTCTGAAATGCTGCGGGCGAAGGATCTCTCATACCGGCTCCGCCACTCTGAAGCACGGGCCGTTATTGTCTGGTCTGAGGCTACCGGAGAAGTCAACAAAATCTCCGATGATCTTCCCGCATTGGACTACCAGCTGTCCGTCTCCAGCGGTGCGGCTGAGCCTGAAGAAGGCTGGATCGACCTGGAAGGTCTAATGGAAGGACAAGCAGATTCTTACCCTACGGTTGCCAGCCGCCGCGATGATATCGCCATTCTGGCCTATACCTCCGGAACCACCGGCAATCCCAAAGCAGTAGTTCACACGCACGGCTGGGGATATGCTCATCTGCGGATCACTTCCTCCCTCTGGTTCGATATCCGTGAATCAGATACGGTCTGGGCCACAGCCGCACCGGGCTGGCAGAAGTGGATCTGGAGTCCGTTCCTGACGGTACTCGGCAATGGGGTAACTGGCTTTGTCTATAACGGAGCCTTCCATCCGGAACGCTACCTGCAGCTGCTGCAGGACGAGAAGATCCAGGTATTATGCTGCACACCGACAGAATACCGCCTGATGGCGAAGACAGAAGGTCTGGCAGACTACGATCTGTCCAATCTGCGCTGCGCTGTATCCGCCGGTGAACCGCTGAATCAGGAAGTGATTCATACCTTCCAGCAACACTTCAATATTACAATCCGTGACGGCTATGGACAAACAGAGAGCACACTCATCATCGCAGCGCTGAAGGATGAACCAATCCGGGTCGGCTCCATGGGCAAATCGATTGCTCCAGGCATTGTCGAAGTGATCGACGAGGACGGACATCCGCTGCCGGCCGGAGTGGTCGGTGATATCGCCGTACATCTGAGCATGCCTGCATTGTTCCAGAACTACTACAAAGATCCTGAGCGCAAAGCGAACTGCTCGCATGGGGAGTATTTTGTAACGGGCGACCGGGCGCGCAAGGATGAGGACGGCTATTTCTGGTTCGAGGGGCGCGGCGATGACATCATCATCAGCTCGGGCTACACGATCGGGCCGTTCGAGGTCGAAGAGGCGCTGATGAAGCATACCCTCGTTAAGGAATGTGCCGTAATCGCAAGCCCGGATGAGATCCGCGGGTCCGTCGTCAAGGCTTTTATTGTACTCAAGGACGGCCATGCCGGAACACCGGAGCTGACCAAAGAGCTGCAAGCCCATGTGAAGGAGCAGACCGCCCCCTACAAATATCCGCGCAAAATCGAATACATTACGGATCTGCCGAAGACTACCTCCGGAAAAATCCGCAGAATCGAGCTGCGCGAGCAGGAGAAGCACGCTAACCTGTAACATAAGCTACTCTGTTAAGTGGAAACGGCTTTGCCGTCCTATTAAAGGACGGTACCGTTTCAGCGAGAAATAGAAGGATAAGCTATCGTGTGAAACAGATAAATACTTATATTTCCTAGGAGGGCTGCAAATCAGGCTGCTATATTGCCAGCCGAAACTATAAAATCCCCGTTCCTACAGTGATGCAGGACGGGGATTTTTGTGTTTCGGGAATGCTAACAGCAATACAAACAATACTGCAAGAATCAGCGTAGTCACCAGACTGGCCTCCAGACCAAACTGGCCACCGGTTAGCATTTCATTGCCCTTTAGAGCTACGGAATACAGGCCATAAGTGTTATTACCGCTCACCGCAACCCCGTAAATATAACCCTGGAATAGATTCCAGGAGATATGCAGTCCCATTGCCGCATACAAGTTGCCGGTTCGCAGTGTCATCCAAGAAAAGATCAGGGCAATGAATACGATATTGAGTCCGCTGACCCAGTTATATCCGGGGTTCGCCAGATGGGCCAGCGAGAACAGGACGGAAGTCACGCCCACCGCAGCCGGAACGCCAATCCGTAAGGACAATAGCTGTTGAAGATAGCCTCTGAAAACAACCTCCTCGCATACTCCCGCCAGCAATGCTGTAAGTACAATATCCGCCGCATCCAGCTGTCCGAATTGCGGGTGTGCCCATTCCCCTTGCAGAACAGCATACCCCAGTCCCCACAGCACAAGCAGAATCAATGAAAGCAGCAGAAATCCGCCAGCAAATCCGGCGGCAAGGCTTACACCGTCCGGTCTGGATAATCCAATGCTGGACAACGGACGCTTATGAATTCTCCGTACCGTATAACAAACAACAATAAAGGAGTAGATCGCTGTAGATTTGAATACACGTACCCACCCGTCCGGATCAAAAAGCTGCTCAGAGCCGATCCTCAGCGATACGCCAAAGGAGACAAGAGCCGTCAGAAAAACAATAACCGCTACGACACATGATATTTCCCAACCTGCTCTAAGCTGCCGGTTACGGTTCATGAATATATTTTGCATATTGCGGATTCCCCTTCCCTCTATTGCCTGTCATTCATTAGACGGACTTCAAGGGGTTCTCCCTGCAAATTCATAGAAATGCTTGGAGGCATTGTCTTTACTCGGACCAATACTCGGCATCCGGGTTGAGCGCTGAACCTACTTCACCTTCTTTTACCAGATCGCAGTCCAGGTAGCCTTCCTCATCCAGGAAATAGACCTCCTGCTTATAGAATTCGCACAGCGTCTCCAGGAACTTCTCCGGTGAATCGTACATCACCACCAGATCGCCGTAGTCGTGCAACAGATCGCAGATCCGTTCCACGCCTTCTTCAGAGCGGTAGTAGCAAATGAAATCACTCCCATAGTTCGTCAGCAGCGGCAACACGATTCCACCGCCGGTATATCCCTTCTCCTGCAGAATCCCTGAGAGTATCTTCACCTCATGGCCGTATTCTCCGATATGAATCAGCCGGTAGCCCGGAATGAACTCCAGCAGACTGGGATCTTCCTCGGCGCCGCCCGTTCCAAGAACCGTATCATAGACCGCACGCAGAAGCGCAGGTACTTCGGGTGTAAACTCTAATATCGCATCGCTGCCCCCTGCCGGAGCTTCACCCAGACTGGCGGTGTACCCGGGACGCAGCTGCGTGGACAGCTTAAGGAATTCCTGAAATGTACCGGTAAGCATGTAATCATCCTTTCTCACAAAAATATAGCGGAGCAATAAGGAACGCCCCTATCTCTCCGCTTGGTGCTGTCTTGCTAATTCGCTATGTTATTTGAGATTGGTTACTTGGCAGCCGAAGCCCACATCTTCTCCAGCCACTGATCGAAATCCGCGCCCTTCTCGCCTTCATAGGCATCGTAGATATCAACCCGCATCTTCTTCAGCTTCTCTTTGAACTCTTCGTAGGTATGGTCCTTGGGCAGGCTCTTCTTAATCCGCAGAATAATCTTGGACAACCCTTTGAACAGTTCGGCTTTGTTCTTCGATGGAACCTTGACCTCTTCGCCGAAAGCCACCAGCTTGTTATATGCGGCTTCTTGCACGGTATATACAGGATCGCTGATCATCAGGCGATTAAGGATATCGATAGTTTGTTTGTGGTTGTAGCGGCCCAGCTCTTCTACCGCTTCAAGACGCGCTCTCCAGTCTGCGGAACGGCCGGCGGCTTTCTTCAGTTCGTCATAGTTCTCTGGCAGCTCTTGGATTACTTCTTCATTATTCAAGCGTTACAATCCCCTTCTTGGTTAAATCTGATATATAGAACGTAATCATCTTACTTAGTGCAATTCTACCGTACTGCGCTGCTTGATTTCAATCTTTTGTCCAAACATTCATGGAAAAAGACTTGGCGGACGGATTTTGACTAACGGTAGCCGTATGCGTATAGTATGTACCAAATCATCCACCAGTAGATAAAGGAGACCCACCATAGATGAAAGCCATTGCTATACATATGCCCGGCCCGCATGGGAATCTAACAGAAATTGACCTCCGGCAGCCTGCTCCAGGTGAGCATGAGGTGCTAATTGAGATGTATGCGACCTCTGTTAATCCGACAGATTGCAGCATACTGGATGAAGCACGGATTGCCAGCGGGGAACCCCCTGCTGCCTGTCCATTCATTCCAGGCGTTGTTGTAGCCGGAATCATTGCAGACACCGGCGCAGGGGTGAGCCGCTTCAAGCCTGGCGACGAGGTATTCGGCCTGGAGCCCGCTAGTGAGAGCGGAGGTTACGCGGAATATACGTTGGCCAAGGAGCATGAGCTTGCGCTTAAGCCCCCGGGGGTATCCTTCGCAGCAGCCGGGGTGTTACCCGCTGCCGGGCTTGCCGCCTGGCAGGCGTTGGCTGCCGCCAAGGTCGCAAGCCGGGACCGCGTGCTGGTGCAGAACGGTACAGGCGGAACCGGCAGCTTCGCAGTACAGCTGGCCAAGCTCAGGGGTGCTACGGTGATTACTACCGTCAGCGGCGATGAGGAGCTGGATGTTGCCTGGGGCCTCGGGGCCGATCAGGCGATTAACAGCAGCGAGCAGGATTGTGCCGCGATTCTGGGACAGAGTATCGATGTGGTGATCGATACCGTAGGAGGCAGGGTGCTAAGCAGAAGCTTCGCGGTACTGGCTCCGGGCGGAAGGCTGATCTCCACTGCTGAACAACCTGATCCAGCCTTGGCAGCACAGCAAGGAGTTACAGCAGCTTATCTGACTCCCGCTGCCGATCCCTACCAGTTGAGCGAGCTGGCCCGGCTGACGGCCGGGCGGAAGCTGCAGCCGCTGATCGGCGGTGTTTTTCCGCTGAGTGAAGAAGGGCTGCGCACTGCACATGCGCTCAGCGCAAGCGGGAAGACGCGGGGTGTTATTGCTATTACGATAATTGATAAGCGATAATTCAGTTAAAAGTTATGTACCAGCACGACCAGCAGCACAGCCATCAGGATACCGGGCAGCAGGTTGGCTACCTTGATCTTAGTGATCCCGAGCAGGTTCAGACCGATTCCGATAATCATTACCCCGCCTGTAGCGGTCATCTCTGCTATGCAGTCGTTCAGCAGCGCATCAGGCACAAACCGGGTGATCTGCGTAGCCAGTAAAGCGATGGCACCTTGATACATAACAACAGGAATAGCCGAGAACATCACTCCGATGCCCAGCGTTGAGGTTAGAATTATGGCAATGAAGCCGTCCATGATGGATTTGGCGTAGAGGATTTCATGATTGCCTTTGATACCGCTGTCCAGCGCGCCTAGAATAGCCATGGCTCCTACAACAAACACCAGGCTTGCCGTGACAAAGCCCAGCGAGATACTCCCCTGTCCGCCTGCACCTACTCTGCGCTCCAGCCAATCGCCCGCACGGGTGAATTTGCCTTCAATGTTGATCCACTCCCCGGCCACTGCGCCGATCACCAGACTTAGAATGACGATGAGGAAATTCCCGCTTTTCAGGCCCATCTGCACCCCCAGCAGCATAAGCGCCAGTCCAATCGCTTGCATCACAGTGTTCTTCATACTCTCCGGTATCCGCTCCAGCAGCTTGCCCAGCAGAGTTCCGGCAATAATTGCTATTCCATTCACGATTGCTCCGAGCAGTACCATTCCTCAGCAACTCTCCCGTCGATTCTTTTCTCTCTTAATCTGCATTATAAGGGCAGCCGTCACTATTGAGTCAAGACTATTCTCTGCTGGCAGGAATGATAAGCTCCGAGACGCACCCGGCGAAAAATTGACAAATTTCGGTTAGCGATGGTACGCTCACTAATATCGTTCTTTTAATAGAACAAATCCGGTGCGGATCTGTTCACAACTCAGGTGAGGAGCGTCTCTATGACTGACCGGAAGATCCTTAATCAGGCAAGCTTAACCAAGGAAGTACGCCTTATTCTTGCACTACTGAATTCCGGAAATCCAGATGAGACGGCGCGGAAGCATCCGCAGTTGTTCACAGAGGTGAACTGGGACTTATTCGTGGAGCTGAACCGTCAGCACAGGGTGTATCCCTACCTCTATTCCAGGCTGAGCAAGATGGAGGAGAAGGCGGTCCCTTCTGACGTTCTGGAGCAGCTAAAATGGCAATACCGCAGGAATACGGTGCAGATGCTCCAGCTTAGCGGTGAAATGAGCACTATCGCAGGTCAGCTGGCCGAGCTGAATATCCGCTGTCTGTTCCTCAAGGGGCCGGTGCTTGGGCAGGAGCTGTACGGAGACCTGTCGCAGCGCACCTCCCGGGATCTTGACTTCCTGGTGCCGATTGAACAGCTGGAGGATGCCGAAACCTTGCTGATCCGGCTGGGCTATGAGAAGGAAGACAAGTTCGAGAGCCTGCTTGGCGACTGGAAATGGCGGGAGCATCATTCGACGTTCGTGCATCCGCTCAGCAATGTTAATCTGGAGCTGCACTGGCGGTTAGGGCCAGGGCCTGCCAAAGAGCCTGCGTTCGACGAGCTCTGGCGTCACTCGCGGACCAGCAGCGCCTTCGGCCAGAATGTCCGCTATCTGGGGCCGGAGGATCTGTTCATGTTCCTGGCTGTACACGGTGCCAGACATGCCTGGTCCCGGCTGAGATGGCTGCAGGACATCAAGATGCTGCTAATGGGACAGCAGCCGCCCGACTCCGCCAAGCTGGTCCGCTTACTACAGCACTATGATCACAACGCCATAGGAGGACAGACGCTGATTCTGGCCAGAGAGCTGCTGGAGACGCCTGTCGATTCCAGCCTCGCCCCTCTGATGGACAGCCCCAAAGCCCACAGGCTGGCGCAGGATATTCTGTTCTATCTCCCTCGGATTGTGAATTTGAATACCCCTCCACTGGAGCCGGAGGTGGAGCAGCACTTCAAGCGGTATCTGCCAAGCATTCTATCCACCCGAAGCCGGATGCTCCGCTCCGCCAGCTTCCTGTACCCTTATGCTGCGGATGCCAAGATGCTGCCGCTGCCGAGAATGCTGCATTTCTTGTATTTTCCGCTGCGGCCTTTGCTGTGGAGCTGGCGGAAGATTACGGGTGCGGAGAAGGAGAATTAGGCAGGGACAGCCATACCAAAAAGGCAAGTGCTGCGTTAGATTAGCAGCACTTGCCTTTTTACGGTTTCGGAGCCGGGTGGCGGTCAGCCAATGTAATCGGTTTTTCGATTACATTCGGGCTACAACCTCTGCGCCCATCCAATGTAATCGGTTTTTCGATTACATTCGGGCCACAACCTCTGCGCTCGCCCAATGTAATCGGTTTTTCGATTACATTCGGGCTACACACCCACGCAGCACCGAATGTGTTCGGTTTTTCGCCTACATTCGCGTTTTAGGTATACCCTTATCCAGCTTCTTCCTGCCCTTTCAACAATCGGCTGAACATGCCGCCCTTCTCCGAAGCCAGACCGCTATAGACTCCCTGCTGGATGACCCGGCCCTGGTCGATGACCAGAATCTGATCGGCATCGCGGATCGTGGACAGGCGGTGGGCAATGACGATGACGGTCACCGATGCCTTAATCCGCTCCAGCGCCTCTTGAATCCGTTGCTCGTTCTCGGTGTCGAGCGCACTAGTCGCCTCATCGAGCACCAGAATCGACGGCTTGCGGATAATGGCGCGCGCCAGCACCAGGCGCTGCCGCTCCCCGCCCGACAGGCGGACACCCCGGTCGCCGAGCAGCGTATCCAGTCCGTCCGGCAGCTTGCGGACAAAGTCCGCCGAGGAAGCAAACTCCAGTGCCTCCCACAGCTCAGCTTCCTCCGCATCCGGCTTGATCATCATCAGATTATCCCGGATGGTAGCGTTGTACAGGAACGGGTCCTGCGCCACATACCCGATGGATCTCCGGTAGGACAGCAGCCGCTCCCCTGTGACCGGCTGACCGTCCGCCAGAATCTCCCCGTTCTCCGGCTGCATCAGTCCCATGAGCAGATCGACGAGCGTGCTTTTGCCGGCGCCTGAACGTCCGACAATCGCCGTCATCTGCCGGGCGGGAATCTGCACATTCACGTTCTGGAGCGAATATTGCGGCTCGTCCGCATGATAACGGAAATCGACATTCCGGGCTTCTAGACCGCGCTCCAGCGTCAAAGGCAGCACCCGTTCTCCGCCTTGATCCGCTTCATGCTCGACAGCAGCCAGACATTCTCCCTGCAGCGATTGCAGTTGTTTGAAGGATGGCACTACTGAGGCCAGCTGCTCCAGCAGCGACTGTAGCGTCGAGAAGGTCGGCCACAGCCGGGTGAAGACGAGAATGACCAGCAGCAGATTCGGCCCTTCCACTTGCATGAACCGGAAGGAGACGAAGATAAATACAGCAATCAGCAGCGTGGAAGACAGCTTATACAGGAGCTGGGAGTTAGAGCGCAGGCGCGTATAGTCGAGCTGCTCCTGCTTAACTTCGCCGGTGAAGGCATGCAGCCATTCGAGGCGGGACTGCTCCAGATTATTGCTTTTGATATCCTTGATTCCGTTCAGCTGATCGGTAATGCCGCCCAGATACGTCTTGCCCAGCTCCGTGCTGCGGCTGCCCAACCTCTTCGCCTTACGGATGAACCGCCGGGAGAAGATGGACAGCAGCGCCGCGCAGACGAGAACCGCCAGTGTCATCTTGGGGGACAGCCAGAAGGCAAAGGCAATCTGCACCAATGTGAACAACAGCGAAGTGAGAAACTGCAGGAAGCCGCTGATACCCGCCAGGACTCTGGCCAGCTCGGTGGTCATCATATTGATCAGATCAGAGGTGCGTTTTTTCAGAAAAAAAGACCACTGCGCCCGCAGCAATGCGCTATACACCTCATATCGCAGCTGCCTGCCATAAGTCTGCTGAATTTCGACATTGCGGATCGCTACGAATCTTGCAATCAGATTCTGACAGAGCACAATCAGAACATAACTGCCCAGCACCAGCAGCAGCGCTGTGGATTGCGGCAGTTCAGTGATGAATCCGAGCATAGGAAGATGATAGCCCGCCGCCGCGCCGCCCAGCTGAATGCCAGCCATGCCAAGCATGGGAACCAGCAGCAGAATGGCGGAGCTCTCCAGCAGACCGCTGATCACCATGCCCAGCAGATTAAGATACAGCTTCACGCCCGACAACCGCTGTAGCTGCCGGACGTAGTAGATTATGGCTTGCATGGACCCACCTCGATTACTCGGCTTGTAACACCTTCGCGAACTTCTCCACCACCACGAAGCCTTGCATAGCGTCATCCCCCGAGACATAATGGGCTCCGCTGCGCAGCCAGGCGTGGGCAATCATTTTGCCCTGCTTATCGCGGGCCACCCCCATGTAGAGGGTACTCTCAATCCCCCGCTTCTCCAGCATCTTCAGGGCGGCTACCGCCCGGACCATACAGGTGCTTTTCCAGGGAGTATAGCGGCTCATCACCCGGATCGCCTTGGTAATCTGCTGGATGCGGCGAATATCGGAAGTTCTGGATACTTCGGGAGTCTCCATGGATTTCACCCCCAGCTGCGGGGCGGTCCTGGCAAAGGGGAACAACAGCTGGATGCGGACCAGCATCAGCCGCCATAACGTCTCGGGAATCAGCGCAAGCAACGCCTTGTCATGCACCAGCAGAAGACGGAGCCGCCGGAGAGTCATCATGGCCCGCTAACGATAGAGACAAGATCCTCATTCAGCAGATTCTGTACAAAATCAATGACATCCTGCTGCGCCAGCTCTGCCGGTACCTCAAAGATCTCCTGCATCTTCCCGGCAATCTGCCGAATCGATACCGGTGAAGCCAATGCTTCCCAGATCTCACCGCCGACTTCGCCGAGGTTGTAGTATTTCCCGTTCTTCACATTCAGCATGACCTTCTCGCCGTCCATGTCACTTGCGATATTGCCTTCCCGTTGAACCAGTACCGACTCCAGCGACAGCACTTCTGTAGTATTCATATTCATAGGTTCATCTCCTTCATCTTAGGCATAATCGTCTCCATAATCATTTCCGTCTGCTGCGGTGCACTGAAGCCCTGCTCGGGGCGGGTCAGCCGGTACATCGGCAGCCGGTTTACGAACGAGGCCAGCAGCCCGAAGTGCCATTCTCTGACACCCATAGGGTCAACCAGCGCTTTTTGATAAGTATGATTGTATAAGGTATGAAGCCGGTCCAAGCCGCTTATAGCCTCTACGGCCACCGGCCCGTCCTGCACCACAGACAGTTCAAAAATGCCGGCCAGCGGCAGCGGCTCACTCTGGAACCGGTCATGCACCGGTACCGCGAACTTGGTCTCCCGCTGAAACAGCGGACGGTATGCAGACGAATTCATTCCCAAATAGTCCAGGCTCTGCTGCCACAGCTTCTGCTGCGGATAACCTGGAACAGCTAATGGATGTCCATTATGCACCAACACGGGAATAACGTCGTCACTGACCAGGAGATGTCCCTGATCCATCAGATAGGAGGCAAGCGTGGATTTACCCGCACCTGAACGCCCCACCAGCGCATAGGCTTTATTGTCCAGCACAAGCGAGCTGCCATGCAGGGCCAGTATTCCTTTTTGCATCAATACTACCCCCATACAGCTGCCCAGAATGAATAAGCGGATGCTATCCGGATCGGCGCCTGCTGCTGGAGAGACTGTAATCGTACTGCCGTTCTGTATGGAAAAAATAGCAGTGCCCTTCACCATGAACATCACTTCATGCTCCGCGATGCCCAGGTTCGGCGTAATTTTCGGTATCGCTTCCCATCGTTCAGACAGAAGGCCTTCCACTACCCACAGGCTCCCTATCCTTCCGGGGTGATCCATACGGGGGAGCTCCGGCAACGGGAACTCACTGAGGATATGCAGGCCAAAAGCCTTATAACCGAGGCATTGCACTGTGCCAGCCATACTGCTCACTCCATCTCAGTCAATTTCACCCGTTGTCTTGCGGATGACAAGTGGAAACGGCATTGCCGTCCTTTGAAAGGACGGTAACGTTTCGGAACGTTACTTCGGATAAAGGGATAGCCCTGATCCCCCTCCAGCAAGCTAAGAGGGATTAGGGCTGAGCGGTAATGCAGGAAGACTAGGAGTGACTAACGATTTCATCTGGATCGGCTTGGAACGCATCGGCAATGGATACCCCCGGGCCAGCCATAGTCATTTTCACATCCAACACTTCCAATGCAGGCTTGCTGTATTCCTTTTTCATCTTGTCACCCCCTTTCAAGAAACGTCCTTCAGGAGAGCCGCTTCAAAAAGCGGTAGAACACCAGTCCTCGCGTAAGAAGGCGGAAATCTGTGTTAAAGATTAATAATGGTTCGGGCTCACTACCCAGCCGGTCCAAGCATCCGGCGAGCCCGGGACGATTCAGATAAGACGAAGCACGAGGGTCTTGCAGCATCTCCCTCAGCTCCTGCTGGAACCTCTGCCACTCGGGCAGTATACGGGTAATGCCGTCAGCTCCCTGAATACCGCGGCGGGTCTGGTTAAGCCTGACCTTATCCGGCAGCCGCCCCTCCATCGCCCTGCGGATGAGCGAGCGGTCCATTCCGTTCTGGACGTATTGCTCCTCAGGCACCGACATACAGAAGTTGATGACACGCAGGTCATTCGTCGCATCCCGGTCCCAGACCCTGTACTTCAGCGACAGCTTGGTAGCCGCCGTTCCGTTCACATTCCAGACATGCGGCTGGCGGAAATGCTCTCTGCGGATATCGTACACAGTCTGGGAGGCTGGCGACTGGTCCAGCTCCTTCAAGCGCTCCTGCACCCCTGTCCGCCGGGCAAATTCAGGATGGATCAGTTCCGGCGGAGCCTCCTGCTTCCCGGTCATCAGCTGGCCCAGGGCAGGGAATACCTTGCGCCCGGCAATCTTCAGCATTCTTTTGCGGCTTACGCCCATCGAATGGCTGTACAGCTTATTCTCCCGGTAAAAGCGGAACCAGCGGAACTCCCGCAGCAGCTTCGCCTGGTAATCCAGCGCCGGCCCCCAGGAGATACTCCAGTTGCCCCGCTGTCCGCTGAGCAGCACACCGGCATTCTTCAGTCCGGCTTGTTCATATATGCCCCTCAGCCAATAGGAATTCTCTATGAATTTGTAGGGCATCTCCATAATATCGAGCCATTCGTCGATTTCGCCATAAGAGCTGCGGTCAGGAAAATTGTAAAAGCCAGGCTCAATATTCCCGACGTAGTCGACGGTCTCCTGAATATATGGACGCTCATCGGTCACCCGCTGGCCCAGCTTGAACCCTGTAAAGTGATCCAGGGGATATGAACTGAAGGTGTAGAGCGGCTTACCTTCGCTGCGAAGCGCCTCTGCCGCAAAGCTCACCACCGCCCCTGAGTCCAGTCCGCCGCTTAAGTTCGCACCCGCTTCAAGATGGGTACGCAGCCGGTCCCGGACTGCACGTCCGAACACTTCACGGAATGCCTCCTCATACTCGCCATTGCTGCGCAACCGGAGTGGAGACGGGGTCTGGAAGGTGTAATACCTGGAGAAGGTTATCCCCTTCGCGCTGACTGTCATTGAATGCGCCGGGGGCAGCTGCTCCACACCCTGATAGACCGTGGAGAACATATCCGCGACATCCATCCGGCCCTGGCCTGCCAGGTATTCAGAGATCCAGCCTTCATGCAGTGCGTGTGTTCCATCCATTAGCGTGAGCAAGGGATGAATCACGGTGCAGAAGGAGAACTGTCTGCCAGAGCGGTGAAAGTACAGCGTCCGGCTCCCCGAGAAATCCCTCGCTCCAAACAGCGTCTGCCTGCCGGCATCCCAGATCATGAAGGCAAAATCTCCGACCAGATGCACCGGAGCCTGATCCCCCCATTTCTCATAGGCCAGAAGAATCAGCAGACTGTCCGGCATCGACTCCTGATCCTCCCGGACCACCTGAAGTTGTCCGAAGAGTTCGCTGCGGTTATCAATGATGGCGTCCGCTACGATCGTCAGCTTCCGCTGCGGATCATAATAGGGAAGCACCTCGCCCCGGGACTGCGGAGTAATCCACTGTGCGTGGCACCCGAGGAACAGCCCCTCCGTATTCCAGCCCCGGGCATCATCCGCCGGATAACGCTGCAGCTCCTGCATCAGTCGCAGGCCAAGCTCCGGGTCCAGCGGCCCATGCTGCATAGAATAGATCCCGGCGATTGCACTCATGGGTTAACCTCCAGCTGTCTATAATTTCGCTACCGTTACAGTACTAGGTTCATTACAACAGGTTCTTAATAGTGAACACTTCTTATTACCTAAGATAACGTTCTTGCCATTAAATGTGAATAGTACCTGAGAGTACTTTTAGGTATCCTTTAGCGTATTGACTATAGTTAAAATCTATGGTATTAAAACCCTGAAATATGACCTATGGTATATAATGGCTTATACTAAAAGTGACTGATTCACCAAATACCTTTAGTAGGAGCTAGATTTATGAAGAATTATTCAATGGACCCCATCCTGATTCCCGTACCGGAAAGCTTCGAAAGCAGCCGCCTGCAAATTCGCTCAGTAGCATGGGGAGACGGCGCTACTATACATGAAGCGGTACAAGAGAGCGCAGTGGAATTACGGCACTGGATGCCTTGGGCCCAGCAGGTCCCTTCTGTGGAAGAATCAGAGGTATCCATCCGGAAATCACGGCTGCAGTTTCTGGAACGCAGCGATATCCGGCTGCTGCTTTTTCATAAGAAGACGGGACAGCTTATCGGGAGCAGCGGCTTGCACCGAATCGATTGGCGGGTGCGTAAATTTGAAATCGGATATTGGGTTCGCACCTCATACGCGGGTCAAGGTTACATCTCAGAAGCAGTAAATGCCATTACAGATTTCGCCATACAGGAGTTACAGGCTAACCGGCTGGAGATCCGTTGCGACTCACGCAATACACAGAGTGCTCGCGTAGCCGAACGTACTGGCTTTACCTTGGAGGGTATCTTGCGCAATGACAAGACCGATGTAACGGGTAGCTTAAGAGACACGATGGTCTACTCAAAGGTTCGCGGGGTTGAATATTAAACGGGATTATTTAATTTAACTTAACTAATACCTGTCTGGCGGAGAGGGGATTTAGTATAGTTGGGGGTATTCTTTTACCTATACACTGAAGGAGCAACTACCTATGGATACTCTTCAATTTGTCTGTAATTATAAAGATATAGAGCCGCTGCGGAACAGCTTTTTCGAGTTGGCAAAAGATACGTTCGAGCTGGAGCTGGGGCGCTGGTATGAGGAAGGCTTCTGGACGGATAAGTATGTTCCTTATTCTTATGCGGAGGGAGACCGGATCGTGGCGAATGTCTCGGTGAATCTTATAGAGCTAATTATTAATGGGGTGAAGTCCCCTGCTGTGCAGATCGGAACAGTAATGACTCATCCTGACTATAGAGGACGCGGCCTGTCTGCCCGGTTGATGGACAAGGTGCTGGAGGATTACGGACAAGCGTGTGAATTCATGTATCTTTTTGCCAATGAGTCAGTCTTGGAGTTCTATCCAAAATTCGGCTTCCACCCGGTGGAAGAACAGATCTTCTCCATGCCCTGCCTCGGAGGCGCTGCCGGATCTGCGGCAATCCGCAAGCTGGATCTTGCCGACCCGCGTGATCTGAGCCTGGTCTCTACCCTTGGAGCGCAGCGGGTACCGGTATCTGAGCGTCTTGGCGTCAGCGGCGCCCATGGACTGCTGATGTTCTACTGCCTGAATGTGTTCAGCGATCAGCTCTACTACCTGGAGGACGAGAATCTCATTGCCATCTGCCAGCAGGAGAATGGGCAGCTTGAGCTTTTCGATCTGATCAGCACACAGCCCGTCTCCTGCCGCGACATCGCCCTGAAGCTTGCGGACAGCGACACGGAGACGATCGTTTTCCACTTCACCCCGGATGACCCTGGCCTGGAGTTGTCAGGCACCAGCCATTCAGAGGGCCTATTCGTCCGCACTCAGGGCGGGCAGCAGTATCCTGCTAACGTCAAGCATCCGGCTACTTCCATCGCCTAGGCGTACGCTACACTTTTAACCTTGTAAAATGTTCACAGCGTCATAAACTGCCCCTGCCGGGCCAGATAGGCTTCCTTGTCCTTATAGTCCGGCATTATACTGCCCAGGCGCCGCCAGAAGGAACGGTCATGATTCATATGCAGCAGATGACACAGCTCATGAATGATGACATAGTCGATCACTTCAGGCGGCGCCATGGCCAGGCGGTAATTGAACGTCAGCTTGCCGTCAAAGCTGCAGCTCCCCCACTTGGTCCGGGATTCCACAATCTCGATATTCTTCGGCTTCACTCTGAGCTGCGTCTGGTAGGGCTTGATGCGCTCTGCGATGATTTTTTTCAGACTGGCCGTATAGAACTTCTTCAGCGCAAGCTTCAGCGCCTCCGCATCCGCCTGCCGCTCCCCAATCAGCTCATGCAGCGCATACTCCTTCCCCAAGTACAAGAAAGCTTCTTCGTCTCCCTCATAAGCCTTAACCTGCGGCACCTGCCGGGCCGCGGCATTGCTGCGCAGCTTCTCCAGAATCTTCGGGCCTAGACTTGCTACCGCACCGAGGATCGTCTCTTCACTCGTTCCCTTGGGCGCTTTAACGGTAATGAGATCCGAGCCGTCCACCGTTACGGAAAGCTTCTTGCGCCTCACATACTGGACATGTAACGTCACCATCTGATCTTCTAGTTGAATCTGCATAGCCACCATCGTTTCTGTAATTTCTAGTACACACTAATACACCGGATAACCGGATACAAACACCGCCAGATACAGGAGACCCCCCACAATGAATAGCGTCGTGAGCAGGATATCCTTCCATCTCTTATCCTCCGTCAATAGCACAGCGGCGAAGGCCAGCGGAAAAGCTACAGCGAAATAACGCGGAGCAGACAGCAGCCAAGTCGGGGCCACCACATAGACGAAATAGGCGATCATGTACGCCATATAAGCGGGATTAAGCTTCTTCGCACTGCGGAGCATCATGAAGAGAACCAGGAAGATCGCGCACAAATTCGGCAGCCACAGCCCCAGGAATGACCGGTAATCGGCATCCTTGAAGGTATTCACCGCATACTCTATCTGATATCTCACGGTATCAAAAAAGAAGTAGAACCGCTGCGACCAGTGCTCCCGCTGATAAATACTGAACTGGAATGCGTTGCCCGTCACATTGTAATTGATGTAGAGATAAGCCAGCAGACCGAACGAGACGCTCACCAGAGAGAGGACAGCCAAGATCAGCTTATTCGTAAAAGCCTTCCGGTCCATTGACCTGTAGCCAGCAGCCAGCTCCCGGGCAAATTCCACGGCAATCGGCACGGCCAGCAGAATCCCCGGGGAACGGGTGAATCCGGCCAGCGCCGCGCAGAGGCAGCCCAGCAGCCAGCGCTTTTTGCGCACAAAATACAGCGCCATCAGGGAGAGCAGCAGGAACAGCGCCTCCGTCATGGGAAGGAAGAAAAAGAAGGCCGACGGAAAGATAAAGATGTACTTCACTACCCGCAGGGCATTCCTGCGCCCCATATCCAGCCGGGCCAGTTCATAAGCGAACAACGCCGCAACAAGCGTGCAGAGATTGGCTACAACAAATCCGGCAGCCATATAATTTCCTGTGAAGAACTGCGCCAGCTTGATCATAACGGGGAAGAACGGCAGAAATACAATATGAAATCTGGGGTCCCCTTCCGTCACATACCACCGCTCGGCAATGCCCAGATAGGACATCGCATCAATTCCGCGGATATGCCACATCTCAATGAAGCGGGAGAACAGGCTGCCGGAGCCTCCCTCCCGAAGCACCCAGAACACATAAGCTGCCAGGATCAGCAGCACCCGGCTGAATATCACCCACAGCACAATCTTCAACCAGGTCCGCTGCCGTTCCTCCGGCGAGTCGTCCATATTCACCGTCCGCAGTGCGCCTGGGCTCATGATGTATCCGGTTATAGCGGGTATGGCCCGCAGGCCCGTCCAGATAAACAGGGCCAGACAGAGCAGCGAAGCCAAGGTCCCCGCCAGGGTCCAGGTATGCACGGACACAGCCCATACCCAGACAGCTAATATCATAACAAGTATAAAGAGTGCTGAAATTGCTGTATTGACCTTTTTCACCATAGCCTCCGGTTCCGCAACCTTTGCGTTGTCTTTTTCTCATTTTCTTATAGAAATGCCTGTAGCACAATGATTAGTTTGATCGGGCATGACAAAAAAGGAACACTGCGTAAGATTCAGCAGCGTTCCTCTTCGATACAGCGTAGGGTAATCCTTAATCAGGATTTCGGAAGTAACGGGAAATGACAGGCTACCGGACGGCCCGGCAGGACCTCTTCCAGCAGCGGCTCCACGAAGCGGCATTTGTCCTGGACGAACGGGCAGCGGGTATGGAACCGGCAGCCCGAGGGCGGATTGGCCGGGGAGGGCACATCTCCCTCCAGCATAATGCGCTCCTGCTTGCGCCTTGGCGTAGGCTTGGGAATGGCCGAGAGCAGGGCGGCAGTATACGGATGCAACGGAGCCGCGAACAGCTCCTCCGTCTCTCCTACCTCCACCAGCTTACCCAGGTACATAACCCCAACACGGTCAGAGATATGCCGGACTACGTTAAGACCATGCGCGATGAAAAGGAAGGTGAGGCCCAGTTCCTTCTGCAGCTTCATCAGCAGGTTAATGACCTGGGATTGCACGGATACGTCCAGCGCAGACACGGCCTCATCGGCCACAATAAACTGCGGATTCAGTGCAATCGCCCGGGCGATACCGATGCGCTGGCGTTGTCCGCCGGAGAATTCATGCGGGTAGCGGTTCCGGCGGCTGGCATCCAGACCCACCAGCTCCATCAGCTCAACTACCCGGGCATCGATCTCCTTGCCGGACATCTTCCAGTGAATGCGCAGCGGCTCGCCGATAATATCCTTGACGAGAAAGCGCGGATTGAGCGACCCGAACGGGTCCTGGAAGATAATTTGCATCTCTTCCCGCAGCTTCCGCATGTCACGCGAACCCAGCGAATGGATATCCTGGCCCTTGAATAACACCTGCCCCCCGGTCGCACTTTGCAGCCGGAGCAGTACCCGTCCGAAAGTGGATTTGCCGCAGCCGGATTCCCCGACCAGCCCGAACGTCTCACCTTGGCGGATCGCCAGACTGACCCCATCCACAGCCTTCACCTGTCCAACGGTCCGGTTAAGCAGACCCTTGGTGATCGGAAAATATTTCTTAATATCTTTAACTTCCACCAGCACTTCAGAAGAAGCGGGTAGCTTACGGTCTGGTATGGTTGCTGCCCTGTTCATCATGCGCGCTTCGCCTCCCTGCTGGTACCCGCTGAAACTGGCTTATCCTTGAACAGCCAGCAGGCGGTCCGGTGATCACCCGTGATCATGAAATCCGGCGGCTCCTGGCTCCGGCAGATCTCCATAGCATGCGGACAGCGCGGGTGGAAGCGGCAGCCCGCAGGCAATTGTCCTATCGGCGGAATCGTTCCGCTGATCGTATAGAGCTCGCCTCCCCGTCCGCCTTCGAACCCCGGAATTGACTGGAGCAGACCTATCGTATAAGGATGGCTGGGATGGTCGAAGATCTCTTCCACACCGCCCTCTTCCACGATAGCACCCGCATACATGACAGCAATGCGGTCCGCCATCTCGGCGGCCACCCCCATGTCGTGGGTAATCAGCAGGATGGACATGCCAAGCTCCGACTGAAGCTTGCGGAGCAGATCCAGAATCTGCGCCTGGACCGTCACATCAAGCGCGGTGGTCGGCTCATCGGCAATCAGCAGCTCGGGCTTACAGGCCAGCGCAATCGCAATGACTACGCGCTGGCACATCCCGCCGGACAGCTCATGCGGGTACTGCTTCGCACGGATCTCCGGTGCGGGAATCCCCACTAATCTAAGCAGATCGACCGCCAGCTTCAGCGCTTCTGCATCCTTCTTATTCTGATGCAGCCGCAGACTCTCAGCGATCTGCTCGCCTATGGTGAAGACCGGGTTGAGCGAAGACATCGGGTCCTGGAAGATCATAGCGATCTGGTTGCCGCGGATTTCCCGCATCTCCTCCTGGCTCTTCGCCCCCAGATCCTGTCCATGGAAGTCAATCTGTCCATCCAGGATCATACCGCCCGCATAATCAATCAGGCGCATGATCGCCAGCGAGGTGACACTTTTGCCGCTGCCGGATTCGCCTACAATACAGACCGTCTGACCTTTATTCACCGTAAGGGAGATGCCGTCGGTTGCTTTGAGCAGCCCCTTCTCTGTCGCAAAGCCGGCGGTTAGTTTCCGGATTTCGAGTAGTTTTTGCGCCATTGTTCCAGCCTCCTCCGGGATTTGGTCACTTGCTGTCTGGGATCAAGGGCATCCCGGATGCCGTCGCCGATAAAGTTAACCGCCAGCACCACCATCAGGATGCAAAAGCCCGGATACACCGCCTGCATCGGATCAACCAGCATGAACTCCTGCGCGTTGCTAAGCATCAGCCCCCAGCTCGTAGCCGGAGCCTGGATACCAAGACCAAGATAGGACAATGCAGATTCACTGAGAATCGCGCCGCCGACCATCAACGTGGCATTGACAATAATCGGGAAGCTTGCATTACGGAGCAGATGCCGGAAGATGATCCCCCAGCTGGATACCCCGATTGCTCTGGCCGCCTCCACATACTGCATTTCACGCAGCTGCAGGAAGGTTCCCCGGACCAGCCGGGCAATACTCATCCAGCTCGTGAACGCCAGAATCAGGATCATGAATTTAATCTTTGTTCCGAACAGCGCCATCACCAGGATATTCAGGAACAGGGACGGTACGGAGTTCATGACATCAACAATACGCATGAATACCGTATCCACAAATCCGCCGAAGTAACCCGAAATGGCTCCGACCACTGATCCGACCAGCACGGATACAAAAGCAACGGAAAAACCGATAAGCAACGAGATTCGCGCACTGTAGAGCAATCTGCTGAGAATATCACGGCCCAGCTCATCAGTGCCGAGGGGATGACCCTCCGCTCCCGGCTTCAGGTTGGCGAACATCAGATCAATCTTCTCCGGCCCATAGGAAGTCAGGAACGGTGCGAAGATCGCCAGCAGCACAAAGATAAGCAGGACGGCCAATCCGCCCATGGCAAAAGGATTGCGTGAAAACTTCTTCCACAGCACTCTCCATGGGCCGGGAGGTCTGTCCAGATCCACCACTGGAATTTCCGGGTCGGTCCCGCCCGGCATCGGACTCATATCCGGTGTCCCCAGCGGCTTGGATACCTTCCCTTTGGCAAGCTCAGTATTGTCTGTACTCATGCTGCCTTCCCCCCTTGCTTGCCGAGCTTCACGCGGGGATCAACTACGACATACAGTATATCTGCCAGAAGATTGCCAATGACGACCATCACAGCCGTTACGATGGTCACAGCCATCAGTGCCGAATATTCGCGCGCAGTGGCCATCTCTACGAACCAACGGCCCATTCCCGGCCAGTTGAATACATTCTCTGTTAGTGCGGCCCCTCCCACCAGGATCGGAAGATCAAGGCCAAGTATCGTAATAATTGGAATAAGCGCATTGCGCAGGGCATGGCGGAAGACGACCTTCCGTTCCTTGACGCCTTTGGCCCGTGCCGTCCGGATATAATCCTGATCCAGCACCTCCAGCATACTGGCCCGCGCATACTTCATATAAGAAGCCAGGAAACCAAGTGCCAGCACTGTTATTGGCAGCACCAGATGCATGAATAAATCAGCGATACTGTCTTCCTTGCCTCTTGTATGCATATCCGACAATGGGAACCAGTCCAGCTTGAGCGACAGCCACTGCTGCAGCAGAATCCCGAACCAGAAGGTCGGCATGGCGAAGCCCAGATAAGAAATGAAGGAAGCCGTCTGATCCGATAAACCATAGACTTTGGTACTATTGTAGATTCCCCAGGGGATTGCGATCAGCAGCGATACCAGCCAAGCTGCCCCCATCAGGATTATGGTATTGCCGATACGCGGCCACAGCAGGTCCGAGATCGCAATATGGTTCTTAAAGGTATAACCCAGATCCCCTTGCAGCAGGTCGCCGATCCAGTGAAAATACTGTACAGGAATGGGCTGATCCAAGCCCAGGTTCTTGGCTTGCTGCGCAAATATTTCCGGCGTCAGTCCCGGTGCGAGCATCACTTGCGTAGGGCCGCCCGGAGCCGCATGGATGAGAAGAAAGGTTAGTATGGTAATCAGAAAGATGACCAGTACCGATTGAAGTACACGGCGTATCAGATATTCTGTCATTGGCTGTCCTCCTAGAGATGGTAAGGCGATAGATTACGGAAGCCCCCCATTTATACAAAAGGGGGAGGTGAAAGAGAATTCTCTTTCACCTCCCGCAAGTCTATTCAGTTAGTCGGTACGTTACTCGGTTACCCACCATTTGATAGCGTGGAAGAACTGTCCGTAGCCCAGTGACGGCTCAGGAGCATCCTCCTCTGCCCAGTGCACTCTAGGTCCTGTTCCGATCGCCTGACCATACTGATACAGGAAGACATAAGGAAGGTCGGTCGAGATTTCCTTACCTACTTCTTTGTAGATTTCTTTGCGCTTAGCCTGATCTACCGTGGAATATCCGTCTACCCACAGCTTATCCAGCTTCTCATTCTTATACCAGCCGCTGTTCTGTCCGGCAGGCGGGAAATACTTGGAGGAGAAAATGCTCTCTGCATCCGGGTCCGGAGTATTCAGCGACCATGCCAGCAGCAGGGCCTGATATTTACCCGGCGTTACGTTCTGGTCAATCCATGCAGCGAAATCGATCGCCTTAGGCTTCACTTCAATGCCTACATCTTTCAGGTTCTGCTGGATAACAGCGGCTACCTGTTCACGACGGCTGTTGCCGGCATTATACTGCAGCTCGAAGGAGAAGCGGTGGCCATCTTTGACCAGAATGCCGTCTTTGGCATCCGCAACCCAGCCGTCTTCAGCCAGGAGCTTCTTGGCCGTTTCAGCATTGTAATCATAGTTCACAGCAGCATCACCCGGGTCAGCCCAGGTATCTGGCAGGAACGGTGCATTCATCAGTGCGCCTACGCCCTTCAGGATATTGTCTACCATCCCTTGACGATTCAGGGCATGGGCAATCGCCTGTCTGGTCTTCTGTCCCTGGAACAGGCCGTAGCCATCCGGGAAGTTCTTGCCGTCAAAGTTGAAGTTAACATATTCATACTGTGCGCCCGGCTTCTGGATGATATCGATTTTGCCGTCAGCCTTAACTGCTTCAACCTGGGTTACAGGAATCGCACTAATATGGTCTGTGTCACCTTTCATAATCGCCTGAACTTCAGTATTCTGGTCGGCATAGACCTTATAGATAATCTGAGCGATATGAGGCTTCACGGTTCCCCAGTAGGCCGGATCAGCATCCAGGGTATGGCTCTCTCCCTGCTTCCAGGCTGTCCATTTCCACGGTCCGCTTGTAACGGTCTTAGCCGGATCTGTACCGAAAGCGTTTTTCTGCATTTCGGTCGGCTTCACATCCTTAAGAACATGAGCGGGAACAATCTCCTGAACGAGCGCGTACAGGAATGGGGCGTAAATCTGGGACATCGTGAATTTCACCGTGTGGTCATCGACCTTCTCCACGGTCTTCACCTTGTCAAAGGCACTGATCAGGGGCGAGCCAGTCTCCTTATTCTTGGCCATTTCAACGGTGTAGACTACATCATCTGCAACGACGGGCTGGCCGTCACTCCATTTGGCGGTATCCTTCAGCTTCACAGTGTAGGTCAAGCCATCTTCGGAGATCTCCGGCAGCGCGGCAGCCAGCGACCAATCCTCTGCCTGTACATTGCCTTCACGGTCCAGGTTATACAGCTTGGCGAAGACGAATTGGGCCACATCACCAGAAGCGGTGTCATTAACTAAGAGGGGATTAATATTAACAATATCGGAGAATGAGCTTGTAACTAGTGTTCCGCCGTCAACAGGCGCGTCAGCAGCAGGTGCTTCCGTAGCATCAGGCGCTGTACTCTCTGCCGGAGCTGTAGTGGCTGCAGGCGCACTTGTTGAAGAACCCGCAGTGTTATTCGTACTGCAACCTGTAAATAGAACCCCTACCAACGATAAGACTAGTAAACCTGACCACCATTTTCTCTTTTTCGCCATTCCTTTACTCCTCCTTAGTTAGGTGCTTGTACCTGCTCTTCAAAGCTTCTCGGGAGACTGGATGCTCCGGATCGTTATGCGCCTAAGACTGCTAATGACCGCCTTCGCATTACATGTGACATAACATCACACCTAATATATATTGAAGGAATGCGATAAATAGACCGCAGGTCAATTAGGATCAGGGATAACTTTTCCGGCGGGAAGCCTCACAACTTCCCTCATAAATTATGGTTTATATTACATGTGAATATATCTTACGTCAATATATTTATTTACCGCTGTATAATCTTACTTTTTTGCTCCTGAAACATTTACTTCCAATGTATCTTGGAATAACTGTAAAAAAACCTTTCACACATCATTATAATGAGTTTAATCGGGTTAGTTTTAATGACACTTTCTTATCATATTCGCTATTTTTCGACACTGTTCATCATATTTCTGTGTGTTTCTGCGCTAATCCTCTTGTTATCCAGCCCTTTTCAGGCACAAAAAAGAAGAATAACGGCTCCGGGCTCCCTCTGCCCCCGGCTCATTATCCTTCCTTATATACTGATGCTTTTTTATTTTTTTGACAAAATCGTGACTGAACTACTCTACCGACTTCAGCGCTTCAATCATATGAATCCGCTTGAGCTTGATGTGCATGAAAGCCATTACGATCCCTGAAAATAGTATGGTCAATAGCGCTGCATAGATGTAGCTCTGCCAATTGATAAGCGGAGCGAACATGGTGGCATCCAGCTCAGCGGTCGAGAGGACGAAACGGTGCAGGATCACCCCCAGGGCACTGCCCGACAGGATGCCGAGCAGGGTCAGCAGAATATTTTCCCGGTAAATATACAGAGTGACTTCCTTATCATAGAAGCCGAGCACCTTAATCGTAGACAACTCGCGGATCCGCTCGGACACGTTAATATTGGTCAGGTTGTACAGAACCACGAAGGCCAACGCGGCAGCAGAGACAATCAGCACCACAATGACGATATCCATACTGTCCATAGTTTCCTCGAAGGCTTCTCCCACTCCGCTGGAAAAGCTGACCAAGGCCACCTGGCCATTAGCAGTCAGCTTCTCCCTGAAGGCACTCTCCCACCCTTTATCCTTGCCGCTGTAGTTGAGTAATTGAGTATTATAGACCGGCTCCTTGCCGAACACCTCCGTGTAGTAAGCCGGAGTCATGTATACGTAATGCAGCACATAGTTCTCAGTGACCGCTGATACCTTGACCTGGAATGGCTCATTATTGCTGTCAAGAAGCGTCAATGTATCCCCGGGAGCAACATCATACAGCTTGGCCAGCTTCTCTGTAATGACCGCGCCCTCGTCACTAAGTACACGCGGCTTACCGGTGCTGCGGTCCTTGAGATTAACGAAAGACGCCAGATCAGCTGTATCCGAGGGAACAAATATCCGTACTTCCTGATCGTTCACGCCTTTGGCCCGGGCGGTCATAGCCTCCTGCAGTACATTCAGCGTGCCTGTCACCGCAGTCTCCTGTTCAATCAGCTCCTTATAGGAAGCTTGATCTGCTGCGGCTGCATTATCATGCAGGGCGACCAGGGCGCTGTATTTCATAATCCCGCCGAACTGCCGCTCGGCGATGCTGCCAATGGAATCCTTCAGTCCAAAGCCGGTCAGAATCAGCGCAGTACATCCTGCCACCCCGATAACGGTCATGAACATCCGCTGCTTGTAGCGGAACAGATTGCGGGCCGTTACCTTTTGCACGAAGCTGAGCCTTCTCCACAGGAAGGTGAAGCGCTCCAGCAGAATCCGCTGCCCGCTCTTCGGTGCCTTGGGCCGCATCAGCACAGAGGCGCTACTCCGCAGTTCCACCCGCGCGGCGATCATCGCCGTCATCGTTGTACATACCAGCGCTACGATGATGGAGATCACGGCGTAGGAAGGATAGAAGCTCTTGATCACATCCGGCAGGTTGTAGAGCGAGCTATAGGCATTATAGATCAGATCCGGGAAGAACGTGAAGCCGACCGCTAGACCCGTAATAGATGCTGCAAGGCTAGCCAGTGTTCCGTACACCAGAAACTTGGTCATGATGTCCATAGCGCCGTATCCGAGTGCCTTCAACGTCCCGATCTGGAGCCGCTGCTCCTCCACCATGCGGGTCATTGTCGTTAAGCTGACAAGCGCTGCAATCAGGAAAAAGAATACCGGAAAAGCCGACGCAATCGCGGACAGGCGGTCCGCATTATCCTTGTATTCGGCGTATCCCGGGTTAATCGTGCGGTCTGCCACATATATCTTGGGCAGCTCCGGCTGGCTCTGTGCGGCGGATGCTGCCTGTTGTTGTGGCTGTTGCTGTTGCGTCCCCTGCTGAGCCGCAGCCTGCTTGGCCGCTGCTACCGCCTCCGCCTTCAGCTCCTCCAGACGCTGCGCCGGGTAATCCTTCAGCGCCTCCTCCACCCCGGAAAGATGCTGCTCAATCAGCTTATCATACGCAGGCGTATAGGCTGTTTGGGCAGCCGTATCCTTGAAGCTGAGGTATGCCTCCGTATATACCGGAAGTGTGAAATCCCCTTCCGGGATGAGCGCGAACGCATCAAGGGTCCCTTTGCCGATCCGGCTGGTTCCGCGGTTCGCAGTCTCAATATATTGCGGACTCTGCGCGAAGCCTACTACGGTATAGGTCTTGGTCCGGAAGCTCTGTTCGGGCTTCTCCCCGGCCTCCCCGCCGAAGATAATAGAATCGCCGAGCTTGAATTTGTCCTGTTCGCGCAGGTGCTCATCCAGTACAATCTCTCCAGAGGCTGCCGGGAGATGCCCGGCGGTGAGCTTGTAGCCGTTCAGTTCATTATTGTCTGCATATGAATAGACCTTGGCAATCAGCCCGCTGTCGCCAAGAAAGACGTCCGAGCTGTATACAGGCTGAACCGTCTGCACCCCGGGTATCCCCCGAAGCTGTTCAATCCCTCGCTCCGACAGCCCGTAAGTGGACTGGACCCGCAGATCCATCAGCCGCAGATCCTTATAATAGGTTGCTGCGGTGTCCAGCATATCCGGTCCGGCCGACTTGATCCCGGAGAAGAAGCTGACCCCCAGCATAATAATTGCAAAGATCGAGAGGAACCTCGCCTTGGTGCGGCCGATCTCACGAAAAACATCCTTCCATAGTGCCCGTTTCTTCATCATTCCCGGCTCCTTACCATTCGATATCTTCCACGGATACCGGTGCTGGATTCTTCACCATTTTCCGTACCTTGGCGTTGTTGATCTCAATGACCCGGTCGGCCATCGGAGCAATCGCCAGGTTATGCGTGATCACAATCACCGTTGTGCCGGTGTCGCGGCAGGTATCCTGCAGCAGCTTAAGCACCTGCTTGCCGGTATTGTAATCGAGCGCACCGGTCGGCTCATCACAGAGCAGCAGCTTCGGCTGCTTCGCCAGCGCTCTGGCGATAGCCACGCGCTGCTGCTCCCCGCCAGAGAGCTGGGCCGGGAAGTTATTCAGCCGCGCGCCAAGCCCCACATCCTCCAGCACCTTCCGGGCATCGAGTGCCCGGGGCGAGATCTGCGAAGCCAGCTCGACATTCTCCAGGGTGGTCAGATTAGGGACCAGATTATAGAACTGAAACACGAAACCCACGTCATTACGGCGGTAACCGGTCAGTTCCTTGGCGTTATATCGTGCGATGTCGGTACCGTCCACAATGACCTGGCCTTCGTCGGCGGAATCCATCCCGCCCAGTATGTTAAGCACCGTTGACTTTCCAGCCCCGCTGGGCCCTACTATTACAGCAAATTCACCCTTCTCAATCTCGAACTCAATGCCGTCATTGGCAACAATCAGGGTCTCCCCCATCTTATAGCGCTTATATTCGTCCTTCACCGTTACGAATGCCATGCCGTCTCCTCCTGTCTTCTCCACAAACCGCTAATGCACCAGAACTGGCAGATACCGATTCAATTACTCAAGTGTAGCACATGAACCCCCTATGATGGCAAAAGTGGGGGAGGCCGCCCTCCGCTGAATCCAGGTGACGCAGACTGCTGCGAGTATTCCCCTCACGGCAAAAAACCTCCTAGCGGAGGTTCTTGCTCAAAGATGTTGTTACTCAAACTTAATTTATGGGGTCGGCATTCCGCCGTTAGCATTCAGAGTCTCGCCGCTGACATAGCTTGATTCCTGGCTGGCCAGGAATACATAAGCCGGGGCCATTTCAGCCGGTTGGCCGGGGCGTCCCAGCGGGGTCTTGGCTCCGAACTCCTTCAGGACTTCCTCCGGCTGTCCGCCGCTTACCTGAAGCGGAGTCCACACCGGTCCCGGTGCGACAACGTTCACCCGGATTCCCTTAGGCGCCACCTGCTGGGCGAACGCCTTGCTGAAGGTGTTGATCGCGCTCTTGGTGGTGGCATAATCCAGCAGAATCTCTGAAGGCTCATAGGCCTGAATTGATGATGTATTAATAATCGTACTACCCGGCTTCATATGCTTCACCGCTGCCTTACAGAGCCAGAACAGCGAGTAGACATTCGTCTTGAAGGTAGCGTCGAACTGTTCTGTAGTCAGATCCGCAATGTCTTTCACGAACTGCTGCTTACCGGCGATGTTAGCCAGGATATCAATCCCGCCCAGCTCCTCTACGGCCTTGGCAATCAACTGCTCGCAGTACTTCTCGTCCTTCAGATCACCCGGCAGGGCCACCGCCTTGCGTCCGGCTTCCTCGACAAGCTTAACCACTTCCTTCGCGTCAGCTTCTTCCTCCGGCAGGTAGGCCAGCACCACATCCGCGCCTTCACGGGCAAAAGCAATCGCTACCGCCCGCCCGATTCCGCTGTCCGCTCCCGTAACAACAGCCTTTCGTCCGTTGAGTTTTCCGCTACCTTTGTAGGTACCCGCTCCGTCATCGGGACGCGGATGCATCTTCGTCTCCAGGCCGGGACTGGGCTGCTGCTGCTCGAATTCAGGCGTAGCCTTTTCATATTGCTGCACAGGGTCTTGAATCTTATATTGATCACTCATAATGTAATTCCTCCTCTGTTCGCTTCTGATTGTGTAGGCTTCTGACTCTTTCTATGTAACCAGCTTCCCTTTTTCTTAAACGAATTATGTATGAGTGCAGCCACAAAAATAAATGCCCCCTGCCAAAAGAGCAAGGGGCCGCCACTGTATAACATTTAATGAATCAGAACTCTTCGTACACGGCCGGGTCCTGCTCCCACAGCGGGCCGGTGGTCGGAATGTCCGAGATCATCTTCATCTCTTCCTCCGACAATTCGAAGCCGAAGATATCTATATTCTCCCGCTGATGCGTCTCCGACTGCGACCTTGGAATCGGAACGGCTCCCAGCTGCACATGCCAGCGCAGAACAATCTGCGAGACGGATTTGCCCCGGGCTGCAGCAATGGCCCGTAGCTGTTCATTCTTCAGCAAATCCTCGCCGCGTCCCAGCGGACTCCAGGATTCTGTAATGATTCCGTGCTTCTCATGATATGCGCGCTGCTCTGCCTGATTATAGAAGGGATGCAGCTCAATCTGGTTCATTGCCGGTACCACCCCCGTCTCCTTGATCAGGCGGTCCAGATGCTCCGGCAGGAAATTGCTGACGCCGATCGAACGGATCAGCCCTTTTGCCCGCGCATCAATCAGTGCCTGCCACGCTTCCACATACAGGTTCACCTTGGGATTCGGCCAGTGGATCAGATACAGATCATAATAATCCAGCCCCGCCCGGTACAGCGATTCTTCAATGGTCTTAAGTGCTTCCTCATACTTATGATGGCGTCCGGGCAGCTTGGAGGTAATGAACAGCTGGTCTCTGGCTATGCCGCTCTGCCGCACCGCCTCTCCGACAACCCCCTCATTCTCATAGTTGAATGCGGAATCGATCAGACGATAGCCTAAATCCAGCGCTGTCTTCACACTTTCCACACCCTCAGCGCCTCTGATCCGCGCAGTTCCAAAGCCAATTGCAGGTGCCTTCCTTCCATCATTCAGCAGTATTTCCGGAATATGATTTGTCATGTTTAAGAGCCTCCTGTGTGAAGATCATCGATCTCATGCTTCGTTATTCCTCATTCAGACGGATCAAATGCCGGTACTGCCATTCGCGCTCCTGCATCACGGCAGAAGCGGCCAGGCCGGGTCCGGCTGCTTCGTACACTGCCTTAACCGCATAAGTGGCGGCATGCACTGCATGGGTGGCTACATGGGCGGTAGCCGCTGCATGACCCGCAGCGCGGCAAGCCGCGCAGGCCGCTGCCGGACTTACCTCACGCGCAGCCGAGTGGGCCGCGAACGCAGCTTGCCGTGCAGCGGTCATCTTCAGCTCCCTGCGCACCCAGGCGCGTCCGGCTTCTACTGCCTGCCGGGGCCGCTTCTCTTCCGGGGATGCCGCCTCCACATAAGGCAGTACCCGTTCTGCACAGTCCCCGGCCCAGGCAGCCAATACTTCGTGCTGACTTGTGGCGGCCAGTGCGGCGATGGATTCATCCAGCCCGTCAGCGGCCAGTTTGGCCTTCACTCTACTCCTCCAGCAGCCTCTGCCGGAATCTTAACCAGCACCTGATACTGCTTACCCGGTCTCAGTTCTTTCAGAACACCGTCTTCCACAAGCTGTCCGTCCAAATATACCTCGATTGCCGCTGCGCCAGACTCACGTTTCATCTCAATCTGCAGCTCGGCGCCTCTGAAGCTGCGCTTCACGCTGGCTTCCTGCCACGCGGAAGGAAGCTGCGGCTTCACCTGAAGCCCTTCCCGGCAGCCTTGCAGTCCGAACAGTCCGTCGATCAGGCAGCGGTACACCCATGGAGCGGTTCCGGTGTTGAACAGATGACTGGAGCGTCCGGCAGTCTGCGGGAACTGCTTGTAAGCCCCCCGGTAATAATTAGGGATGAACACCGGCAGCTGGCCCCGCCGGATGATATCCTCGATATCAGGCCCGGGGAGCATTTTGCGCAGCAGACGATAAGCGTGATCCTGCTCCCCCACTGCATACAAGCCATAGATATAGAAGGCCGCGGCATGGTTGTAGACTGCGCCATTCTCGGCTGTCCCCGGATGCTTTTGGGTCACCCGGCCCACATCCTCGCGCATGGCGGTATAGGATGGTGCGAGCTTTTCCACTCCATACGGGGTCTCCAGCTGTTCATGGACCGACTTTATCAGCTTCGCCCGCTTCTCCTCACCGGCCGCACCGCTGAGCAACGCCCAGCCCTGGGGATTAATGAAAATACGGCCTTCCTTGTCGCTGCTGATTCCGAACACCACATTGTCATCGGTAATTCCCCGCGCATACCACTCGCCATCCCAGAAGTACTGATTGACGAGCTTATTCGTCTCCTCCGCCGCATGGCGGAAGGTCTTGGCGATATCCGTACGGCCGCTCCGCTCACAAATATCCGCCCAGACCATACAAGCATACGCGGTAGCGATGGTCAGCCAGCCGGACACGCCTTGTCCCCGGTACCCTACCATATTCATCGGGTCACACCAGTCGCCCTGATTGATATAATTCAGGCCGCGCTCATCCCGCTCATGGAGCAGCCACTGTACCGCCCGGTCGATATGCTCATGCACAGGTCCTGTCTCCAGGCCGCCCGTATACGATACTTCCTCATCCAGAATGCTGTAATCATCCGTCTCATCCAGATAGGTACTAAGGCAGATCGGCAGCCAGACACAATGGTCTGTATGCGGAACCTGATTGATATATTTCAGTTCAGCCGCTTCATGCAAAATAATGCCGTCCGGCATCGCTCCGCTGGCCTCCTGCTGGCTTAAGGCCGTCAGGAACGCCTCTCTTGCCGTCTGCGGCTTAAGATAGCTCATTCCCATATTATCCTGCAGATAATTCCGGGTCTGCGGGTCGGTGGTCAGGCGGTTGGTCTGCCCGTGATAATACATCTGCCGGGGCAGCCAGTGGTTGACCAGATTGTCGAGGTCCGCATCCGGCGTAGAGATCTCAATGCTTCCTCTGCCTTCCGCGATGTACTGGGCATATTCCCGCTCAGCGCGCATGAATCCGTCCTCGCCTGCCGCATCGGTATCCAGAAACAGCTTCCGGCGGATCTCCGCAATCTCCTGTTCACTCCGGGCCGGGCCGAAGACGAAGCGGTATTCACGTTCTTCCCCCGCAGCCAGGTCCAGACTGTATTGCAAGGCGGCAACCGGGGTCTCATAACGGGCTTCACCTTGCGCCAGCCGCTGACTCTTAAGCGCTGACGGCGAGCCGATTCCGCCTTCGCCCTCGAAGGCTTCCTGATTCACTTCCCAGGAGGCCGGGGCATGGTCGGCCAGCAGAAAGGTTTTGTCCTTCAGATGCTTGATCTTGGCATAATCCTGATATTTCTGATAAGGTGTGACCGCTGTAGCCACAATTCCCTGCAAGGCTTCCTTATACTCGCCCGACTGATTCATCCATGACATATAGCCGATGGTGAAGTAGGGATAGAGGCTGATACTCCGCTGAACTGAAGACAGATTGGTCACTTTTACCCGCCACAGCTCCATCGGGTCATCCTTAGGCAGGCTTAACGTCATCTCTATCGCGATCCCGTTCTTCTCGATGGTCCATACAATATTATGTTTACCTACTGCAAAAGTGTAATGATCCGGAGGGTTGCGGACAGGCTCATAAGGGGCAGAGAACAGCTCTCCATTCTCCTCATCCTTGACATAGACGAAGCGGCCGGGGTGATGGGCATAATAAGGCTGCTCCGGCTGCATGAACGTCTTGGCCTCCAGATTCGGCGCATAAGAGTATTTAGCAGGCTCGGGCTGCATGAACTGGGCTACCGCATAGCCCCGGCAGTTCATATGAATCATCATCTGCTCATTCCACAGGAACCCCGAAGCCTTGGGGAGAATGGTGGGACTGGACAGCTCATAATATTCATTATCTTCAGATGCTCTGATCATTCTCGTGCCTCTCTTTCCGGAATAAATATCCATCATTCTAGTATACTTTATTCAAGAATACGCTCTCATAGGTTTGGGGGCAAGTCTAATGGAAGAGTTTCAATTTCATCGTTTTGGTTTTTATAGTAGAATATACCCAAATTAACTACCACTAAATGAGAGGTGCATCCTATGAAGCAATCGTACATAGCCAGACTTGAATTATTCGTAACTAACGCGCAGCAGATTAAACAGGAATTCCCGTGGCAAAATGCCTCCGTGAACCGGCTGGCAGCCTTGCTCTACGCCGTGGAGGACAAGATGGTCAACGTACAGGCGATCCGCATGTACCATGAGATGGTCAAGGATAACACCCGGGGCTTCTCCTCCTTCCGCGGAACCTCAGCCATCTGTATTGCTGCGCTGCTCTCCCTCTCCGCCCAGCCGGAACAGCAGCTTGCAAATACGCTCGCTGTATATGACCTGCTCAAGGAACGCAAATTCCGGGCCTCCGACTACCTGGTCATTGCCGCCTATCAGATCGCTGCCCATACCCCGTACGATCAATATGCCGCAGCCATAGACCGCACTCAAGCTTTCTATGAAGGAATGCGGTCAAAGCACCGTTTCCTCACCGGACGGGACGACTATATCTTCGCCGCCATGCTCGGCCTCTCCGATATCCCTGTAGAGCAAGGGTTGGAGCAGCTGGAACAGCTCTATGTTACGCTCAAGCCCGAGTTCTTCTCCGGCAATAGTGTTCAGGCGCTGACACAGGTGCTGGTGCTAGGCGGCGAGGATCTCACAAGCCGGGTGCTTAGCCTGCGTGAGGCGTTCCGGGCACGGGATATCCGGCTGGATAAGGAGTATACACTCTCGTCCCTTGGCATCCTGTCCCTGATCCCTTATGAGCAGCAGCAGTTGGTAAGCGATGTCTCGGACACCTATGAATTCCTGCGTCCGCAGAAGGGCTTCGGCGGCTGGTCGATCAACAAGCAGGAGCTGCTCCTGCTGTCTGCCGCACTCGTCTCCTATCAATATATAGTCGATGTGAGAAACGGCATTATTGAATCCGCACTCTCTACCAGCCTGACCAACATCATCATTGCCCAGCAGACAGCGATCGCTGTAGCTGCAGCCTCTGCTGCGGCGGCAGCTTCTTCTTAAGGGCTGACATGCAAAAGGCTTCCGGAGCGTAATTGCTTCGGAAGCCTTTTAGTTGGATTTCAGGCACTTGTTAACCAGCGATCTCCCGTGTGACGGAAATTAGTTGGATTTATGACACTTAACTCTGCCCATATCTGCGATGTTACCTATATCCGGCTGGATTAGGTGTATAATTTCCAACTACAATTCGCCAAACAACGATTTTGTTATAATTAGATGACGTTTTTCCACTTGTTGTTATGTTAGATAGCAGCGGCCGCTTGCCTGCCACCCTTCCGCAACAACCCTACACTTCCTCCCCATCCCCGGGCATCCGGCGCTTGCCGATCCCAAAAGCAAAGTAGCCCGCCACAACAATAGCCAGGAAGGACGCGCCGACGATCAGCGACAGATGGGTATCCGGGTTGAACCACATGCCGATGATGACCAGCGACAGGAAGATAATGATAATGTAGTTACTGACCGGGAAAAAGCGGGACTTGAACGGATGGACTGCCATCTCGCCTGCCCATCGCTCTCTGAATCTGAACTGGCTGAAGGCCAGGGCGAACCACGGAATCATTCCCGGAAGCACGCTGGCACTGTAAATATAGAGAAACAGCTTGGAGTCCGGCATCAGATAGTTTAACAATACGCCTACGAGCAGCAGGGAGATCGTGGTAATAATGCTGTTTCGGGGCACTCCGCTGGCAGAGACTCTGCCGAAGAACTTCGGAGCCTGTCCGTTCTGGGCCAGCGTGTAGAGCATTCTTCCCGCACTGTAGATTCCGCTGTTGCAGCCCGACATCGCCGCTGTCAGCACCACGAAGTTGATAATGCCAGCCGCAGCGACAATCCCTACCTTGGCGAAGGTCAGCACGAACGGACTGCCGATCTCGCCGATCTCATTCCACGGATAGATGGTCACAATGATGAAGATGGCCCCCACGTAGAAAATCAGAATGCGCCAGATGATATTCTTGATCGCTTTGCGCAGCGTTTGCTTCGGATTCTCCGCTTCCCCTGCCGTAATCCCCACCAGCTCAATCCCCTGATAGGCCGCCGTGACAATGCAGAGCGCGAACAGAAATCCCTTTAATCCTCCGGCAAAAAAACCGCCATGGCTATACAGATTGGACAGACCTAACGGCTGCCCGCCATTCCCGAGACCGAAAAAAATCACCCCGGTGCCGATCACCAGCATCACAACAATGGCAACCACCTTGATCATCGCAAACCAGAATTCAAACTCCCCGTACAGCTTCACCGCCGCCAGATTGGCTGCCGCAATGATGCCCACCCCGATCAGCGCCGGAATCCACTGCGGGATATCCGGGAACCAGTACCCGACATAGATACCAATTGCCGTAACCTCCGCCATTCCGACTGTCACCCACAGGAACCAATAACTCCAGGCGGTCAGGAAGCCGGCCAGCGGGCTGATATATTTGTGGGCAAACGTGGCAAAAGAACCGGTCACCGGCTCCATCACCAGCATCTCCCCCATAATCCGCATCACAAAAAACATAATGATTCCTGCCAAAAGATACGCAAGCAGCACGGAAGGCCCCGCCCACTTAATCGTACTTGCCGAGCCCATGAATAATCCCACGCCAATCGTGCCGCCCAGTGCGATCAGCTCGATATGCCGCGGCTTAAGCCCTCTGGTTAACTCTTTGGATTCCAACGAAATGCTCCTCCTCATATGTACACCTGTACACCTCACATGTACTCCACGCAATCTATCTTAATATGTAAGCATCATTGTAAGCTGTGATCTACATTAACGCAATGCAGAATTACTGGATTACTCCAGCAGAAAGTTTCACCATTTGTAACAATAAATTGCCCCAGAACCTATACATTTTGGTTCATAGTGTTATAATCACTTTGTTTATCACAAGACAACAGGAAACAGGTGATCAGATGTTTGAAATCAAATGGCTGTGGCAGAACCTGGAGGGCAACCGGGCGCGGTATATCGTGGCGCTCTGCCTCTCGGTGGTGGGCTCAAGTCTTACGATTGTGAACCCCTACATCAGCCAGCGCATCGTCGATACGTTCATTGCCGGTGACCACGCCGGAGAGAATCTTGCTACAGGCCGCGGACTGCTCATTGCACTCTGCCTGGGCATGATCGGCTTCTCTCTGCTCCGAACAGGGCTGGCATACTTCACGACCATGCAGTACGAAATTTCTTCACAGAATATGATGTACAATATCCGGATTTATCTGTACAACAAGATTCAGGGCCAGGACCGGGAATATTATGACCGCAACCGCACCGGGGACCTGATGACGAAGATGACCGGGGATCTGGATATGGTCCGCCACTCGATGGCGTGGATTTTCAAGACGATCATTGAATCGCTTACGATTTTCCTGGCAGCCGTCATTTATTTCCTCACGATTGATGTGAAGCTGACGCTGTGGATGCTGATCCTGTCACCGCCGATTTTTGTAGTGGCCTTTATCTTCGCCAAGCGAGTGCGCCCGATGTACATCGACCTGCGCGAGCGGCTGTCCCAGCTTAATACGACGACCCAGGAGAATATCTCCGGGAACCGGGTGGTGAAGGCTTTTGCCCGTGAGGAGTTCGAGATTGCCAAGTTCACGGAGAAGAACGTCAACTACGCGGTAGCGAATAAAAAAGCGGCTCTCGTCTGGCTTGACTACTTCCCTTATCTGGAGTCGTTCGCCCAAGGCTTCAACGTGGTTCTGATGCTGGCCGGTGGTTACTACGTGATGGAGGGGC
This sequence comes from Paenibacillus sp. FSL R7-269, assembly GCF_000517865.1. Taxonomy (NCBI): domain Bacteria; kingdom Bacillati; phylum Bacillota; class Bacilli; order Caryophanales; family Paenibacillaceae; genus Paenibacillus; species Paenibacillus sp. FSL R7-269. The sequence continues at coordinate 38,049 of NZ_ASPS01000022.1, forward strand.
GGATTACCTTCGGTGAGTTCACGGCGTTCTCCTCACTGATCTGGGCGGTCTCGAACCCCATGCGCAATATCGGAATTATTATTAATGATATTCAGCGTTTCTTTGCCAGCTTATCCAAAATCGTCGATATCTATTACGCCCGCCCGGCGATTGCCAACGATCATAACCCGGTGGAGCAACGCCGCTATGAGGGACGGATTGAATTCGATCATGTCCGGTTCAAATATGATAACGCTACCGTGCTGGATGATGTGAGCTTCACGATAGCCCCCGGCGAGACCATTGCGATCATGGGGGCCACCGGCTCCGGCAAAACCTCGCTCATCAACCTCATTCCCCGCTTCTATGATGTGGCTGGCGGGCGTGTGCTGGTGGACGGCAGAGATGTCCGGGAGCTTGAGCTGGATGAGTTGCGCGGGAATATCGGGATGGCTACGCAGGATGTCCTGCTGTTCTCCGATACCATTGACGGCAACATTGCCTACGGCGATCCCGATCTGCCTGAGGAGGATGCGCAGGCTTACGCGGCTCTGGCCGCTGCCCATGATTTCATTGTCCGGATGCCTGAAGGCTACGATACCGTAGTCGGGGAACGCGGTGTCGGGTTGTCCGGGGGCCAAAAGCAGCGGATTGCGCTGGCCCGCGCCCTGGCGGTCCAACGTCCGATTCTGATCCTGGATGATACGACCTCAGCGGTCGATCTGGAGACCGAGGAGCATATCCAGCGCAGCCTCCGGGAGCTGGAGTATCCCTGCACGAAGATCATCATCGCACAGCGGGTATCCACTACGGCCCAGGCTGACCGCATTCTGATCCTGGAGGGCGGGCGCTTGATTGAGGAAGGGACCCACGCCGAGCTGCTGGCGAAGCGGGGTTATTACTATGATGTATTCATGCTTCAGAACGAGGGCATTGGAAGGCAGGTGACCGAGATTGGCCAGGAATAAATTCGATGTCGATGAGAATCTGGAATCGCCGTTTAATATCAAGCATTTCCGGCGGGCCATGGTCTATATCCGGCGTAAAAAGAAGCCGATGCTGATCGCATTCGCGCTCAGCGCATTGTCAGCGGCAATCGCCCTGTCGGCTCCGCTGATTATGCAGCATGTGGTGGATGTGACCATACCCGCCAAAGACATGGGAGCACTGGCAGGCTGGTCCCTGCTAATGCTGGCGACCATCGTGGTCAGTGTCATTCTGGCGACTATCCGCTCACGGATTATGACCCGTGTCGGTCAGGATATTATTTTCGATATCCGCACCGACCTGTTCAAGCATCTGCAGGAGCTGCCCTTCAAATATTATGACGACCGGCCGCAGGGCAAAATCCTGATCCGGGTCGTGAACTACGTCAACGGGGTCTCTGACGTGTTGTCCAACGGGATTATCAACTTCATCCTGGAAATCGTGAACCTGATCTTCATCGCGGTGTTCATGTTCGCCGTGGATGTGCGGCTCTCCTTCATCATTCTGGCCGGACTGCCGGTGTTCCTCGGTGTCATGCTGCTGATCAAGACCCGGCAGCGCCGGGCCTGGCAGGCCGTATCGAACAAAAGCTCCAACCTGAATGCTTATCTGCAGGAGAGTATCAGCGGCATCGGCGTCACCCAGATGTTCTCCCGGGAGACACGCAATGAAGGGATCTTCACCCGTCTGGCCGGCAACTTCCGCACGGCCTGGATGAAGGCGCTGCGTTACAACATACTGATTCCGTTCAGTGTCGATAACCTGTCTACCATTGTTACGGCTATGATCTTCCTGGTTGGCCTGCTGACCCTGGACCCGCAGAATATGACGCTGGGCGTCATTCTCGCGATGAGCAGCTATGCGGCACGCTTCTGGCAGCCGATCCTGAACCTGTCGAACTTGTACAATAACTTCATTAATGCGGTCGCTTATCTGGAGCGGATCTTCGAGACGCTGGATGAGCCGGTAACGGTCAGCGATATTCCCGGTGCGAAGGCGCTGCCGCCAGTGGAGGGCCGGGTGACGTTCGATGATGTCACCTTCGCCTACGATCCGGGCCTGAATATCCTGGAGAACATCTCCTTCGATGTCGCAGCGGGAGAGAGCATCGCTCTGGTCGGTCCGACCGGAGCGGGCAAGACCACCGTCGTCAACCTGATCTCACGCTTCTATAACCTGACCGGCGGACGCATTCTGATCGACGGGCAGGATATCTCGCAGATCACGCTGAAGTCACTGCGCAGCCAGATGGGGATCATGCTGCAGGACAGCTTCATCTTCTCGGGAACCATTCTGGATAATATCCGCTATGGCAGACCGGATGCGACCGAGCAGGAGGTCATCGCCGCTGCGAAGGCGGTCTGCGCGGATGATTTCATCCGCGAATTCGATCAGGGCTACCAGACCGAGGTGAACGAACGCGGCTCCAAGCTCTCCCAGGGGCAGCGGCAGCTGATCTCGTTCGCCAGAACGCTGCTGGCCAACCCGCGGATTCTCATTCTGGATGAAGCCACCTCCTCTATTGATGCACAGACCGAGCGTCTGCTCCAGAAGGGGCTGAATGAGCTGCTTAAGGGCCGGACCTCGTTCATCATCGCGCACCGCCTGTCTACAGTGAAGAACTGCGACCGGATCATGTATGTCTCGAACAAAGGCATTGCCGAGAGCGGCTCCCATGACGAGCTGATCGCCCGCCGCGGCCTGTACCACCGGCTGTATACGGCGCAGAAGATGGAAGCCTGACGTGCAACGCAAGTAAGGCTATATAGATTGTACTTGTAGTTCAATTTATATAGGTTCAAACAAGTGGAAACGGCTTTGCCGTCCTTTTAAAGGACGGTACCGTTTCAGCGAGAAATAGAAGGATAATCTATCGTGTGAAACATATAGATTCTTATATTTTAAGAAATCGCCAAAAACCGCAGCAGGGGCTCCCCTGTCTGCGGTTTTTGGCACGCTTAGTTGGACCGTACAGCACATCTCCAGTGAAGATTGCGCCCTCACGTAAGATCCGTTACCGCCTAAGACTACTGTTACTGGCTTTCTCAATTTCGTGCAATTAAGCAATACTAATACTCCTGCTGCGATCCATGCGGACTGGAGAGCCGCTATTCCTGTACATTGCACCATTTCGCGGGCTAAGCGGACTCACATGCACTTAACTAGCCGCGCTTGCCTCATTTCCATCACCAACTGGCCTTATAACGGCCCCTCAGTCCGCGGACGAGCGATAAAGCTGTCTTTTTCACAAAATAAAGGCCTCATGGTCCGGTTGTAGAACCTTCATATACTCTTCCCTCAGCATACTATAGATCTCCAGATCGACCACGCCCTTGCCGGACCAGAGGGCCGCCTGCCGCAGCATCCCTTCCTTGACATATCCGTTCTTCAGCAGCACCTTCTTGGAGGGCTCATTATTCAGCATCACTTCCGCCTGAATCCGGTTCACCTGAGCCTGCTGGAACAGAAATGCTGTCAACAGCTCAACGGCCCTGGAGGCGAGGCCCCTCCCCCACTGGGCTTCCGCAAGGAAGTAGCCAATGGTGACCATATTAACCCTCTGATTGAAGTCGCAGGCTTCAATGATTCCGAGCAGGTGCGTATCGTCCGCTGGAGCGAAGATGCCCCACTTGATCCGCGATCTTTTGCCATAATCCCGCTCATAATGACCGATCATGCTCTTGACTGTAGTCTTATTGTGCTTGGGGATAATCCCGCAATATTCGAACACATGGTCATTGCTGTAAATCTCGAACAGCCCGTCCAGATGCTGCTCCTCAATCTTGCCCAGCACCAGCTCCTCTGATCTTAAGACAGGGAACTGGTCAAACACAATCTCCATCTTCACCCGGGGCACTCCCTTCTCTGATCCTTAAGCGCTTGGCCTAATGGGGACGTACAGCTCAACCATGCACTTGCCCTGCGGGTCCTGCGCAGGATCATTCAGACAGAATTCAAGACATGGCCGGTCATCGGCTTCATAGCCGCTGCGGGGTAACCATACGCTGAACATCGTATCATACGCAAGGACAAATCTCTCTACCGTATCATAGTAGGAATACACCGCATACTGCCCGCCGGATAGAGTCTTGTATGCTACCTCCTCCCGATGGGCCTCCCGGTCGAATCCCTCCGGAAGTGTAACGCAAGCATCATAGCGGCATACAGACTCTTCCGTAAGTTCCCCGTCATCCAGTGAGATTCCGATGAACTGCTGATTCGCCGGATGCAGCCCCTTCTCAGTAGCCCAGCCGGTTAGCTTGTCCCATGCGTGATGCGTGTCCAGGTAACTACCAATATGCCTGACATAAGCGACTTCAACTTCTGCAATTACTCTAAGTTCCACCATACTGTCCCATGCCCTCCTTAACAGCGAATTACCTTCGGCTTTATTGTAATCCGCCAGGGCGGCCGGCTCTGCCTGCTTATTGCTGAGGAGTGACGGGAAATTGCTATGTTTCTGCCTGCTGTTCCTGACACTGCTGGGCGTACAGCCGAAATGCCGTTTGAAATGGACATTCAGAGCAGATACCGATTCAAAGCCACTTTCCCATGCAATCTCCAGAATGGTCAGGTCCGTCTTGGTCAGCAGCTCCCATGCCCGCTCGATACGCTTCCTGGTAACGAAGGCCATGGGCGTCATGCCCGTGAAGGCTGTAAATATTCTGCTGAAATGATATTTGGAGAAATGGGAGATCTCCGCCAGCTGATCCAGCCGCAGCGGCTGGCTGCTGTGATTTTCTATGTAGGCAATGACCTGCTTGATCCTCTCTCCATACTGCTCCTTCATCACTGAATCCCCCGTCCTCTTCGTGTTACAATACTGTACAAATATTAATAGATGAGGCGATAGTGAATGATTACCACTCTGTACTTCGTACGACATGCCCACTCTACTTATTCTACCGACGAATTGAATAGACCTTTATCCGAAGATGGACGGGCAGACGCACAGAGAGTTACCCGTCTACTACTTCATGAGAATATTAACATTCTGATCTCTAGTCCCTATAAACGGGCTATACAGACCATTGAGGGGCTGGAGAAACCGCTCAGGACTAGGATTGTAATTGAAGATGATTTTAAAGAAAGAATCTTGTCTTCAGAACCTGTACCGGACTTCGGGCAGGCTATCTCCAAGGTATGGGAGGACTTTTCCTTCGCCTGGCCGGGAGGAGAATCCAATCTGGTTGCCCAGAAGAGAGGCGTACAAGCACTCTATAAAGTTTTGCAGCAATATAAAGGAAATTCAATCGCTATCGGAACTCACGGTAATATGATGGTCCTGATCATGAATGCTCTGGATAAGCGTTATGATTATAGCTTCTGGAAGCAGTTAGAAATGCCAGACATCTATAAGCTAAGCTTCGTTGAGAACAAGCTTGTGAGTGTACAGCGTATTTGGCGCTAGCCCCCCCTTGGCCACACATATAGTTTCGATGCACCCGATTAAACTTGACAGACTGCTGTCACGGCGCTGTGATATAACCAGGTAAAGGAGTGATTGTCTTATGGCAAGCTATGAATACTCGTCAAGGCAGGACTTGATGGACACGATCCATAATCTGTACCTGCTCTTGGATGCCGAGTATGACGGCATTAACAATACATATAAGGATACGCGAATGCCCGAGGTGGACAAAACCCCTGCCGAGATCATCGCTTATCAGCTGGGGTGGCTGGAGCTGGTGAGGAGCTGGGACCGGAGCGAGCTGGAAGGACAGACCTTCTCCATGCCCGCTGCGGATTACAAGTGGAATCAGCTCGGCGGGTTGTATCAGTCCTTCTACAGCAAATATGCGGAGTATTCCCTGTCTGAGTTGCGCGGGCTCTTCCGGCAATCAGAGCAGCAGTGGCTGGACTGGATCGGAACATTGACGGAGGAGGAGCTGTTCATCCAAGGCGCGCGTAAGTGGACCGGAACCAAGGAGAACTGGCCGATGGCCCGGTGGATTCACATTAACTCTGCCGCTCCGTTCAAGACCTTTCGGGGGAAGATCCGGAAGTGGAAAAAGCATTGTCCTGAAGGACTGGCAGAGTGAAATAGTGGCAATATGACAAAGTGGCATAGCAGCTTAGCGTCCACTGCTTCGCAATCATTGCGTGCTGTCTGCCCTCCCGTCTGGCCCTTGCATCCCCCTCCTGTCAGGGCCTTCACGGTTCATTCCCCTGCTCCCGTCCTTGAAGTTGGTGCCCCCGCCGTTCATGCCGGGGAAGCCGCCGGGCCGGGAATTGAAGTCTGCACTAGTAATATTTTGAGCCGTGACCGCTTCGCAGGAAGTGAGCAGCAGAGAACAGCTAAGCATACTAATGATTAAGGTGATGTAATATTTCTTAGTCCGCATGATTAGACCTCCTTGTCCCGGTCAGCAATACATATACGTCTTGGACACCCAAGTAGGATAAGACAAGCAGCAGCGGATACACAGGATACAGATACCGGGACTTAATCTCCCAGAGCAGGTAGAACCCGATGAAGCCAAGAATCACCAGCAGGAGCGGGGTCTCCGCGAAGCGCTTAGTCCGCAGTCCCCGGATTAACCTGATCAGAATGAAGACGTACATCAGGAAATTCTGGACATATATGGCCCACAGCAAGCTGCTCCGGTACATAGAAGCACCTTCAAACAGTCTGCTTGCAGCTGTGGAATAGCTGTAATGGCCCATTACCATGCCGCCCCTCCCGCCAACAGAGGAGGCTCCTTCATTTCCTATCCCGTAGCGCTCCATCTGATAGGTCCCTTCCGTCCAGGTCCAGACCAGCTTTTTATAATACATTCCTGCAAGCTCGGTTAAGGTCGCGCCGGAGAGCTTGCTGCGGATAGACGCCTTGAACAGTTCTACACTCTCCGCCTTATTATAGCCGGCCTCCTGTTGGTAGATATTATAGCTCTCCCGGTCATCCCAGAACCCGAGTGTCTCCAGATTAATCCCCATATTCAGCCACATGTACACTGGAGCAGAATTGCTGGACGGCGATTCGTCCACAATGCCTGTTGCTTGAAGCGCCGTATTCTGAATCCAGGCAGGGAGAACCCACAGCAGCAGCGTTACTCCAAGGGCAGCCATGACCTTTTTCACGCCAATCGCCCGCAGGTTCAGGAGCAGACCGAGGACAATGGCAATCAGGAAGATCATACCTATACTACGGAAGTAGTTGCCGAGTGTCAGCAGAACTGCCGCGAACAGTATATCCTTCATGGATCTTCTGCGGATGAACCTGACTGCGAAGTAGAGCGCGCTGGTGAGCAGAGCCGTGGCAATTCCATCATTATAGATGAAGTTGCTCATGAACAAAGCTGGAACATAGGTCGCAGCCACAATCAGAAGGCCATAGTCCTTCCTGCTTGATTTAGGATTCAGCTCTTGGCAAAGCAGGTAGATGACCAGCGTAGTGACGAGGGAGAAGAGGATATTGAAGCTTTTGATCACCAGATAATTGTCCGGGAACAGAAGCAGCAGCGTCTTCAGATACAGCACGAAGGAGAAATTGAACGGGAACATGTAGAGGTATCCGCCTGACTGAAAGGAGGAATAGTCCTTGTCATAGAGCATAGCCCAGGCCAGGGACAGCACCGTCTGTGAATCATCTGTAGGCATGCGGGTGAACAGAAAAATAATCACGAGCTGCAGGATACCAGACGACAGCAGAACGGCTGGAATAATCTTGGCCCGGCTATAGCCTTCAAGCTTCCGTGAGAGTCTGTACAGCACGAAGCCCAGTCCCAGAACAACTACGATCCATAGCAGGAAAATAAGCGGCTGCTGCCCTTCCAGCACCGCCCGGTCTCCATACACGGAATAATTATATTTTGCCCGGAAAAAGAGGGATGAAGCGATGAACAGCCCAATGAACAAGGCGAGGATGATCGTTACGATTTGCTGGATTCTTTTTACCATGATACCCTCCTGATCGGCAGCGTCCGGCGAGTCTTTCGCATGTGCCTTAATCCATATACGGAGTATACATAGTGAATCTGAATGTTAGTTGAAAGGATGCTTCCTTATCACAAGTGGAAACGGCTTTGCCGTCCTTTTAAAGGACGGTACCGTTTCAGCGAGAAATAGAAGGATAAGTTATCGTGTGAAACATATAAATTCTTATATTTTTTAAAAACCTCCGGGTCCTCTCCAGCCGCTGCATCCATAGATGCGCTCATGCCGGAAAATGTTCCCGAAGGCTTGCTGCTTAAACTATTCTGTTCCTGTTGAATACGTGCGGGTGAATCACTTGTCAGCAACAGCACGAACCACACGAAAGCCCTGGTCATTCCCCCGGCTGCTTGGGTCGAATTGGCCGCGGAAGGATACCTCCGTATTGTTCACTCCGCCGATCCAGCCACCGCCCTTCACGAGCCGGACCGAGCCGGTCTTGCTATTCGAATCCGCTTTCCCGTACCAGTTCCAGCACCATTCCCTTACGTTGCCTGACATATCGTACAGTCCCAGCTCATTGGGCTGCTTGAGGCCGATATTTCTCGGCTGGCTATGGTTGTTCTCAATCGCAGGCCAGGTCCAGTCCCCAGTCAGGAATTGATCGCCGGAGTTCCTCCAGTACCAGGCTACCTCCTCCGGGTTGTCGCTTCCGCTATACGGATTGCTTGTGCTCATCTGGCCTCCGCCTGCTGCATATTCCCACTCGGCTTCTGTCGGCAGACGGTAACCGTCCGCCCCTTCATTTGCCGTTACATTCCATTTCATGAAATCCCGGTCACTTGTATTATTCGAATCAACCGTATTCTTGTCTATATTATAATAGAGGGCCAGGCCTTCCTTCACACTCCGCTCATTGCAGTACTCCACGGCATCATACCAGGTTACGCTCTCCACCGGCAGCTTGTCTCCTTGGAACTGCGAGGGGTTACTCTTCATCACTTCCAGCCATTCTTGCTGGGTGATCTCATATTTACCAATGTAGAAGTCCGGGAGGGTCATCTCTGTCCCGTAGTAATTGGATTTCGTATCTTTAAAAGTACCGCCTTCTATCCGCACTAAACGCTCATCCGCGGCAGGCTTCTCCTGCGCGCAGGCACTGGCTATAACCGCGATTGCCATACACAGAATCAGAATCATTAATGGTTTTCTCATGAATACCTCTCCTTTGAGCAGATGGGCAAGGTACAGGACCTAAGCACAGATCGGTGCATGAAAATGATAAGGCCGGCAGCTTGTCCACCCGGCCGGCCTTAGCCTGTCAACGGTTAGCTGAACTTACGGCACTGCCGGAACGGCAAGGCGCCTGTCAGCTTGTCCATTACCACACGGTTACGTTGGAGCTGCCGCTGCTCTGGTATCCTTCGGTAGCCAGTACCTGATATGACCAGCTGCTTCCCAGATACATTGATTTGCTCTGCCAGGCATTCACGTGGTTGCTGAATGTAATCTGGACATTGCTGCCGATTGGCCGTTTAGATTGTCTTACACTCCAGTACTGCGGGAACGTAGCATTTCCGTCAATAGAAGGAGCGTCGTAACGCATGGTACGATAGATATCATAAGTGCCGCCATCACTGTTCACCGTGCCTTTGTAATCGCCGGTTGGTCTGTAAGTTCCCCAGTTGTCTACCACGTAATATTCAATAAGGGAATTCCGGGTCCATCCGTATAAGGTCAGGTAGCCGTTGCCGGAAGGCGCGAAAACCCCTGCATTATAATTTACAACCCGGTTCGGTGATCCGTAAGTCCAGCCTTTACCCACTACGAAGTTCCCGGTATTGTACCAGTTCACACTATAATTCCCGCCACTTCCGTTCACCGCATTCACGGTTCCGCCGCCATCGGTCCAGTTCTGCCAATAATCTGTTGCGCCTGCAGTAGCTGCGAACGCGCTGAAGCTCAGTGCCGCTGTCATTAATACCGTAAGAAGTTTCTTTTTCATTGTCAATTAATACCTCCCGATTATAATGTGTTTGCTTGCAGCTTGCTTCCCCCAACAGAATAATAACTTATCCTGATGGTTATCCCATATATTTACTTGTCCTCCTTTCGAGAAAATTATATCTAGTAAGCGTTTACATTACTCTCCGCAAACTAAAGATTAACCCCCAATTTTTATTGATATTATGAAATTATTGGGATGAATCGACGAGAATTCCACTCTCGCCGAAGATAGGGGCGGAAATTGGGGGAAATTCGGCAGCGGCGGACTACCATTTACTCCTTCAGGATGGGTTGGCTGGAATCAGGTGCACTAATGCTCTTCGTAACCTAAGAGGGGCCTATCAGTTCATCCTCCGGCTCACCTTCAGCCCACTAAAGGAATTGGTCCCTTTCTTCCACCTCACCCCGTCTTCAGAGCCGACCAACGCCAAAAAGCCGCCCCAAACGGGGCAGCTCTGCGCTATTCTGCCATACTCACTTGTCACTATTCATCCATAGCTAATCTATTAACTTTTTCTATTCACCATCTAGCTATTCCCCATCAACTTTAGTCCCTCTAGCCCATCTTGATAACCGCCTTAACCACATCCTCCTTATTATTAATCACGTAATCGAACGCTTGCTGCGTCTCCTCAAAGTTGAATTCGTGTGTGACGATCCCCTTGACGTCGATCTTGCCGTCCGCGATGGCTCCGATGGCTGCCGGATACAGGTTGCGGTACCGGAAGACCGACTTGATGCCGGCTTCCTTGAACATAATCTGCATGAAGTCGAAGTCAATGATATCCTTGGCGGCCAGGCCAACCAGGACGATGGTTCCGCCTCTTTTGACCAGATATGGCGTCTGCTTCACCGTATGTTCACTGCCTGCCGTCTCAATCACCTTATCCACGCCCGCGCCATCGGTCCAAGCCGCAATGGTCTCCAGCACATTCTCCTGCTTGGCATGGATGACCCGCGTAGCTCCCAGCTTCATCGCCGCTTCCAGCCGCTTCCCGATAATGTCCACCACCACAATCTCCGTAGCCCCGTAAGCCTTGCAGGCTAGTAGTGTAACCAGTCCTATACAGCCAGCTCCAAGAATCACAACACGGTCCCCCAGCTTAACGCCGCCCTGCGCCGCAGCATGGAGTCCTACCGCCAGCGGCTCGACCAGTGCGCCCTCCTCCGAAGACACATTATCCGGCAGCTTGAAGGCCATATTCTCGGGGTAAGCGATATAGTCCATCAGACAGCCATGGTACGGCGGCGTAGCTAGGAACTGTACATCCGGGCAGAGATTGTACTTGCCACTCTTGCAGAACTCACACTGGCCACAAGTCACACCAGGCTCCAGCGCCACCCGGTCCCCCACCTTCAGATGCTTCACGCCAGGGCCAAGCTCCACCACTTCCCCGGCGCATTCATGCCCCAGAATGAAATCTCCGTCCACCACGAAATCACCGATCCGGCCATGCTCCAGGTAATGTACATCCGATCCGCAGATGCCGACAACCTCCAGCTTCACAATGACCTCGCCCTCCCGGACTGCGGGCATATCGATGTCCTTCATTGCCATTTGCTTCAGATCTGTCATATAAAAAGCTCTGTTCTTCATCCATTTCTCCTCCTCAGGAACATTAGCATACTCTTTAACAAACTCCTGTTACTTCAAGGATTTTGCCTTCCTTCTTCAACCATTCAATAATAATATACTTTTATAAAACCATTTAAATAAGATTATAAACGGAATTGGGGTGAAGTCAACAAAAACTCCCCCAGAGAAGGACAAGGCTGCGATTGCAGCAACGTCCCTCTTCCGGAGGAGCGGGGAAAGCAGATATTGTATTAGGGTAAAATCAACCCGGATCTAGATTCTGTCGATAAATTCAGTCACCAGCTCCAGGGCAGCGCCCACAGCGGTGGCCTCCAGCTTATATTTGCAGACCCGCAGGTAGGAGCCATCCTGCTCGAAGGTGTTCTTGCGGGCTGCCAGCGCCTGAAGCTCATCAATGTATTCCTCCATGTGAGCCCCGGCGTAGCCGCCGAGAATCACATCGCAATCGTACAGCATCCGCAGGTTATTCACTGTAAGCACCAGATAGCCCAGATATTCCTGCCAGATAGCCCGCTGCTCCTCCTTGCCCTCTCCCAGCAGCCGGAAGAATTCCGCGATGCTCCCCCCCGTGCTGTCCGATAGAATCCTCGCTGAGCAATAGGCATCTACACAGCCCTTCTGTCCGCAGTAACATGTACGCCCTTCAGGCACAATCGTCATATGCCCGAACTCTCCGCTACGGTGGTTCTGGCCTGCATAGATCTGGTTACCGGCTATAATGGCACCACCCACACTATTGTTAAGGGACAGATAGACCACATTGTGTATGTCCTGCTCTCCCCACAGTTCAGTGAGTCCCGCCGCATTCGCATCATTGCTCAGGACGCAGGGATAAGGGATGTATTCGGCGAACCGCCGGACACTGCCTCCCTTGAAATCTATGACTGTAGCATAGCTTACCGTCTGCCGGTCCCCGGATAGAATCGCAGGCAGCGCAATGCCTACTCCCAGAATCCGGCTGCGGTCCAGCTGACATTCCTCTACGAACTCCTCCACCAGCTTGCCTACCCCATGGAAGTAGGTCTCCTCATTTGCAAACGGATAATGATTCCTGACATTCTTAATGATTCTGCCGCTCAAGTCAATGACGACAATCCCCACATGATTCAGGGTAATATCCAGTCCGACGGCATATCCCGCCACACTGTTACAGGCCATCGACTTGGCCTTACGCCCCCCGGTGGATTCATACAGCCCGGTCTCCTCAATCAGCCCGCGTTCCTGCAGTTCCTTGAGATTCTGTGTCACGGTTGGAAGACTTAGACCCAGCGCCTGTGCAATCTCCTGAATGGAAGTGGATTCACGGTGATACAGGTACCGGTAAATGGCATTCCGGTTCATCTTTTTAACTTCCATACTGTTCAAGCGATGTGTCGCCATTCCAATCCCCCTCACTTTTACAAATGTGCTTTATAATTTTATACATATAATATGCAATCACACCCGTTATAGCAATCATTAGCCGCTTTAGTTGTGAATAATTTCACTTAAGTGGTTTTATTGTATCAAGAATTGGAAGGCCCGTCATTAATCTTTTGGGTCGATGGCCTTAATCGGTCCCTCTTGTCGCACTCATTCGCATGTTAACGCCAAGAATGACGAGCCAACCGGAGAACAGCAACTGGGAGATCAGGATCATTCCCTCACCAAGTAACCATGGATAGGAGCCGATTAGATCAAACACCCCGGTCAGAAGCCCGAGGGCTGCCGTGAATTGTCCCAGTCCGCTCTTCCAAATCACAAGGCTCAGCAGAATCGTTGCGATTCCAACAACTAATGCGACACAATGCACGCCCCCGTAATAGAAGCTGATGATCAGCCTGTAGCTCTCCGGCGTAAGCTCAATCCCATATACCGGATAGACCAGCCTCCCCAGAATAATAACCAACACGATATAGACAGGAACGCTAACCGCCAGCAGGCCGCAGCCAAACTCAGTCAGGACCGGATTCACCTGCACCAGCAGCCGGTATAATGCCGCGATGGAGGGGATGAGCAATACCGCAGCAAAGAACAGCACCTCGTCTGCCATTGAGAGCTGGAATCGCCATTCGCTCAGCCATGATAAGAGCGCAGCATCCTCCAGCGGAGGAGCAGGCACCGATCTCAGGAACAGATATTGGGCCAGGAAGAGCAGGCCGGAACAAATAAACGCCATTCCGCCAAACCGGATCAGCCGCTGACGGGTCATCATATCGCTTCATCTCGATTCTTATTTATTCTTAATGCTGCCGGATTCTATGAACATTTAGGCTTCCGGGTCTATGGCCGCTCCGAACAGGATGAGCAAGGCAAGCCTTGGCCCATCCTGCATATGCGGTTATAGCATAAACAGCCGTGACTCTCTCGCCGTCCAAATATTCAGCGCCTGTGTGCGGACTGCGGGATTCGCATGATTCCTGTACTCCCGCAGACGCTCTGACGGTTCCGGGCTCCAGCGCAGTGCGCTTCCCGCCGCTTCCAGCAACGACAGTCCGAGATACGGAGCCTCGTAAGACGGTTCTGCCCGCAGAACATCCACAATCTCAAGCAATGTCTCCGGTATCCAGAATCCGGCGCTGTTCTCCAGGCTGGCGGCAAGCCCGCGGTACAACTCGCTCAAGAGCTGAGGCTGACGGGTCACCTCCCGTGCGATCCGCTTCACATACCCGGACGCCTCCTCTGCGCGACTCCAATCGATCACTGCGATATATAAGGTCAAGACAAGCTCATATAAAGTCTCGTCGGCGGCCAGTGTGCCGGCCAGCTCCAGGTACAACGGGTTAAGCTGTATGCTTGTACTCTTAGGCAGACCGGTTAACTGCTTGATGAGCACCTGCAGGCGCTGCCGGTGCGGCAGGTCTCTATCCGCCGCTGCATTCCATTCCTGCGTCACGGGTGTTGCCGCCAGCTCCCGGCAGATATCGGCTACAACCGCGTTCACTTTGCCGTCCCGGGCGGCTTCAATCAATGTCATCATCGCGAACTCCCAGCTGGAGCTGTCCTTCAGACCCGCAACCGCCTGAGCCGCAGCCGCCGCAACGGTGTCTTCATAACCGCTTGTCCACCACTTCATGGAAATATAAGCCTGGCTGATGACGGATACATCCGGGTGAGCGGCAATGGCTATGATTAAGTCCAGATAGCGCGGTCTGTAAGCAAGCGGAAGCCCAGCAGGCTGCTGGGACAACAAGCTTACTGCGATATCACGCTCTGGAGAAGCAGCGATGGTACGCAGCACCTCCCAGCTCCGTTCATCATCCAGCAGCCCTCTGGCAGCATGCCCTATAGCAATCACCACATCCTTATGCACAGCAGGCTTCGCGAATTCATTCAACAGCAGCGGAAGACTGTCCTCACTTCTATACGCACCAAGCAGGCGGATGGCTTCCTTGCGGACGGTGATCTTCAGCTTCTCCCTGCTCAGCAGAGCCTTCAGTGCCTGAGACAGCCGCTGCGGACTGACCCGGCGGATACACCTTGGGATGGAGTACATCGCTACACGGGCCCGGTCGCTATCCAGATGCTCCAGCAGCACCGGCAGGGATTTCTCCGGCTCCTCCAGCAGGGACAAGGCATGAAGCGCTGCCTCCACTACCGCCACCTCTTTGTCCTGTACCAGTTCATACAGCCGCTCCGGGTTCCCATCCGGCATACTGGCCATGATTCTAATCGCTCTCGAGCGCTCAAACAAGCTGTACTTGGAACCCGTTGCGACTGTGCTTAACAGAGCACCGTACGCCTCCTGCTGGCGCGGCAGCCAGCGGTAGAATCCGTCCGCAGCCGGAACGGGATAGACCGTTTTGCCCGAGAGGAACTTGCCCTTGATCGCAGCGCCCGAAATATAAGGGTCCAGCCATTCCTGGCGCTTCAGATGCAGATGCAAGAACACCTCGTGGATGGTGATATACGTTGGATCTGCATCCAGCAGCTCCTTCACCCGTTCATCGCGCGTCTGCAGCGGCTCCAGCCAGAGACGGGTTGCCCGGATAGCGGTTCCCTCGGTTTTGGCCCGGGTGGCTTCCCGTAAAAGCTGCTGTAGCTTGAAGATCCCGTACCCCCTTTTACCAAAAGAAGTTGCCAGGCTCAGCACCAGGTTGTAATCCTCCCGCTTGCCCGCCTGCGCAGCGTAGGAATAGATGCCGTCAAAGATGATCTCTTCCACGCCCCGCGGCATGTTCTTCGCAAGGGACGGCAGGGAGAGCTGCCCGTCCTGCTTCGCCAGCTTCTGGAGCGTGTTCAGCGCGAACTTGAACAGCTCCCCGCCCGTCTCCGCCGCCTGATGGCGCAGAATCGAGAAGGCCAATTGCTGCACAGAGTACCTCGTACCAT
This sequence comes from Paenibacillus sp. FSL R7-269, assembly GCF_000517865.1. Lineage (NCBI taxonomy): Bacteria > Bacillati > Bacillota > Bacilli > Caryophanales > Paenibacillaceae > Paenibacillus > Paenibacillus sp. FSL R7-269. The sequence continues at coordinate 53,803 of NZ_ASPS01000022.1, forward strand.
AGGAGGTGTCTCTGGCATCAATCACACTGTCTACCAGCACAGTAAGCGCAGGGACATGGGCAGCCTCGTACACAGACGCCGGACTCTCCGACAGCTCCTTGAACACCGCCGCCCGGACAGGGTCCTGATCATTACGGATGCGGCCTAAGGTCAGTAGTGTAGCATCCATTCCCTGCCTTGCCAGAACGGTGCTGCGGACCAGCTGCATCAGCGCCGTAGCGCGTTCATCTGCATTCGATACCCGGGTGGCCTGCTCCAGCTGCTCTCTGACCTGAAGAATCGGGCGGGCGGCTGTGATGCGCAGGGTGTTCTCCCGGCTCTCCCTGATCTCACGCAGGCCCAGCATCCGGGCAGCCTCCCGGTCACGCAGCGCATGCGGCAATACATACAGCAGCCCCTCCGGATAAACCCGCTCCCGGCGCTTCTCCTCCTCATACGCAGCATCGAAAATCTCCTGGCGCTTAGAAGGCGCAAGATGCTCCAGAAGCCGCGCCACATGGTAGGGCTCGTCCGCCAGCAGCTTGGCAAGCTGCGACAATTGATCCATGGAGAGGAGCTTCGCCCGCTTGAGCACAGCTTCAGGCACACCATAAGTCATAAGCTCACCACGCGTCTGCGTCCGGATCAGCAGCTCATACACCGCGCCTGGTCTCAGGCGCATCAGTGTGCCAAGATTCGCCTTAAGCGGAGGCGGCAGCATGTCTGCCGGCCCATGGTTCACCGCATAAGCCAGCACCAGGTCAGGCTTGTGACTACTCAGATGCTCCATCGCGGAGGAGAACTGCGACCAGACCAGCCCCTTAGCCCTTAGCGGGGCCGCTTCCAGCTCGCTGGTGAAATACTCCGCGACCACCTCCAGATGGCGGCTGGACAGCTTTTTCCAATCCTTAATGGCGTACCCCAGCTCAGCCAGCCGCGCGCAGACGGTAGCCGCAGAGCAAGCCTGCAGCACAATCGCTGCCTCCTCCGGGCCCCACCGGGCCTGTACCACTGGCAATAGCCGCTCCGCCAGCTCCTGGCGGTTCATCAGGGCTACCGTGCGCAGTAGCTTGCGGCGGCAATCCTGTGACAGCTGCGGAAGCTCGTGTTCAATCTCTTCGGCTGAAGCGGCCTTGGGCAGCAGGCCCGCAGCCATTTTCCTGATACCCGCCATAGGATGATATAGCGCAGATCGGATCACAGAACCATCCAGCGTAGCGATCGCCCCCATCAGGGCCAGCCGCGCTTCATAAACCCCGCCCCCAAGTAAGGAGGTAAGTAGCTGTGAGTATTCCGGGGACCCCAGGTGATCACGGCCTAGTCGTGTGATTGTTTTGATTCTATCAGAATACCCCAGGGCATCCAGCTCCCCCAGTAAGCGCTCTTTATTCAATGGGTCTCGTCTCCCAGTCATAAGTCCTCCTCTTGAATCTGTTCTGAGTTCTTCCTTATTTTACAAAAAGTAAGCTTTCACCCGCAACAAGTGGAAACGGCTTTGCCGTCCTTTTGAAGGACGGTAACGTTTCAGCGAGAAATATGAGGATAAGTTATTGAATGAAACATATAAATTCTAATATTTCAAACAAAAGGGTAACCCCGAATCCGGTGCTTCCACCATCTTCAAGATTACCCTCTATACTGCTCAATCTATCAGCCTATTCTTTGTCTTGCTTGGCTTGAACGAACACATACGTGTTCTCATCCGACAAGGCCGCTTCATACCGGAAGTCAAATCCGCTGAAGCCCTGAATCTCCTCGACGCTGGTAATCTGCTGCTCCGCCATGAACCGGACCATCTCGCCCCGGGCCATCTTAACCAGTGTCGCCCGCTCCACCACCTTGCCGCCGATGTTCTGCCCGAATACACAGCTTACCATCCGGACATCACTGCTGAGGTAGGGAGAGACGCACCTGCTGTATTCCTTGGAGGCCAGATTCACAATCGTGTCAGTCTCTGCGAACAGCTGGTCCGCTAATCTTCTGTTCCAGAACTCATAGAGGGTACTGAAGCCCCGCCCACCCAGCTTGGCCTGCATCTCCAGCCTGTAAGGGACCACCCCGTCGAACGGCTGGACGATCCCATAGAATCCTGATAGTATCCGCAAATGCTGCTGCAGATAGTCCAGCTCCTCCGTCTGAAAAATCCCCGGCGCCATGTACTGGTACTGGATGCCCTCATAGGCGAAGATCGCCGGGGTCAGATTCCGGGTCAGGTCCATCTCTTCAATCCGCTGCATATTCAGCGCAGCAATAGCGTCATTGCATTTCCACAGCGCCTTGGCTTCTGCGTAACTCAACTTACGAAGCAGGGCCAGGAGCGTCTGTGACTCGTTTAAGAACTGCGGAGCCTGGCGGGATTCCAGAAAATCCGTGTCCGTTTTCATCTTTTTGGCAGGTGAAATGATGATTCTCATGATACGCTCTTTTCTACCCCTACGGGAAAATAAATGTACCTCTATACTATCATATTATCCCCGCGCCGGCCCCCGGCCAAGCTATTCAGCAGCAAGCGGTACGAAGACAGAGGCGCAGTTCGCCTGGCGGAACCGGGCAATCACATGCCTGCTCCAGTCACGCGTATACTCAGGGTGGGCGCTCAGGTACAGCTCCTCCAGATGATTGAATGCGGCATCATACGGGATGCCCGGATGATCACCGTTCACCTCAAGCTGGGTAATATGCAGATAGATGCCCCCGGGCACCGTCATCTTCTCCACACTGTCAGGAAGGCCATCGAAGCTGCTGACCCTTGTGCCGAAGCAGGAATTCACCCTCCCCTCCTCCCCGCTGTTCACCGGGAATCCGTAATAGTCATGCAAGTAATAACGGGCTGCCCCGGTGGCGAATACCTGATCCTGCACGCCGAAATATTTGGTGATCACAAACTCCTCATCCTCCGGCAGCGTCATGCTGCAGGCAATCTTCATCTCCGGCAGCGTTACCGGCTTGAAGCGCAGGGAGCCGAACTGTTCAGCCGTATTCCCTGGCAGAATCACCGGCTCGTATTTGGTAAGAATCTCACCGGACGGGTCATATGTATTGAAGCTGAGGCCGGCGGGATTATAGACATAGCTTGTATCGTTGCGGAATTCACCCACGAAATATTCATCGGCGTGCATCCGTTCCTCGTAGCCGGTCCGCCCGGCGCTCTTCGATTCATTGATCAGAACCTTGGCATACCGGCAAGCGGGTACGGTCAGCGTCTCCGTATACTCCGGCAAATGCGCTGGCAGCCCCTCGAAGCTGCTTACCTCCATGCCCACAATCACTTTGTAGTTGCCATCCCCCTGAACCCCGGTGCGTACTGTGACGATCTCCCGGCCCTTAATCTGGTGCTCTATCAGACTGGAGAGCAGTGCAATCTCTCCTTCTGCCGCCAGCTTTTTCGTATAAAAATAATCATTAATCGTACCGCCCGCCTGCCCGGAATCATAATACCCGCCATAACCCCGGCTCTCATACGATATCGGCAGCGCAATCCCCACAACCTTCATTTCCGGCCTGTCCACAATGCTGCACAGCTCCGTAACCTGCTCTACATGAACCTCACTTAACATCTCCATCTGCTTCAGCTCCTCCACCATTCTCAGGATTACCGGCTTCACACGGGGACTATAGCCTTCAGCTGCTTGCTGCGGCAGTGCTTGCTTGCTCAGATTCATAGGTCAGCTCCTCTCCTGGTTAAGCTCAAGTATAGTAGCTCACGGTTTGTAAATATTATCACTTCTTAACATCTTTCAGCTTCATCCACACGCTCATCGTTATGGCATCCGGGCGGCCCGGGGCTACTGTCTCATAGGTGGTAAAAGGAAACGTCCCCTCCCTGCTACACCCGCTCTCCTCTACCCAGCTCTCCAAAAGCGCGATAAACATTCCCCGGTCTCCATAGCTGCTGCTCTCAAGCACCGCATACCTGCCTTCGGGAGCCTGCAGAATCTGAAGGCCGCTATCTCCGGCGAGCGCTACCGCTTGCCCCCGCTCCAGCCGGACTCCGCAGGTACAGCGCCCGCCGTGCTGGATGACGCAGAACATGCTGGCCGTTCTTAGCACTTCAGGATGATGCCTTGAGCAATAGTTCATCACGGCTGCCGCTGCCTCCTCTTCCGCCTGCTCCCCTTCCCTGGACGCAGCCAGAAATTCAAGACCTTCACTGAAGCTCACACTGATCTTGTCATAATCCGTCCGCTTCCTCACCGGCACATACAGAATAAGCCTCTTCACCTCGCTGCCCTTGCGGATATACTCTTCCCCGTAGCGCTCCTCATCCTGCTCGAACATGCTGGTCCTCAGCCACTTCAGATACAGATAGTCCCAGGCCAGTCCGATCTCAGCCTCATCGCTTCGGACCGCCAGCTTGGCACAGGTTAAGCTGCGTTCCGGGACAACCTCCAGCTCCCGGAAGATACTTCCGGTTAAGCTATGCATCAAGGCTGGGCCATACTCCACCGCAAGCTCATAACAGAACAAGCCGCCCTGCGGCTGCCCGTCTCGCCCGAAGAGTCTGCCCTGGTAGGCGGGGAGAAGAGCGTATAACGCTTCCAGCGCTTGCTGTTCAATGCCGCCGTGTCTGGTTGAATAGAATTTCATATGTATGGTTGCAGGAAGGATCTCTGTGCTGACGGTTACCTGCCGGACGGCTTCACTGTCGAATCTGGGGAAGAAATAGCAGGCGGTACTTTTTTGATAGGCTAGCGGGGTTAAGCTTGTGGCTGATTTCACATACTTGCATAAGGCTTGCTGGGAGCTGTAGCCGCAGGCGTATGCAATCTCGGCAAGCGGACGCTGTGAGCTTCGGATCATCCCGAGCGCCACCGAGAGCCTGCGCTTGCGGATGTACTCTTTGACCGAGTGGCCGGTGTAGGTATAGAAGTCACGGTACAGCTGCATCAGCGAGGTGAATCCGGCCTGCGCAGCTTGTTCAAGCGGAATCTCCTCATGCAGATGCTCCTCGATGAAGGCGATAGATTGTCTGAAGCGGGCGGACCCTGGCATAGGCATTCCTCCGGGAAGTACAGCATGCATTTCCACATAAGCCGTAGCGGCTACGATTGCAAAAAAAGTCCCGCCTTGGTACGCATTATGAAGAGGCGTGGCGGGATCGGTTACCATAATCATACATACTTAACTCTAAAGGTTCAACGGATCTTAGATATTCGATTCCCCAATCACCCGAATCACCGTATCAAAAGCTTCCAGCTCCACAACCTGCGGACCGCAGTCCGTCTCGATGGTGGTCTGCTGCGGCTGTGCGCTATTGTTAATGACAACCAGGCGCTTGCTCTGCGGATAATACGCACACTCGGTGTAGAGATTATCCGGGAGGTAGCGGGTCTCCTCCAGCTCATTGCCGGCATAGCGGATCAGATTCAGCAGCAGGCGGGTATTCTCCCAGCTGAAGGCCAAGGACGGCAGGTAGATGCCCTTCCCTCTCCCGAAGCTATTCACAGTCAGGGCCAGCTTGCCCTCTGCCTCACGGACCACCGCAGCAGCCCCATCGGTCAGATAGACCCCGTTCTTCGGCGTGAGGCTGACGCCATCCGGCACCAGTCCCTGCACCGGCTGAACTTCATAAGCCCATTTGCCATGCGCCACCCGTGCGCCGGTATCCTCATCCACCCCGAGAACATGCGCCATCCGGAAGTAATGATCGTAGCCGTCCACGGCGGAAGGCTGATTCACCCCGATCAATACGCCGCCCTTATACACCCACTCTGTCAAGGCGTCCACCGCCTGGCTGTCCTTCCAGTGCACCCCGCCGCTCCACGCTGAACCGGCGCTGCCTGCATTGATCACCACATCCACATCCTGCAAGGCACCCTGTCGGACATCCCCGAAGTCGATAAACCGCACCTCTACCGGTAAGCCGGATAAGGCCTCATTAATATGAATCAGATCATGCATATACGTCTCATGGAAGTGGCCGGAGAGGGTCCACGACCGCAGCTTGCCCCACGAGTGCAGAACAGCTACCTTAGTCTTGATGTGATACGGCTTCCCCTGCCTGTGCAGCTCCTTGATCTCCCTGAATTCATCCGCAATCTTCTCAATGTACGCACAGAAATCCGGGTAAGGCTCGACCAGATGCAGATAGCCGCCCAGGCCAATCCGGTCGATCGGCTCACGCAGGAGGGCACGCCGGATGTTAATCCAGTATTGCTTCGCATCGAGTGTGGGATTGCCTCCCTCCATGAAGGTAGGTGCGCCGCCCAGGCCAACCGGGAACAGATACGGATGCAGCCGGATCTCATGCGTCTCCACCTTCACCCCTGAGCAGAGTCTGGCTTCATAGCCCGAGAACACGCATTTGATCATCCCGTCGAAGCCGAACTCCCCGAAGCGGTCATTGTATGGCTCTGCGCCCACCCAGCTGTCATCATAGAAGACATACGCCAGCTTGCCGTGCTTATGGACAATGTCAATTAACTGCTTGCCGAACCCGATGACGAAATCGTTGATAAAAGCCATATAGTCAAGCTTACGCTGCTCCGCCGGAATATGACTGACACGGTATTTGCCGCCGTTCACGAAATCCTCTGCGCACAGCGAATAGCCGTATTGCTCCGCGAACAGATCCAGGCCCCGCGCGCTCACCGTGAAATCGTAGGACCCCCAGTCCGAGAACAGATGGCGGTTCTGCCCGCTGCGGCCCCAGATCCAGGCGAAATTGTAGAACAGGGAGGTGAAGCGGACCACGGTCGTCGCCTGATGTTCCCTGCACCAGTCCTCCATCCAGTCCAGCAGGTACTGCCGGGTCTCCTTATACATCGGATCAATCTGCATCAGATGCTCTTTGTCCCAGTGATTCGTCGTATGGTTGTACATGGAGATCTCTTCCCAGATCCGGTAGGCCATGAAGCTGACCGTATATTTATGCCAAGGCGTTATGCCGGTTAGCACCACATTGCCGGACTCCCGGTCGTAATTCCACTGCTCCCCCGGCACCTCCTTCCCGGTTGTCCGGTCGTACACCTGCCAGTACTTGAACGCCTCACGGGAATCATTCACCCGGAACTGCTCTGCGAAGAAATCCTCCAGCAGGTAGATGGATAGGTAATCCTGCACAGCCACCTTCGGACTTGTAATCAGGAAGGTCTGCTGCAGCTTGTCCGGGTTCCTCGACGCCCAAGCGTTATGGTCGCGGATGATACACAGGGTCGAATAGATGCCGTAACCGGCACTGATAATCTCTTCCGACAACTGCGTGCCGTCACTGTCACGAATGACATCGGCCCCCCAGCGTTCGGCAAGCTTCAAGGTCAGTGCTTCATAACCGGCTTCCCCCGGCAGGGTAAAAGCTCCTGTGGAGCCTGTGGATGGTGTCGTCAACAGAATTCCTCCTATTTGAGCAGATCCGACAGGAACGCAAGCGCGAGGCCCTGGCCCCAGCCCTGAGTCCAGTCCTTGGGAATATGGCGGTACCCTTCACGGTCCTTCATGACAGCCGTACCGCCTGATACGTTCAATACACGTCCGTCTTCGGTGATGTTCTCCAGAATGCCCTTCAGGGCCTTTTGCACATATTTGGTATGCAGCGGATTACCGTTATTCACCATGGCCGCCGCGATCCCGCAGGATGCCGACACCTCTTCATAGGACTCCTCATCGTCCAGCAGCGTGCGCCACAGACCGTTCTCCGTCTGCACCAGCTTCAGCGCCGCCAGCTGATCCCGCAGCGAGCACTCCACATCCATGCACTGCGGGTACAGGTACCACTCCTTAAGCATCGGCTTCACCTGCGACATGGTATAGGCTCCCCACGCATTCGCCCGGCCCCAGTACAGCCCGGACATATGGTCCTGCTTCACATGGTTGTAGCCGTGGAACCAAAGGCCGGTGCTTGGGTCCTGTAAGTATTTGATGTGCCAGTAATACTGGTTCAGCGCGTCCTGGATCAGCTCCTGATCCTCTAGCTTGCTGCCCACACGCAGCAGGAAGAACGCCGCCATGAACAGCGTATCCGCCCAGGCCTGCTCCGGGAAGTCATTGGATGCCGAGACCGTATGCTGCAGCACCTGATCCCCGAACCGCAGCGCGCTCCCCCGGATATAGCCGATTTTACTCAACACAATATCCCAGTACTTCTGCTCCCCGGTCTCTTCGTACAACGTGATCAGCATATGGCCCATTGCACAGGTGTTGACCGTAAAGGCGGGCAGCCCCAGCTCAATATATTCATCTACCCACTTCACCAGCTGGTCCAGGTAGTCCTGGTTCCCCGTGGTCTGGTAGGCCCTGGACACCCCGTAATAGGCAACGCCGCAAGGCCACTCCCACGTTAAATCCATCGCCAGCGTCTTCCTTGCCACTTTATCGATTACACTTAAGATTTCTTCCCGGTTATATGTAACTTGAAGCATGTGTATTCCCCTCTCCTGTTCCCTGCGTCTCTTAAGGCAGCTATCATCCGTCCATCCGTTTGCAAGCGCTTTACAGAATCTATTGTAAGCAGTAAAATGTTCTACATCTAAGCACATTCACATCAAAACTGCGCAATTTCGACCCTTTATTCTTCATTCCTATTCTAACGTAAGAAGGACAGGAGCTACTGAAGATGCCCAGAAAAAAGAAACCCGTCATTGAGTACCGCCACTATAGCCTGCCGATCCAATTCCCTGTCCTGCTGCTCAGCGGCGAACGCTGGAAGATCTCCGATATCAAGAGTGAGCACCTGCATTTCCATAACCATCTGGAGATCGGGATCTGCTATTCGGATAGCGGAATTATGGAGATTAAGGGCGAGAACGTGCCTTTTGCCGCCGGGGATGTGACCTTCCTGCCGCGGTATCTGCCCCACACGACGTACAGCTCTCCGGGAGAGGCCAGTCTGTGGTCCTATCTGTTTTTCTCGCCGGAGGATCTGTTTCAGCATTCCTTCAAGAGCGCCTACGCCGGCTTCGAGCCGAATCTCTGGGCGGTGCAGGGCGCGAACTGTATTCTGAACAGGGACAAGCACCCCCTCATCTATACGCTGGCTACCTCCATCGTCCTCGAATTGCAGCAGCAGAAGCCTTATTATCAGGAGAGTGCGTACGGCTTATTGCTATCCCTGTACATTGAGCTGCTCCGCATTCATTCTACGAACGAAGCCTTGAGCGGCCAGGAGGCCGGGCATAGCCTGAAGGGCGACTTCGTAATCTCCCCTGCGCTGGAGTATATCACCAGGAACTATATGACGCCGATGACCATTAATGATCTGGCCGAGCTATGCCACTTAAGCACCACCCACTTCCGCCGCAAATTCCATGACATTATGGGCACCGCCCCGCTGGATTTCCTGAGCAGCACCCGGATTGAGGAAGCCTGTAAGCAGCTGAAGAGCACCGAGGATTCCATTCTGGAGATCTCGGAGAAGGTCGGCTTCCACTCCATCTCCAGCTTCAACCGCTGCTTCTCCAAGCTGATGGGCCTCTCGCCCAAGGAATGGCGCAAGGGTGCACAGTCGGAGGCGCAATCGGCGAAGGCGAGTATTCTGGAGTTCACGGGGTGGGTATGAGCGCTACTCTTCTAATACTCTCTTGGGTCCAGGGAGGAGCCAGGGGATGCTTCATGATCTCATCGCAGGTCAGCCAGTGGACGGCTTCCACTTCATCCGGACTCCGGTTAGTTGCCGTACCACTCTCATATTCACATAGGAACACCATATTGATGACATGACGCCCATCCTCAGTTACGAAGGAGGAGCTATACACAAAAGTAACCGCATCCTTGATCACGATGCCAACCTCCTCCTCGCACTCGCGCTTCACCGTCCGTTCGAGGATTTCAAGCGTGTTGCCCTCAATATCCACTTTTCCCCCTACAAGAGCCAGAGTCCCTCCTGCATGCTCTTCTTGGGTACTTCGTGTAATCACAAGCCACTTATCTTCCTTACAGATAGCTGCTTCTACGTTAACAATAAACACACTGGCATGCCCCTCTCCTGAAGATTCTGTTATAGCCAATTATAGCAAATACCAGACCTCTTCTAGCAAACACCAAGCTTCCAATCGTCCGGGTGATCAGCAAGTGGACAAACGTATCTTAATTTATCGCTTTCTGAGGATTGTACGCAAACAGGTGGAAAAACAGCAACTAGTTCTATTGATTGTGCCAATTCAGCTGAATTGTGATCCATTAAGTGTCATTTATCCAACTACTGTCCCTTTAGGACTCATCCGCTCTGCAACAAGTGTATAAAATCCAACTGCTTACGCGCAGCACCCCGCCCCCTCCCAGCTCTAGATTTTCTATAATTAGGTACACGCCAAATGTCAAAATTCAATCGTAAAAAAGCGAATTCAGCTCAATGCCTGAATCCGCTTTTTTGGGTTTGTATAATTTAGTTTAGACCATTAATCAATCAGCTTCGACTTCTGGAGCAGACGCTGGATCAGCACCGCCACTTCAGCGCGGGTGACGTTAGCCTGTGCCTCCAGCTTATTGCCGCCGCGGCCGGTGATTAAGCCAGCGGAGGCTGCCAGCGCCAGGCTGTCCTTCGCCCAGGCTCCCGTGCGGCTTGCATCCGTAAAGGCTGCAAGCACGCCTGCGGTGTCCACTGCGCCGGTCTGTTCTGCGAGACCGGTCAGCTTCATCGCCTTGGCAATAATGTTCATGGCCTGCTCGCGTGTGATCCGGTCTCCAGGACGGAAGGTTCCGTCCTCGAAGCCGTTGATCAGACCCGCTTCGGAGGCTGCCCCGACTGCTGCTGCATACCAGCTACTCGCCGGAACATCTGCGAACTTCGCAGCTCCCTCTCCAAGCTTTAGGCCCAGACCGCGTACGATAATCGCTGCGAACTCTGCACGGGTGATGTCAGCGTTCGGGTTGAACGTTGATTCGTTCACCCCGTTAATGACCAGACGGGAGCCCATGTCATTCACTGCATTCTTCGCCCAATGCTTCTCCACATCCGCGAACGTCAGCGGATGCCAGACCACCGAATAGGTGCTGTTCGTCAGACTGTTGATCTCTGCATAATACTTACCTTCCTTCAGGATGATTCGGGTGGGTACATGACGCACCGTTCCATCCGGATCAACAACGATACCTGTTGTAAGCCGGTTCGGGTTAACCCCCTGCGGAAGCGCCACTGTCCGCGATACATAAGCATTGAACCGGTTCAACTCTACTGTTGAGGTCCCGGAAGAAGCAGTAACCGTGAAATCCAGGGCTGGTGCTGCAAGGGTAAGGCCGTCTCTGCCTGCCGCAGCGCTAACCACCTGGTTCATGGCAGCCGAAGCATCACTAATGGTAATTCTCAGCGTAATGTCATCCAGCTTAGCTCCGTTACCTAATCTTGCGGCCAATGCGGCGATGTTAACCTCGGATGCAGGTAAGGTATAACTCCCCTTGCTGGTCTGAAGCACCAGGGTGGCCGCCATATTCTCCATATTCTTGATCATCTGGCCGCTCAATTCTCCGACAATCACATTCGAATCCAGCATCATCGGAATAGTTACTACAGCGCCGTTCCCCTCGGCATCCAGCTTCGCCTGCAATCTGGCCGGATCTACCGCGATGGTCGTTGTTCTAACGTTACCGGTGGTCGTGGTCGTTGCTTTACCCGCGTTCTCCTCCTTGCCGTTCACAAGGACAATCACATCGGTGACCGTACTGGACGGATTCCCGGAAGGAGTCCCGCTGTTCGTGTTACTTCCGGCAGTTGGGTTATTTCCGCTTCCCGGGCTGACCGGTTCGGGAGTCGGCGTTACCGGAGTCGTCACCGCAACTACTGCCATGACGCTGCCGTATTTCACCACTCTGCCTTCCTCATCTACCTCAGCAATCCCAAGCGTATCCCCATCGGCTGCCGGAACTAGCCCTTCAATGCCTACAAGGGTGTATCCGGTTAGAAGGTCTCCTACATTCGGTACAATGATGCTACCAGCACCAAAATTCTTATACAGCAGCTTATGCCCTTCAGCTGGTGCAGGCGTAACCTTGATTTGCGTATAGCCGTTACTCTCTGCACCACTCGGATCACTGGCACTCACAGCCAAGTCCCCGGCAGGGCTCAAGACATTCGTTGTAAAAGTCAGCGTAGTTGCCGGTCCCGCCGGAACCGATCCGCTGGCCGCCACACGAACCTTCACCGTATGCTCCCCGCTCAGGTTCGGCAGGTTGGTTCCGTCATATCGTACGAAGGGTCCCTCATCCACGGAGAATTCCATGCTGGTATTCAGGCCCATAATCGTATTGTTCAGATCATCCGCTACCACTTCTGGAGCTGCCGGGATCACGGCATCCGAGTCATGCACGGTCACCTGAGCAATAACCGAGGCAAAGTCAGTTGACGTAGCCTTCACCCGCACATAATACGTGCCCGGTATCAGACCAGTAACCGTAATGTCTGTAACTTCTGTCCAAGCCCCTGTGT